>CBIHNR010000144.1:0-14389 GCA_966211215.1 uncultured Pedobacter sp.
GATAAGGGACGTGTTCGAGTATTTCGAGTATGATTCTGCTGATTTGGGCTGGCAGGAACTTAGAAAAAGGTTTCCCGGCGAAAAAGAGAAAAAGACTGTGCCGCTATGGTGGTGGCAGTCCGCCGCCGCAATTCTGCTTTTAGCTTTAGGCACCTGGGCTTATTTTTCTTTTGAAACTGATAAGGTTTATCTCGCAGGAAAATCTTCCAAGCAGGCTAAACCGCAAACACAGCAGCACGCTTCTGAAAATACTTTGGCCAATACGCAAAACTCATACGAACCTTTAACCGGTGCTGAGAATAACAGCGAAAATATCCATCAAGGTATTTCGACGGACAATACTATTAATACAGTTAAGCCTGCTTATCCGGTAAAATCTAAAAGAACAACAAGTTACCACGGGAAAAGAGAAGAACAAAATGGCAACCATGGCCAGATAAAAAATATACTGGCAGTTTTGGAAGAAGAAGATCGGGTAACTCCTGCTGTTTTTACCGATGTAACTGATGAACCTGTTTCAACAAAAAGCACCCCGGTGCTTGTACACCAAAATCCAGGCAATACCTTTGAAAACGCTGTCATCTCCGATTTCCTTCAAAGTAAGCCTGCTTCTGCCCAAAAAACAATTCCGCTGGCTTTAATTGCAGAAAATCCTAAAAAAGAACAACCCAAAGTAAAAGACAAAAAGCTGTCAATAGGGATTTTTGCGGGAAGCTTTTTTAACTATGCATCCGGGAGCTCATCAAGTATTAACACTGGTGTTGGCTTGTCATCAGAAATTGGCTTAAGTAAAAAACTTAAACTAGCTACCGGTATCTCTTTGGCACAAAACACTTTACAATTTGAAAATAACAATATCCCGCAAAGTGTAGAGGCAAGCTTTATTTCCAGTATGAACGCCAACTTTCAAAGCGATATTAAAGGGTCGTTATTGCCTCCTGGGGTTTCTACTAACACAACTACTTACAATATAAATAAATACGATGCTTCCCTTCTGGGACTAGATGTTCCTGTTAATTTAAAGTACACCTTTGTTGAAAATAAGAACGAGCTATATTTAATTGCAGGGGTAAGCTCTAATTTGTTTATCGAGGAGTCTTATTCTTACTCATACCTTGCAAATTCAGACAAGAGTGTTAGCGCATCAACAAGTGATGACACCGAGGGCTCTGCTAAGTTTAAAAACTTTGATTTTGCTCGCACACTTAACGTTTCAATGGGCTTTGGCAGAGCTGTGGGAAAAAATCGTTTATCTTTTGAGCCGTTTCTTAAGTATCCGTTGGGAGGCCAGGGAGCCAGAGACCTTCGCTTTGGAGCTGCAGGAATGAACCTCAAACTTAATTTTAGTGGACTGAAAAACAAACATTAAGCCATTTTATTCAGCCTTTTTATTTTTTAATACAGATCAGCCCCAAAAAAAAGCTACTTTTGCGCCCAATTTAACGCACTTAGATTCCTAGATATCCAATCAGGAATAAAGAACTGTCAGCACTTACAATATTTTTCTCCTAAAAACGTTTTGGGGTTTAATGTTTGTAAGAATCTGGTGAAGAACGTATTAAGAAACATGAAATACCTAACCTTATCTGCTGTAGTGCTGGGCATTGCAGTATCTTCTTGTGAAAAAGAAGACCTAAGCGGGCTGAAGCAGTCTGCTTTTAATCAAGCATTTGAAGCCAAAATCAACGAAAAGGTTTTAATCAAAAACCAGAATCAGGCTTTAACCCTCCAAATCTCTTCAATTATTGATAACCGCTGCCCGGTTCATACAGAACCTTGCGAAGACGAAGGTAATTGCGCAACCCGGATCAAAATTACCAATGGCGATAACACCTGGACTGAAACGGTTTTAACCATCGGCAATTCTACAGGAGAACAAAAAGATGCCATATCGGTAATTCTAGATGGCAAAGCTTATGAAATAAGCTTAAATGGAGTTAACCCAAAGCCGAGTGTGAGCAGCTCGCAAGATAAAGCGGCCGGCTTTATTGTAAAGCCTGGGCTAGAAAAGCAGCCCGATCTGGAGATTTTCTAATCTTATTTAAAAGTTATTGTTTTAACAGGGGAGATACGAGTTACCAGCATTGAGGGGATAATCAGAACCAAAAGGCAAACCAGTAAAGTACCTATGTTTAAAACAATAATTTCTATCAGATTAAATTCTACCGGGATAAAGGACATATAATACGAGGCTTGGTCGAGCTGGAAAAAGTGAGTGTATAGCTGGAATGCCCCCAAGCCTAATCCTACCACATTTCCTAAAAGCAAGCCGAAACCTATAAGATAAGCTGCATTGTTAAGAAATATCTTCTGAATGTCCCAATTTGTACTTCCTAAAGCTTTCAGTATTCCTATCATATTGGTTCTTTCCAAAATAATGATAAGAAGGGCTGAAACCATGTTAATAACAGCAACTGCCATCATCAGTATTAAAATCACCTCGGTATTCACATCAAGTAAAGAAAGCCATTGGAAGATTGCCGGGTACCATTCCTTGATGGAGTAGCTATTCACATTATAAGCCATGTTGTCGGCCACTCGCTGAGTAGCAACATCCAGGTTGTTAAAGTCTCTAACCCGTAATTCATATCCTCCAACTTCGTCTGGTTTCCATTTATTGAGCCTTCGAATAACAGATATATCGCCAATAATGTAGGTTTTATCCACCTCCTCTACCCCCAGGTCATAAATACCGACGATCTCAAACTTTCGCTTTAGTAAGGACTCCTGCACAAAATACATCAGGAAATCGTCTCCTACTTTAAGATTAAGCCTATTAGCCAGAACTTTTGAAATGATAATTTGCCTTCTTGCTTTTACAGAGTCAGAAAAATCAATGACCTTACCGGCAACTAAAATCTTCTTAAAATAATCCCAGTCATAATTTCTATCCACCCCTTTAATAAACACTCCTTCGATTTCTTCGTGAGTATTTATGGTGCCCGGCTTTAAAGCATAAGGCTGAATGTGGGCGATCTCAGGAAGAGTAGCGATTTTCTTTAACGTATCAGCATTTATTTCAAAAGGAGAGTTATCGTATGAGGCATCCTTAACCAGCTTCATCACAATTATGTCCCCGGAAAAGCCACGAATCTTCTCTCTTATCTCCGATTTGAATCCTTTTACCACCGCTAAGGACAAAATCATTACCGCCAAACTGAGCATAATGCCTATTATTGCAATGCGGACGCTTAACTTGGAAAAAGTACGTTTTGAATTAAAAGTAATTCTTCTCGCTATAAATACGGGCAGATTCAAACGTTTCGGTTTTATTGAGTGTTAGCAAAGATGCAAAATTTCTGGCGTCTGTTATAAGCGCTGGATTAATCCTAATCTAATGAAAACATCTTTTTTAGCAATAGCATCACTTTTTATACTTAATACAGCATTTTGCTCTTGTAGTAGACATATTACAACGACAAAACAACCGTCGGCATCAACAACACCACAGCCTGCAGTGGAAAAAAGGACACCGGAGCGCTTTAGGCTACAAACGGGTGCAGAACAATTGCCCCTGTACCTTGACTATCTAAAGGGTAAAAATGTGGGTATGTTAATTAACCAGACGTCTATTATAGGCGATAAACTGAGTGTGGATACTCTCAAAAAATCAGGCATTAACATTGTAAGAGCGTTCGGCCCAGAACATGGATTCAGGGGACAGGCAAGTGCCGGTGCCAAAGTAGAAAGCAATGTGGATAAGCAAACAGGTATTCCAGTAATTTCTCTATATGGATCGCACTATAAACCTACAAAGGAAGATTTACAGGGGCTTGATATTGTTATTTTCGACATTCAGGACGTAGGAGCGCGTTTTTACACCTACATCTCAACGCTTCATTATTTGATGGAGGCTTGTGCCGAAAATAACATCGAGGTACTTGTATTAGACAGGCCCAACCCTAACGGATTCTATGTAGACGGCCCGGTATTAGAAGAAAGCCAGAAATCATTTATCGGGATGCATCCGGTGCCTATTGTGCATGGCATGACCATTGCCGAATATGCCCAAATGATCAATGGCGAGGGATGGTTGAAAAACAAAATTCAGTGCAAGCTGAAAGTAGTAAAAATGGCAAATTATACCCATAATACGGCTTATACGCTGCCGGTTAAGCCATCGCCTAATCTTAACACGCAACAATCAATACTCCTTTACCCCTCTTTGTGTTTATTTGAAGGAACGATTATCAGTCAGGGTAGAGGCACTTACTTTCCCTTTCAGGTACTTGGCAATCCACAATTGGGTAAAAAATATTCTTTTTCTTTTACGCCGGTAAGCATTCCTGGAATGAGCGAAACACCCCTTCATCAAAACCTAAAATGTTATGGAATTGACCTTAGGGAATATAACACTGAAATTTTCCGAAAGAGCGGTAAAATCAATATTCAATGGTTGATCGAACTTTATCAGGCCTATCCCGAGAAAGAAAAATTCTTTGATTACAAACAAAGCAAACAGATCAACAGATTTGAACGTTTGGCTGGAAATGAAACCCTAAAACAACAAATTATTGATGGCAAAAGCGAAGACGAAATTCGCAGGAGTTGGGAACCAGCCCTCTCTGAATTTAAAAGAATGCGAAAAAAATACTTGCTTTATCCTTAAAAACAATCTAGAAACCTGGCTTACGAGCCTTTATACATTTTACAATGCGAGTAATTTTTATGGGAACTCCCGATTTTGCGGTAGCCTCTTTGGATGCGCTTCTAAATGCTGGGATAAACATAGTAGCAGTTGTTACTGCACCGGATAAGCCTGCCGGCAGAGGCCAAAAACTTAATGAATCTGCTGTAAAAAAGTATGCAGTTGAAAAAGGGCTACCTGTTTTACAACCCGTTAGGCTAAAAGCTGCAGATTTTATTGAAGAACTGCGGTCATTTAATGCCGATTTGCAGGTGGTGGTGGCCTTCCGCATGTTACCAGAAATTGTTTGGAATATGCCACCAAAGGGCACAATTAACTTACATGCCTCATTG
Source organism: uncultured Pedobacter sp. (assembly GCA_966211215.1). Taxonomy (GTDB): domain Bacteria; phylum Bacteroidota; class Bacteroidia; order Sphingobacteriales; family Sphingobacteriaceae; genus Desertivirga. The sequence continues at coordinate 4,981 of CBIHNR010000144.1, forward strand.
CTGCCGCATTATCGGGGAGCAGCTCCCATCAATTGGGCGGTTATTAATGGAGAAAAACACACTGGTGTAAGTACATTTTTTTTACAGCATGAAATTGACACTGGGAATATCATCTTCTCTGAGGCCGTAGATATTGCTGACAATGACACTGCCGGCACCGTTCATGATAAGTTGATGCTTATCGGGGCAGAGTTATTGGTAAAAACCGTTAAGGCTATTGAAACAGGCAACTATTCTGAAACGCCTCAAAAGACGGCTCACCATGAAGAGCCAAAACACGCCCCTAAAATTTTTAAAGAAGATTGCCTTATCAACTGGAACCAAAAGGCCCAAACAGTTTACAACCACATTAGGGGACTAAGCCCTTATCCCGCGGCGTTTACTACATTACATGATAAAACCCTGAAAATCTATACTGCTGACCTTATCGTTAAAGAGCCTGGTATACAACCCTCCGGTTTTTTAAGTGATGGCAAAACCTATCTGCATTTTGCCTGCATCGATGGTTTTATTGCCGTTAAGGACATTCAAATTGAAGGAAAAAAGCGGATGAGTGTGGAAGAATTCTTAAGAGGATTCAGGTTATAACACTTGTCAAAAACTCCTTATAATGCAAAAGAGCTTTAATTCGCATAGCAGTAAATTAAAGCTCTTTTATATGTCATAGCCTAATTAATAAAGCGGGGGAAACTGAACAGGGTTGGCTTCACTAATCATTTCATAAACCACTTCAATCACATCGTCGGCAGATGGCTTACTGAAATAATCACCATCTGAGCCATAAGGAGGGCGGTGCTCTTGAGCTGTGATAGACCTCGGTGCACTATCTAAGTAATAGTAACCTTTTTGAACTTCTAAAACCTGCTGCATTATATAGGCCGATGCACCCCCGGGAACATCTTCATCAACCACCAAAAACTTGTTAGTTTTCTTCAATGAGTTAGCGCATATGCCATTCAGATCGAAAGGATGCAACGTTTGCGGATCTACTATCTCTACTGAAATGCCCATTTTTTCCAATTCCAGGCTTGCTTCCTCAACAATTCTCAAAGTTGATCCATAAGAAACTATGGTTATATCGGCACCTTCTTTAACAACTTCGGCTAAACCTAATGGAACAGTAAATTCACCGACGTTAGAGGGCAAAAGTTCTTTTAAACGATACCCATTTAAACATTCAATTACAATCGCAGGTTCATCAGCACGCAATAGAGTATTGTACATACCGGCCGCCTGAGTCATATTACGCGGAACACAAATGTGGATACCACGCATAATACCTAAGATCATAGCCATTGGCGATCCCGAATGCCAGATACCTTCCAGGCGATGGCCTCTGGTACGGATCAATACCGGCGACTTTTGTCCCCCTTTTGTGCGGTAGCTTAGGCTGGCAAGGTCATCACTTACCACATTTATACAATATAGCAAGTAATCTACATACTGTATTTCAGCAATCGGCTTTAAGCCCCTGAGAGAAAGCCCTATCCCCTGCCCCATTATTGTACTCTCACGAATGCCTGTATCAGCTACTCGCATATGGCCATATTTAGCTTGCAAACCTGCAAAGCCTTGGTTAACATCGCCAATACTTCCCACATCTTCGCCAAAAGCAATAATTCGCGGGTCGCGAGCTATATTTTGGTCAAAGCAAGCATTTAAAATTTCGCGGCCATCCAGCAATTTAGCATCATCAGCATATTTTGCAGGAATTACAGGAATAGTTGAAGGGGCATTAACTCCATCCGTAAATAAACGAGAATTATATCTCTCACGATTGAGCTTAAATTCTTTCTTGTACCATTCAAGTAACTGAGCTTTTGCCGGCGAACTTTGTTTAGCGACTATGCGGAAAGCCTTTCTTATCGCTACAAAAATATCCCTTCTGGAAATCTCAACAGATGAAGTAAGGTGCAGGGCCAACCTGTTTACAGATTCATTTCCTAAAGCTTTTAATAACGTGGAGGCTTCTGACGCTTCGTTTTTAAAAACTGATTGAACTTTATTCCAGGCTTCCTTTTGGCATGCACGCACATACACTTTAGCCTCTTCTTCTATTTGAACCAGCTCCTCTTCGGAACAAATAGCCGAATCAAGCACCCATTTACGCATTTGTACCAAACAGTCATACTCCGCTTCCCATTCTAAACGCTCTTTAGTTTTATATCGTTCGTGCGAGCCTGAAGTGGAATGCCCCTGAGGCTGGGTCATTTCATACACGTGTATTAAAGCAGGTATGTGCTTCTCCCGGCAGATTTCAATTGCCTTTTCGTAAGTTTCGCATAAACCTTGATAATCCCAGCCTTTTACTTTAAAAATTTCAAAACCTTCGCCTTTTTCGTCTCTCTGAAAGCCTTTTAGAATTTCAGAAATATCCATTTTAGTAGTTTGAAGTTCTGAAGGGACAGAAATTGCATAAGCATCATCCCACACAGAAATAGCCATCGGGATTTGCAATACCCCCGCAGCATTCATTGCTTCAAAAAATACCCCTTCAGAAGTCGATCCATTACCGATGGTACCAAAGGCAACCTCATTTCCATTTATTGAAAAATCCTTCAGATAATTTAAATCCGGATTCTGCCGGTATAGCTTAGATGCCCAGGCTAAACCAACCAAACGGGCCATTTGCCCACCTGTTGTGGATATATCTGACGACGTATTTTTTACTTCTGTTTGGTTTCTCCAAGAGCCGTCTTCATTTAAAATACGTGTTGCGAAATGGGCATTCATCTGCCGCCCACCAGAAAAAGGGTCGAATTCTATATCAGTGTTTCCATACAACTGAGAGAAAAACTCAGTCACTGTTGCCATACCGGCTGCGAACATAAACGTTTGGTCTCGATAGTATCCGGCACGCCAATCGCCTTTTTTAAAGGCTTTAGCCATAGCAACTTGTGCTACTTCTTTACCATCGCCAAAAATTCCAAATTTCGCTTTGCCCGTTAAAACTTCCTTTCGGCCAAGGATACTGGCCTGCCGGCTTTCAAAGCATATGCGGTAATCATTAAGAATAATTTTCTTAAAATCGTCAAAGCTTAATTCGGAAACATCAAACTGGTTAGTTACATTCATTTCTATTGATGGCATATCCTCTAGGTCAATCTTCAAAATTAATAAAATATAGGTGTTCTGAAACCATAAGATTTTACATACGTATATTTGGTATATTATTTGAACATTAGAATTTACTTTTATCTTTGTAGTACAAATCTTAAAAATGAAAAAGCTATTATCAATATGTGCGGTTATTTTGGGCATTGCCCTTTTCACTGCAATGCGTGCTGATGAGCCAGGAGAGTTTAAATTTGAAAAGGAAACTCAGGACTTTGGAAAAATTCCTCAAGGCAAGCCAGTTAGTTACGATTTTAAATTTACTAATATTGGCGATCAGCCAATTATAATCTCAAGCGTAGAGTCAACTTGCGGATGTACAGTACCAAAATACACCAGCACTCCTATTAAAAAAGGTGAAGTTGGAGTTATTTCTGTAACCTATAACGCCGCCAACGCCGGATCTTTTACTAAGCCTCTTACCATTAAATCTAATGCCAAGACGCCAGTGAAATACCTTTATATTAAAGGAGAGGTTGTAACGAGTAGCTCTAAATAAAAATAAAAGCTTTAAAAAATTTGAAACCTCTCTGTTAACAGAGAGGTTTTTTTATTTTTGCGCACTATGCCACAAATTTCCAACAAGGGGAAGCTGATGCCAGCATCTCCTATCAGAAAGCTAACCCCTTACGCAGAGAGAGCAAAGCAACAGGGAAAGAAGGTGTACCATTTAAATATCGGGCAACCTGATATAGAGACACCAAAGGTTATGCTTAATGCTATTAAAAATATCGACTTTAAGGTTTGGGCGTACACCCAGTCTGAAGGGACTTTATCATATCGTAATAAGCTGGTTGAATACTACAATAAAGCAAACTACAACATAACTGTTGATGATATTTTAGTAACAACCGGAGCTTCTGAAGCCATCGTTATAGCGATGCAAACTTGCCTGGATTCGGAGGATGAAGTAATTATTCCGGAACCTTTTTATGCAAATTACAATGCATTTGCATGGATGAGCAATGTTACTGTAAAACCTGTTCTATCTTTAATTGATAATGGTTTTGCGTTGCCTCCTATCAGTGAGTTTGAAAAACTGATTACCGATAAAACAAAAGCAATTTTTATTTGCAATCCTAATAATCCAACAGGTTATTTATATTCCTATGAGGAAATGGTTGAATTGAAAAACCTTTGCCTCAAATATGATCTATACTTGTTTGCAGATGAGGCTTACCGCGAGTTTTGCTATGACGACAGTAAGTTCTATTCGCCAATGCACCTGGATGGGCTGGATGAGCATGTAATTGTTTTCGACAGTATATCAAAACGTTACAGTGCCTGCGGCGCCCGCTTGGGATGTTTTATTACAAAAAACCGAAAAGTTATCGAAACTGCGCTTAAATTTGCGCAAGCTCGGCTAAGTCCGGGAATGGTTGCACAGATTGCTGCCGAGGCTGCTGTGGATACGCCACAATCGTATTTTGATAATGTAAATAAAGAGTATACCAGCAGGCGAGACATGCTTGTAGCGGCACTGAATAAGATGGAGGGCGTTTATTGCCCCAATCCCGGTGGTGCATTCTATGTGGTAGCGCGTTTCCCGGTTGATGATGCCGAATCTTTCTGCCAGTGGATGTTAGAAGAGTTTTCGCATGACAATCAGACAGTAATGATGGCTCCAGCTGCCGGATTTTACAGTACTCCTGGCGCAGGCAAAGACCAAATTCGTCTGGCATACGTTTTGAATAAGACAGACTTGGCTAACGCTATGATTTGTTTGGAGAAAGCCTTAAAGGAATACCCGGGCAGAACTGAAGTTGGCGGTTTTGAAAAGTTAGAAGTGAAAAGTTAAGTTTTCAAAAGCTAGTAGCTAAAAGCTGTTAGCTATTAGCTTCCAAACTTTAAACATACCGGGGCCGACCGGAATTGACAGGATGGCGGCAAGTATGTAAGCATGCAGCGCGTTGTGAGACGAGCGCTTTAATCTGAACTCTCAACTTTCAAATGGCGAAAATACTTACGCCTTAGCTGCCTAATTTAGAATTAGCATAGCTTTTGTCCCGCTGGCATGTGGTTCTGTCATATCAGCATACGGGGCATCGAACTACGGAACTGGCTTGGTTAATGGTGTGATAACCGGGCGAGATTAAGCACCTAAGGATGTTAGTATAGGCAAGCGGCTAGCCTTCTCTCATCCCTACAATTTAATAGTTCGCTAAGCATGTAGAAAGCATAATTTGTTCCATGTTTGGACGAGGGTTCGAATCCCTCCGGCTCCACTCTTAAAGCCCTTAATGATATCGTTAAGGGCTTTTTCATGAAAATTCCCCTCAGATTGCCTATAATTAAAAAGGCTTAAAAAAGCAATTGGAGAGAATAAATAGAATGACAAATATGATTGCCATCGTTAATGATACTTTCAGCAGCTTTCTTATATCCGGTTCCATCCCACTAATTATTTGCCAAAAATAAAATAAAAAATAGACATGAGTTATAACGACCAGGTTTATAAACTCAGTTGTGGTATCAAGCCATCTAATTTTTTTTTGCCTACCTGTCCAAATTTCGAAAACATGTTCGTCATAGGTGTATATTATTTAAATAAACCCCATAATTCAATATTATGAAAGAGTACATGTTAATTTTCAGAAATGAAAAAAGTGATAATAATGAAGCTCCATCAGCCGAGCAGATGCGTGCGGTGTTGAAAGAATGGCAGAATTGGATTCGTTGTATTGCAGAACAAGGCAAATTTAGCGGAACCAACCGTTTGTTACCTGAAGGAAAAACCTTAAAACCAGGCAATGTAATAACTGATGGGCCCTATGCCGAAGCAAAGGAATTAATCGGTGGATACGTGTTGGTTAAAGCTGAAACCTTGGACGGGGCTGTCGAGATAGCTAAATCATGCCCCAATCTTAAATATGGAGGCAATGTGGAAGTAAGAAGTGTTATGCCTATCGACTCCGACCCTAAATCTGATTCTTTCCTTATCCCCGTAGACGAACTAACTAAACTTAATACCTAAAAACAAACAACATGAAAGAGTACTTATTTTTATTCAGGGGCGGTGATGCCCAAACTGTGCAGCAATCTCCTGAGGCTTGGCAGGCACATATGCAAAAATGGATGCAATGGATGGGCAGTCTTGCGCAACAAGAAAAGTTGGTTGGTGCACAACCACTTACAAGAACCGGCAAACAGGTTGAAGGCACACAAAAAACTATTACGGACGGACCCTTTATGGAAGGCAAAGAAATGGTAGGAGGCTACTTAATTTGCAAGGCAGGCTCGTATGACGAGGCTACGGAAATTGCAAAAGGCTGTCCTATTCTTGAGTTTGATGACGGCAATGTTGAAGTAAGGGAAATTCAGGAATTAAAAATGTGAAAATGGTTGACGTAATCACCAGCATCGAAATACTTCGCCCATTAAGCGAAGTATTTCGATATGCAAGTAATCCCGATAATTCGCCCAAATGGTATGAAAATATCAAATCAGTTGAATGGAAAACGCCTGGAATGCTGGCTGTTGGTTCGCAGATTACCTTTGTTGCACATTTTCTGGGCAGGAAACTGGCGTATACTTATGAGGTTACGGAACTCTCGGAACGTAAAATGGTGATGAAAACTGCCGATGGCCCCTTCCCTATGAAAACTACCTATATATGTGAAGCAATCAACGACAACACATGCCGAATGACACTGCGGAATCGAGGTAATCCGAGCGGTTTCTCGAAACTGTTTAGCCCCTTTATGAGCTTTATGATGAAAAAGGCTAACAATAAAGACCTTAAAAAATTAAAGCAGATACTTGAAAGTACGCATTAAAATTGCCTGAGAATTTGAACATAGAGAAGCTTACAGATAAGCTTTTTCGCAGAGAAGCGGGAAGGATGGTTGCTGTATTAACCAAAATCTTTGGAACAGAAAATCTGGAAACCGCCGAAGATGTGGTGCAGGATACTTTGTTACACGCCATGAATGTATGGAAATTGAAAGGCGTACCGGATAATCCAACTGCCTGGCTTTTTCGGGTAGCTAAAAACAAGGCGATTGATATTATCAGGCGAAATAAACACTCTGTACATTTTGACTTGAATGATAGCGAACGCATCCTGCTTACATCAGAATATACCCTAAATATGGCGATGGAGAATTTATGGAAAGAAGAATTGATTAAAGACGACTTGTTAAGAATGATGTTTGCCTGCTGTCACCCGGAAATCTCTGCTGAAAATCAGATTACTTTAATCCTTAAAACACTTTGTGGTTTTAGCACTGCCGAAATCGCAAAGGCTTTTCTGGTGCCTGAGGATACTGTTTCTAAAAGGCTCTACCGTATTAAAGAATTCTTCCGTAAGCAAAAACTCCGACTCAGTGTTCCCTCTGTTGATGAATTAAAAACCCGGACCGATGCTGTTTTAAATTCTATCTACTTGTTATTTAATGAAGGTTACAACTCTTCTCACTCGGAAGACTTAATTCGAAAAAATTTGGTAGAAGAGGCGATGATGCTCTGTAAACTTCTTACAGAAAACCCATATACTCAACAACCTGAAGTATTTGCGCTAATGGCTTTAATGTGTTTCCATGCTTCGCGAAATGACAGCCGTTTAAATGCCAAGGGCGATATTATTCTTCTCGCTAAACAAGACCGCCGCAAATGGGACAAAGGTTTAATCGATAAAGGAAATGAATATATGAATCGTTCTGCCTTTGGAAATACTATCTCGACTTACCATATTGAAGCCGCTATTGCTTATGAACATTGCACCGCGGAACATTTTGAAAGCACCAACTGGCTCCGCATTTTGGAGTTGTATAACTGGCTTTGTAAAATGTCCCCTTCCCCAATTACAGAACTAAACCGCGCTGCAGTGATTTTGCAGGTTGAAGGGCCAGAGGCAGCTCTAAAGGCAGTGGAAAGCATTGCTGAAAAAAAGAAGCTCGAAAATTTTCATTTGTACCATAGCCTGCTGGGTGAAATCTATGCTGAATTAGAACAATACACCGAAGCTGTAAATGCATTTAAAAAAGCAATGAGCCTGACCCGATCGGTGGTAGAACAAAGGCTTTTAAACGATAAAATCAAGGAAATCCTATCTTAAAAGCCTTTGTATTTTTATTTTCCCTGCTTCACTTCGATCTCGTATTGCGGGAGCAGTTTAACCGAATTCACCCCCGCAGCAGTTTTTCCTTTTAGTGGCTCTCTTACCCCGCGTTCGAAGAAAATCTGCCTTTCGTCGGTTAAAGGAACTATTTGAAAAAGGATTTTCTTTCCGGCAATTGCTTGTCCGAACCTTCTTAACCCGATCATCATTTCGGGCCCGGAATAAAAATCGTCGGCTATTAACTTGCCATCCAGGTAAGCCGATCCCGTATCCCCGAAGTAGTTAATAAGTAGGAAAGCGTCGCTAAGATTTTTAAGAGCATCTTTGGGAATACTCATTTCGTAGTATTTAGAATCCTGAACGGGCAGCAAATTGCTTTGATATTGAGGGCCAGGACTAGCGGATGTATTCCTGTTATTTCTATCATCCAAAGGGAGTTGTGTTCCTTTGTTTTGATATTTGGTTATGTCGCTCACTTCCTTAAAGTCTAAGGCCAGTTTCTTTTCTGGCAAGGTGATGTTATAACTGGTAAAAACTCCCTCATTGGCTTTTTGAACGGAAGGCTTTCCGCTGAAACTTAAATCATCCAGCGATGGGTAAACTGCAAAGTTCATTACATTGTTACCTGTGCTTTGTATTCTTAACTTTCCTTCCGGGAAGATTAAATCCTGTTTCGAAATAAATAAACGTTCTGCACCGAAGGCTTTGACTTTCCAGGCATCAGCTATTTGCTGATGATTCAATACCAGGATTTTTATTTTTTTCTCGTTATCCAGCTCTAGTTCGATGCCACAATCTGCACCTGGATTTAGGTTATCAATACGATAATTTTGTCCGGAATTTCTCATTACAGCCTTCCATACCTGCACGTTCGAAATACCGGCTTTTCCAAACACAAATTCTGGCTCCACACCCTCGGGAGCAAAGAAAATGTATGTTGGAATGGCACCTTCCAAACGACAAAACAGCTGTGCTGTGCCATACTTCAGACTCAGCCCGTCCAAATCCATATTGAATGGAAATATGGCCTGCACGTTGCGTTGGATGGTAAGAGGCTTTTGCGGAAAACGCAGGCTTTCTCCTCCAAGGAGTTTCAAATCAAATACCACATTCTTTATTGCTTCCATTTGAAGCTGTCGCTGAACATTGCTGACAAATACGAAACCTCTGTTATTTGCTGAGCGAACGGACATACGAAGCGTATTGCTGTCTGCCGCTCCGGAGGGCTTCCGGTCT
>CBIHNR010000145.1:0-14358 GCA_966211215.1 uncultured Pedobacter sp.
ATCTCCTGCTTCATAAAGCCATACATCCTTAATCGTTGGCTTTCAAAAAGATGGATGGTTTTGATAGGTTTTCTTCCTGCTGGTAATTCATCGATTACAGATACATCCAAGTCGCCATACAAGGTCATTGCAAGTGTACGCGGAATAGGTGTGGCAGTCATTACCAGGATATGAGGTGGAATATTGTTTTTTTTCCAAAGCCTTGCCCGTTGTTGTACTCCAAAACGATGTTGCTCGTCTATGACAGCGAGCCCTAGATTTTTAAATTGCACCTCATCTTCTAGCAGAGCATGGGTACCAATAAGGATGTTTAGTTTGCCTTCAAGTAAAGCGTGATGAATAGCTTTTCTTTCTTTTTTTGGGGTGGAACCAGTGAGTAAAGCAATTTCAAGGAAATCTCCGCCAAGTAATTGTTTAACAGAAAGGAAGTGTTGCTGAGCCAAGATTTCGGTTGGCGCCATCATACAAGCCTGGCAACCGTTATCAATAGCGAGAAGCATGCTCATAAGAGCTACTGCTGTTTTGCCGCTGCCAACATCGCCTTGAATCAGGCGGTTCATCTGCACGCCTCGTTGAGTATCCTGCCTGATTTCTTTTATTACTTTTTTCTGGGCATTGGTCAACTCAAATGGTAGTTTATCTTTATAGAATGTGTTGAACTTTTCCCCTACTTGCCCGAATATCTGTCCTTTAAACTTTTGGGTTCTAAGAAGTTTATTCTTTAGTAATTTGAGTTGAATGAAAAACAATTCTTCGAACTTTAATCTTCTTCGGGCAGCATCAAGAAGGCTTTGATCTGGCGGGAAATGAATATTTAAAATCGCTTCTTTCTTGGATAGGAGTTTAAACTTCTTCAGTAAATAATCAGGTAAAGTCTCTTCAATGTCATTGAGAACCGTTTCTAATGCAACGGTTTGCAATCTTTGTAACCCTTTGGTATCTAAGGAAAATTGCTTTAGCTTTTCTGTGGAATTGTAAACAGGCTGTAAAGTTAGGTTCCCTATTTTTTTTGCCGTTGGATTGTACAGCTCGAGTTCTGGGTGAGACATGGAGAGTTTCCCATTAAATTCGTTGGGCTTACCAAATACAATATAAACATTTCCGGGCTGCAAGGACTTTTCAACCCAATTAATTCCCTGAAACCAAACTAACTCCAATATCCCTGTTTCATCTTTAAGCTGAGCAACTAACCTTCGGGTGCGCTTTTCGCCAATTATTTCTTTGGAAACCAGTCTCCCTAATATTTGAATGGATGAAGAATCCGGATTAATCTCCCTTATTTTATAAAACTTAGTCCGATCTACATATCGAAATGGGAAGTAGCCAAGCAGATCGCCATAGGTAAAAATGCCTAACTCTTTTTTTATGACGTCTCCTCGTTGCGGCCCCACTCCCTTGACATATTCAATGGGCGTATGTAATCCATGAATAGCCAATGTTAACCGAGATTGAGGTTGGAACTTGCTATAGCGGCAGGGTAATATTTAAAGTGTCCTTTAAACAAGTTGCCCTTTAACTGCTGTTACTGATATCTCAACATTTACACCCTTTGGCAAACCGGCTACCGCAACGGTTTCCCGAGCGGGAAATTCACCTGTAAAATAGGAACCATAAATCTGGTTTACTTTTGGAAATAAGCCCATATCAGACAAAAAGATCGTTGTTTTTACTATGCTATCAAATGTCAAGTTTGCCGCTTCTAGAATCGCTGATACATTTTTTAGTACTTGATGAGTTTCTTCTTCCAAGGAAGATAGTACTAGTTCGTTTGTGTCCGGATTTATCGCAATTTGTCCGGAAACAAAAAGAATTCCGTTTGCTAGTATCGCCTGATTATATGGTCCGATCGGTGCGGGAGCTTTTGATGTTTTAATGATTTGCTTCATTTTTGTAAGATAAACCAGTCAATCAATTTGTAGATGAGTCCGGCTAGGAACATGATTATTGCCGTAGCATTTATAATATGCATTACTTTCAGGTTGAAACTATGCGGCCTGTTTGGATCTTTTTTCCTGAAGAAGTACATATACAAACATAAAAAAAGAGGGCTTCTTAAAAAAGCCCTCTTTTCGATAATATGCTTAATATACTATATTATCTTTTAATTTCTACGCGACGGTTTAATATACGGCCTTCTTCAGTTGCATTAGATGCAATTGGACGGCTTTCACCATATGCTTTAACTGAAATACGATTCGCATCCACGCCTGAGTTAACTAAGTAAGTTTTAACAGAGTTTGCTCTATCGCGAGATAAGTTGATGTTGTACGCTTCAGTTCCTTCGGCAGAAGCATGTCCATCTAACCCGATCTTAGCAGCAGAGTTTGCTCTTAAGTCAGACGCAACTTTATCCAACGCAGGGTAAGATGAAGTTTTTAATACTGAGCTATCGAACTCAAACTGAATGTTTCCGTAAGGATTAGCTACAGAAGATAATGAATCTGCGCTAGGGAATTTGATAGTACGGCCAGAACCATCAACAACAGCACCAGCAGCGCTATTTGGTTCTTTGTCGAATTTGTCAGAAACACCATCTCCGTCTGCATCAGCAGAAAGTTGGTTTACAGTGTTTTCTAATGTGCTTACACGGGTTTTTAAAGCTTCAACCTCTTGACGTAATGTAGGGTCTTTCAACTCATCATACATCAGAGCAACTGGGTTAGTCCACTGTAAGCTTGGTTTTGATTTATTTCCAAGAGTGAACTCTAAACCCGCATATCCGTAAGACCATTTGTCTTTGTTAGAAGCGCCATTTACCCATGTGCGATCTAAGTTATCAGCGTCAAGGAAGTTTGCATCATAACCCAAGTTTAAGGCAATAAGATCGCTTAGTTTGAAGTTTGCACCTACTCCTACCGGGATAAATAACTCCTTTCTGTCGATATTGTCGTCTGGAGCATATTTAACTAAACCAGCACCTGCTTGTACATAAAAACCTACGTTTTTAGTTCTGCTAAGGAAAGATACTGTTCCAACATTAACAACTCCTTTTAAAGACAATGCCCAATGTAACTCAGTGCTGAATGATGAAGGAAGTCCGCCTTGTGGAGTTCTGCCTTCATTTGTGCTGTAGTCGGCTTGCACATCACCACGATGGAAATCCGCCTTTATTCCAAAAGATGGCGCTAATTGTTTTTTAATGAATGCGCCATATCCTAATGTTGCATCCCATCCATTGTAATCATTTGTTCCAAAAGGGACTATAGGTGCTAATACACCTGCGTTAACTCCGATTGACCACGTTCTGTACTGTCCTCTGCCACCAAACACTGTGGTGGTTGAGGTTGAAGTTGTTGCAGGAGCATCCTGGGCAGAAGCAGTTGAAATACCTGCTAAAGCCAAAGCTGTTGCCGCAAAAACTTTCTTTAATGTAGAATAATTCATGCTGTGTTTTTTTTAAGGTTAAACAATTTTTAATTGCGTAATTTTTTTACAAAAATAAATATAAGTTTGATTTCGCCAAATCAACCAAATACTGTTCCATTTTCTTCTGCTTTAAACAAGTTATAGAAATAAAGGTTTTGAACTTGGCCAAAATAATTATAGAATGAAATACCCTCCTATTGATAATGCGTTGTTCAAAAACAATCGCATGAATTATATTAATAAACTGATACGCAACTCAATAGCTCTCTTTAATGCCAATGATGAGTTTCCTCGCAGTGGTGATCAGACCTTCGTTTTTAGGCAAAATTCGGACTTGTTTTATCTAAGTGGAATTGACCAGGAGCAGACAATTCTGCTGCTTTATCCTGATTGTCCGAACACATTATATAAAGAAGTTTTATTTATTAGGCAGACAAATGAGCACATTGCCATATGGGAAGGGCACAAGTATAGCAAGAAACAGGCGCAAAAGGTATCGGGTATTGAGTCGGTTTTCTGGCTGGATGATTTTTGGAATATCTTAACCTCAATTATCCATTATGCAGATAATATTTATTTGAATACTAATGAAAATGATCGGTCTATAAGTTCGGTGGCTTACCGTGACTTGAGGTTTATTTCAGACATGAAAGCTAAATATCCGCTTCATAAGTACGAGCGCTCTGCGCCAATTTTGCGAGAGCTAAGGGCAAAAAAGTCAGAGAAGGAGGTCCAACTGATAAAAAAGGCATGTACTATTACCAAGGATGCTTTCGTAAGAATTTTGCGATTTGTGAAGCCGGGTGTGAAAGAGTATGAAATTGAAGCTGAAATAATTCATGAATTCATACGACAGGGTGCAACAGGGCATGCTTATTCTCCAATAATAGCTTCTGGTAAAAATGCCAATATTCTTCATTATAATGACAATAACCAGATATGCCACGATGGCGACATTATTCTGTTTGATTTTGCTGCAGAATACGCCAATTACAATGCCGATTTAAGTCGGTCTATACCTGTAAATGGGCGCTTTTCAAAAAGGCAGCGAGATGTTTATATGGCGGTTTTAAGGGTGATGAATGAAGCGAAAAACATACTCGGGCCAGGGGTGATATGGAATGATTATCAGGATGAGGTTGGCAGAGTAATGGAGTCGGAACTCATTGGATTAGGCTTACTTAAAAGGCACGAAGTGGAAAAACAAGATCCTAAAATGCCTCTGTATAAAAGGTACTTTATGCATGGTACTTCCCACCATCTAGGCTTGGATGTTCATGACTTCGCCAGCCGATATAGGCCGTTTGAAGCAGGAAATGTTTTAACCTGCGAACCCGGAATCTACATTAAAGAGGAAGGCTTGGGGGTAAGGCTTGAAAACGATATTCTGATAACAGAATCAGGGAATATTGATTTAATGGCAGATATTCCTCTTCACCCAGATGAGATAGAAGCAATAATGAACGAGCGTTAATTCCTATTTTTACCGATAATCAATTACTTTTGCCGCTTAGCATTTGACTAAAGTGCATTTTAGTATGAAAGTTTCTGGTTTCACCTTTATTCGCAACGCTGTAAAAAATGATTATCCGATCGTTGAAGCGATTACATCAATTTTGCCGTTATGTGATGAAATGGTTGTTGCAGTTGGGAACTCAGAGGATGAGACATTAGATCTAATTAAAAATATTCGGTCTGATAAGATTAGAATTATAGAAACTGTTTGGGATGATAGCCTGAAGGAAGGAGGCCAGGTTTTTGCAAAAGAGACAGATAAAGCTTTTGCAGCAATTTCACCGGATTCTGATTGGGCTTTCTATATTCAAGGGGATGAATGTGTGCACGAGAAGTATCATGCGATTATCAAGGAAGAGATGGACGCGAACCTTTCAGATCTTAAAGTTGAAGGCCTGTTATTTAAATATAAGCATTTCTACGGTTCGTATGATTATTATGGCGATTCCAGAAAATGGTACAGGAGGGAAATTAGAATTATAAGAAATAATAAAAATATTCACTCTTACCGTGATGCTCAAGGATTTAGATGGGGTGAAAGAAAATTGAATGTGAAATTAATTGACGCGTACATTTATCACTACGGATGGGTTAAGCCACCTCATGGCTTAGCGCGAAAAGTGATGAACTTTAATCTTTTTTATGATGCTACAGCTATCGAAACTCCTATTCATAGATCCGCGGATTTCGACTATGGCAATGCGGAAAGGCTTTCCAGATTCTCAGAAAGCCATCCATTAGTGATGCTACCGAGGATAAAAGCAGTAAACTGGACATTTGCATTCGATCCAACAAAGATTAAAAATAAGCATTCTTTACGGCAAAGGCTATTGCAGAAGGTGTTTGAATTAACTGGTATAAGAATTGGGGAGTATAGAAATTATCGATTGATTAAATGATTGAAAAGAAAAGCATTTCGATAATCATTCCCAACTATAATGGCGAAGGTCTGTTCAGGGAGTTTTTGCCTTATACTCTCAATTCTATCAAAAGCTCAGGCTTAGAATATGAAATTATTGTCGTTGATGATTGCTCCACCGATGATTCTGTAAATTTTATTGAAACCTATTACCCTGATATTAAGCTTGTTGTTAATACTAAAAATCAGGGATTTTCCTTTTCATGTAATCGCGGTATTGAAGTAGCAAAGTATGGATTAATATTTCTATTAAACTCTGATGTAAAGTTAACGGAAAAATATTTTGAGCCTCAGCTTAAGTATTTCCAATATGACGATACTTTCGGGGTTATGGGGCGGATCATTGACATGGAGGGAGATGGAATTCAGGATGTAGCCAGGATGCCAAAGTTTAATGGCTTTAAGATGAAATCGGATTTTTATTACTCCGAAGATGCTGGGGACTTGGTATACACCTTTTATTTATCGGGTGCGAATGCTCTGATCGATGCGAAAAAGCTCAAGGAAATTGGCGGTTTTAATGAGTTGTTCTCCCCGTTTTATAGCGAAGATTTAGAGCTAAGTATCCGAGCCTGGAGGTTAGGGTGGAAATGTTATTACGAACATAGCGCGGTTTGCCGACATAAAATGTCGGCTAGTACCAATAGCTATAAAACACCTCAATGGGTGAAGAGCATTTATTTTAGAAATAGATTTTATGTTCACGCAATTCATTTAGAGGGGATCTCTTTATGGCTCTGGTTTGCTCAAATTAGTCTTATCGACTTTATTCCAAAATTCTTTACTGGCCAGTTTTGGATGCTTAAAAGTTATAAGGATTTTCTAAATAACATAAAATATATAAAGCAGTCCAGAAAGCAGTTTAAAAGAACTCAGGAACTAAAAAATAGTGAAAGGTCATTGTATGATATTGTGTCAATAATTAAGAGCGGTGCGGAGGGCAAAAATATCCATAAAATAGCTGGCAAGTAATATTCAAGCTCAAGCATCAATATTTAAACTCCTTTTTGATTTTTGCAGCCTTCAGAAGCATTCATAGCATGCGTTTGACAATTAGGTTACTAATCCCATATACAAAATAAAGTACCTTTGAGGTATTGTAATAAATGAAAACTTATTTAAGATTACTCTCCTTCGCTAAACCTATTGAAAAATTTGCTATCCCATATATTTTTTCCACCCTTTTAGCCATTCTTTTTAATACGCTAAATTTTGCATTGCTTGCGCCACTTCTGGACACCTTGTTCTCTGGCGATGCCAATAAGCCGGTCGAAATAGTTACAGAGGAGCCTTCAATGTGGGATATCATGGCAATGTTTAAATTTTATGTAAATAAGAGCATTGCCAATTATGGTGCTTGGGAGACGTTG
Organism: uncultured Pedobacter sp.; assembly: GCA_966211215.1. GTDB lineage: Bacteria > Bacteroidota > Bacteroidia > Sphingobacteriales > Sphingobacteriaceae > Desertivirga. The sequence goes on from CBIHNR010000145.1 coordinate 7,171, forward strand.
CAAATTGTTTGCGGAGTAATTATCGTTTCTGTTCTGTTAGCTAATTTATTTAAATATTTCTCTCAACGCGTAATGGAAAACTTGCGTGTGCACACGTTATTAAATCTGCGGAAATCGGTATTCAACAATGTAATGGACCTCCATTTGGGATATTTCAGTAACGAGAGAAAAGGCGATATAATCTCGAAAATAGCATCTGATGTCCAGGTGGTACAATATACAGTAACGAGCACGTTGCAGGTGGCGTTTAAAGAGCCTGTTCAGTTAATTGCATATATTATTATGTTGTTCGCAATTTCTGCGAAACTTACATTTTTCGCATTACTAATAGTTCCGATTCTTGCCCTGGTTATCGGTAGGATAGTGAAGCAACTTAAGCGGCAAGCAACAGAGTCTCAGGAGTCGTTTGGACTTATGATAAGTTTTCTTGACGAGGCTCTTTCGGGAATAAAGATTATCAAAGCTTTTAATGCAGAAGAGACTATAAAAAATAAGTTCAATCGCGAAAATAGGCGATATACAGATATACAAAAACGAATGGCAAGGCGGCAGCAGCTGGCTTCTCCCGTTTCAGAATTCTTAAGCGTGAGTATGGTTACGGGAGTTGTGCTTTATGGCGGATACCTTGTTATGAACAAAACGTCCCTTTTAGATGCGCCTGCTTTTATTGCCTATGTAGCTCTGTGTTCACAAGTTATGCGTCCTGCTAAGGCATTAACCGATTCTTTTAGTAACATTCATTCAGGCTTGGCTGCGGGAGAAAGGGTATTGGAGCTTATTGATACGCGTCCGGCTATTTCTGATGATAAAAAGTCAATTGAACTTCAGGAGATAGAAAAGGGAATACGGTTTGAAAATGTATCATTCTCTTATGGCGAACATACAGTTTTAAAAGAGGTTAACCTTACAATTCCCAAAGGCAGAAGTATTGCATTAGTAGGCCCCTCGGGAGGCGGAAAATCTACCCTTATGGACTTAATTCCAAGATTTAGTGATACCTCAACCGGACAAATTTATATCGACGATATTGAGATCAAGAAGGTGAAGCTTTCTTCATTACGAGATAAAATCGGATTCGTAAATCAGGAATCCATCTTATTTAACGATACTATATTTAATAACATTGCTTTCAGCAAGCCAGGAGCGACTATAGAAGAGGTGGAAGCTGCTGCTAGAATAGCTAATGCCCACGATTTCATTATTAATACGGAAAAGGGCTATAAAACCAACATTGGCGACAGAGGAATGAAACTATCCGGAGGCCAAAAACAGAGAATTAATATTGCAAGGGCAGTTTTAAAGAATCCTCCAATAATGTTGCTTGATGAGGCAACATCGGCTTTAGATACTGAGTCAGAAAAGCTGGTTCAAGATGCTTTAAATAAGCTGATGAGCAACAGGACAACTCTTATAATTGCACATCGGTTAAGCACTATTCAAAACGCGGATAAAATTATTGTTCTTGACGGAGGTAAAATAATTGAGCAAGGAAGTCACTCACAGTTGATAACCCGTAATGGTTTATATAAAAAGTTGATTGATATGCAGACCTTTAATGATTAACCGAAATGCCTCCCATTTGTATAAATAAAGAAAAGGAGTATAGGTTCACCTACAGTGTTTGTACCCTTGTTACCAGAAAAGAGGAGTATGCTGAAATGGTTGACTCCTTTATCAAGGCAGGCTTTGACGAGGGCCGTTGCGAATACTTGTACATTGACAATTCGGTAGCTACCAATGCGGATGCATTTAAGGGCTTAAACCGTTTTTTACTGGAGGCACAAGGCAAGTATATAATTTTATGCCATCAGGATATCCTGTTGCATGACAAGGTTTTTGATGATTTGACACAGCAAATAGAACTGATTGATTCGGTAGACTCTAATTGGGCAATTCTGGCTAACGCTGGCGGAATAAACCTTAAGCATGTAGCGATGCACTTAACTCAAAATTCGGGCAATAGGCTGCTTGAAAATATTTTGCCGCTTAAAGCAATCACTGTTGATGAAAACTTTATGGTTGTGAAAAGAAGTGCAAATCTGGCATTATCTGCAGACCTAAAAGGATTTCATATGTATGGAACAGACATTTGTCTCATTGCTGACATATTAGGCTATAGCTCCTATATTGTAGATTTTAACCTTACTCATAAAAGTGATGGAAATGCAGACGCATCATTCTACCTTTTAAAAAAGCAACTTATGCACAAGTATCGTCGTGCATTAAGAGGTAGATTTATTTCAACTACAATAACAAGGCTTTATCTCTCTGGTAGTAAATCTAATTTCTATCTTTTTAATACTCCCGTTATTATGTTTTTAGCAAGGCAATTTTATAAGGTTTTTAAAGGGAAGAAGTTGTATAAACCTGCTACTTGTGATGCTACCCAAAGGAATGCCTAGTCTGCAACCATTAGTTTCAATTGCATTGTGCACATATAATGGACAGGAGCACATCAGCGAGCTACTAAATAGTGTTATCAATCAAACGTATCAGAATTTGGAAATTGTCATCGTCGATGATTGTTCAAAGGATGATACTTTGCAAATTATTCGAAGATTTTCACGTGCAGATAGTAGAATTAAAATATCTGTAAATTCAAATAATATAGGATTTAACAAGAATTTTGAACTGGCAATCTCGGCAACTAGTGGTGATTTTGTCTGTATTTGTGACCAGGATGATGTATGGTTACCCCAGAAGGTAGAGCGACTATTAGCCCATTTGAAGGATAATTGGGTGATATTTTCGAATTCATCATTAATCGATGCAACAGGGGCACCACTAAATAAGACGCTTATTAATTCTGACAGATTACTAAATACTACATATAAGTCCTTTTTATTTGAAAACGTTTTAACAGGGCATACCTCACTTATAAAAAGAGAATTTTTGAAATACTATTTACCAATACCCGAGTTTGGGTTTTATGATTGGTATATGGGGTTTGCTGCCAGTTATCATCACAAACTCGTCTATCTTAATGAAGAACTGACACTTTATAGGATTCATGGGGCGTCAGTCACTCAAAGCGAACTGCAAGCTTCCAATAAAATGCGAAATAAGGAAGCTAAGTATAAATTTACATTAGGGCAGTTGAATTGTTTCCTCAGTTACCAACATCTTAAACACGAGGATAAATGTTTTTTACAAAAACTGGTTGATGCCTATAGAGCTAAAGCATATAGGTTTTCATTGCCGTTATTCTTTATGATTTTTAAAAATTACCAGAATCTGTTTAAAAAGGAGCGGCACGGACTAAGTAAATTAAATTTTTGCTATAAATTTTCAAAACAGGTACGGCTAGAGAGTTAATCAATAAGTAATATGCCTCCCATATCTCATGACATCGAGGTTTCTATTGTGATTCCTTCTTATAATTACGGACATCTTATAAAAGATACGCTAGATAATTTGCTTCTTCAAGACTACTGCCATTGGGAAGCTATAATTGTCGATGATGGCTCCTCAGATAATACAAAGGACATCGTAAATGAGTTTTGTAAGAAGGATTCTCGTTTCATCTACATATATAAAGAGAACGGCGGTTTGGCCTCTGCAAGAAACTTAGGTATTTCATTAGCTAGGGGAACTTACATCCAGTTTTTAGATGCAGATGACTGTTTGTCTCAACGTAAGATAAATGCCCAGGTTGCCTATATGAATGCCAATTCTACATGCGCTATCTCATATACCGATGCGAAATATTTTCCTCACGGTAATCCTCAAAGCTTATATAACAATCTAGATTTGAATTTTGCAAACTGGATGCCTAAAAGTTCCGGGCAGGGATCGTCACTAATCCGGGAATTTATTCAAAAAAACTTATTTCCAGTCAATTCAGCCTTGGTACGCGTATGTTTTATAAAGGAAAATCAAATCCAGTTCAAAACAGAGATGAAATATCTTGAGGATTGGGATTTCTGGATAAGATGCTGCTTGAATGATGCCCTATTTCAGCACATTAATGATGTGAAGGCCTATGCGATGATTAGAGTTCATCCTGCTAGCATGAGCAAAAATAGTTTTCAAATGGCCTACTATGAATTAGAGCTAATGAAGTTTTTAGAATCTGAGATTTACAGCCGGAATATTGATAATTCAGAGCTTTTTAAACTTATAAAGAAAAAAAGAGAAAAGGTTTTTAGGCGAGTTTTAAGAATGCGAGGTTATACTAATTTGAAAGTTATAAAAGAAATTATAGTAAGGCTAGGATTTTTCGGACTGATGAGAGTTTATATCAAAGAATTAAATTATATAAGGAAAAACAACAATTCCCAATAGAAGAATAAGGCAGATTTCAATAAAAAAAGGGCGATTAATTTTTTAACCGCCCCTTTTTATTTTATTTCGACAAGTACATCGATTTTTCTTTATTAAGCTTAACAAAATAAGGATCGTGTAAATCTTTGATAAACCTGATAGCTTCACCTGTCGATTTCATCTCAGGTCCTAATTGTTTATCAACTTCAGGGAATTTATCGAAAGAGAAAACAGGTTCCTTAATTGCATAGCCGTTTAATTTTCTTTCAATTTTAAAATCCTTCAGTTTGTTTGCACCAAGCATCACTTTGGCAGCAATATTGATATAAGGCACATCATACGCTTTCGCGATGAAAGGAACAGTACGAGAAGCACGAGGATTAGCTTCGATCACGTAAACCTTCTCATCTTTGATAGCAAACTGAATATTTAGTAGCCCACGCACATTCAAAGCTTTGGCAAGTTTGATGGTGTATTCTTCCATTTGCTTAGTCACGTTATCAGACAAGTTAAACGGAGGAAGCACCGCACTCGAATCACCAGAGTGAATACCAGCTGGCTCAATGTGTTCCATTAAACCAACGATATGTACATCTTCGCCATCACAGATAGAGTCAGATTCTGCTTCTTCTGCACGGTCAAGGAAGTGGTCAATTAACACACGGTTACCAGGAAGGTCGCCTAGTAATTTAACTACCGCATTCTCAAGGTCAGCGTCATTAATAACAATGCTCATTCCCTGTCCGCCTAATACATAACTAGGGCGTACAAGTACTGGATATCCTACCTGATGAGCTACTTCCAAAGCCTCTTCTGCGGTTTCAGCAACTCCGTATCGCGGATATGGGATATCAAGTTCTTTTAACAGATCAGAGAAACGGCCTCGATCTTCGGCGATGTCCATATTGTTGTAAGACGTGCCAATGATTTTGATACCTTTCTCATGCAGTTTTTCAGCCATCTTAAGAGCTGTTTGCCCGCCTAGCTGAACGATAACTCCTTCCGGTTTCTCAAGGTCGATAATTTCACGTACGTGCTCCCAGAAAACGGGCTCAAAGTAAAGCTTATCAGCCATGTTAAAGTCTGTAGAAACAGTTTCAGGATTACAGTTAATCATGATCGCTTCATAACCAGATTCTTTGGCAGCTAGCAAACCGTGAACACAAGAATAATCGAACTCAATACCCTGTCCGATACGGTTAGGTCCAGAGCCTAATACGATAATTTTCTTTTTATCAGATACTTTAGATTCGTTTTCGTCCTCGAAAGTTGAGTAGTAGTATGGAGTTTGAGCCGGGAATTCAGCTGCACAGGTATCCACCATTTTGTAAACGCGGCGGATGCCAAGTTCTTTTCTACGCTCATAAACCTCATCTTCTGTAACTCCTCCAAGCAACCACGCAATCTGCACGTCAGAGAATCCTTTTTGTTTAAGCGTATAGAAGAAGTCTTTAGGGATATTATTTAGATGGTAGCGTTTAAGCTCCTGTTCAAGTTGAACCAGCTCCTGAATCTGAACAAGGAACCACTTGTCAATTTTGGTAACCTTCCGAATAGATTCGATAGGCACTCCTAAATTCATCGCATCTTTAATTAAGAATAAACGGTTCCAGCTTGCATGCTCCAACCCGTCCATTATTTCTTCAAGATTACGATTTTGCCTACCGTCAGCACCAAGTCCAGAACGGCCAATTTCTAAACTTTGAGTTGCTTTCTGTAATGCCTCAATGAAGGTACGGCCGATAGCCATTACCTCACCTACCGATTTCATTTGCAAGCCCAACTCTTTGTTTGCTCCTTTGAATTTATCGAAGTTCCAGCGAGGCACTTTTACGATAACATAATCAAGGGTTGGTTCGAAATATGCTGAGGTTGTTTTCGTGATCTGATTTTCAATCTCATCAAGATTGTATCCGATAGCAAGTTTAGCCGCAATTTTAGCAATTGGGTACCCAGTTGCTTTAGAAGCCAAGGCTGACGAGCGAGATACACGCGGATTGATTTCGATTGCGATGATCGCTTCATCAACCGGATTTACAGAGAACTGAACGTTACATCCACCAGCGAAATTACCAATAGCACGCATCATTTTAATTGCCTGGTTACGCATATCCTGGTAGCAACGATCGCTCAAAGTCATTGCAGGAGCAACAGTGATTGAGTCTCCTGTGTGGATACCCATCGGGTCAAAGTTCTCGATAGAGCAGATAATAATTACATTGTCCTTGCTATCGCGAAGTAACTCTAATTCGTATTCTTTCCATCCTAATACAGCTTGCTCTACCAAAACCTCGTGAGTTGGAGAGGCTTGTAAGCCACGGCTTAGGGCTGCATCAAAATCTTCTTTTTTATGAACGAAGCCACCTCCAGTGCCACCCAGCGTATATGAAGGGCGAATTACCAGAGGAAAGCCAATCTCTTGTGCTGCTTCTTTTCCTTCAAGAAAAGAGTTTGCAATCTTAGACGGTGCAACACCCACGCCAATATCAACCATTAGCTGGCGGAACTCTTCGCGGTTTTCAGTTTTCTCGATCGCTGCAACGTCAACACCTACAACGCGAACATTATATTTCGCCCAGATTCCACGTTCTTCAGCCTCTTTACACAGATTTAATGCAGTTTGTCCACCCATAGTTGGCAACACAGCATCAATTTTTTGTTCTTGCAAGATTTGCTCAATACTGTCGCAAGTCAAAGGAAGAAGGTAAACATGGTCTGCAATGACTTTGTCAGTCATGATTGTTGCAGGGTTTGAATTGATGATTGAAACTTCAATTCCTTCGTCTTTTAATGACAAAGCAGCCTGAGAACCAGAATAGTCGAATTCGCAAGCCTGACCGATGATGATTGGTCCTGAGCCGATAATCAGGACGGATTTGATGGAAGTATCCTTTGGCATTAGGGTTAAATATTTTTAAATTTCTA
>CBIHNR010000146.1:0-14087 GCA_966211215.1 uncultured Pedobacter sp.
TAATTGGAGATGGCAAAAACGAAGTTACTGTTTATTACCCACGAGATGTCGCCTTTCCTCGAGTTAACAAAAATTTCCGAAATAACCCGACAACTACCTCAAGCGATGCAGGATAAAGGATTCGAAATTAGAATTCTGATGCCTCGTTTTGGCAACATTAATGAGCGCCGAAATCGCCTTCATGAAGTTATCAGGCTTTCTGGGATGAATATCATCATTGATGATAATGATAACCCGCTGATTATTAAAGTCGCATCAATACCTTCAGCTCGGATGCAGGTATATTTCCTTGATAACGAAGAATACTTTCAACGCAAGTATGTTTTCAAAGATAATAATAACAAATTCTTTGCCGACAATGACGAGCGTACAATTTTCTTCTGCAAGGGAGCGCTGGAAACGGTTAAGAAATTAGGTTGGTCTCCGGAAGTGGTTCATTGCCACGGACGAATGAGTTCTTTGGTTCCTGTTTATCTTAAAACTACCTATAAAGACGACCCGACTTTTAAAAATGCTAAAGTAGTATATTCGGTTTACAATGATGATTTTACCGAGAAGCTACCTGCTGATTTCGCACGTAAAGCAATTATGGGCGGCATGACAGCTGAGCATACAGAAGTATTTAAAGACGGCGATAGCGATGCTTTACATAAAGGCGCGATCACTTATTCGGATGCGGTTGTTTTTGGTGATGCAGAAGTGAGCGGCGAAGTATTAAAGTTTGTAAAGGAAAGCCAGAAGCCGACTCTTGAATATGAGGCAACTTCTGATTTCGAAAACTATTACAATCTTTACGAAGAAATTTCCAACGAGGACCTGGTTTCTTTAGCGTAAAACTGATTTATCAAAGAAAAAAGGGAAGGCATCTAAAGCTTTCCCTTTTTTTTATGCCCTTTTATAAGACATGCTGCTTTTTTTTTCATCAGCCTCTAATCAAACAACAGCCTTCTGCAATTCTACGCTTGAAACATTCACCATAAAGACTACACGAGGCCGACTCCAATTCTTCCTTTTTCCTAAGGCTTTAGCCGATACTAGTAAAGCGGATAGAACGTTATTTACATTATTTCACTTTCAGCACAATAGGTAAATTTGCAATCTATTTTTATCTATCTTAGCGGCAAAGTAATTAAAGAATAGAGAGAATACGATCTATGAAATATTTAAGACAAGATTTATTAGTCCTGTTAATAAGTCTTTTTATTTTTAGTAGCTGCCAAAAATCTGACTTAGTTGGCCTAAATATCGACCCAAACACCTTACTTAAAAGCGAGTTTATTGATACCAGCATAAATGCCATAACAGTTCGAGAGGACAGTGTATTTACAAATGGCTTAAGCCAACATCCACTCGGCTATCTGGAGGACCCAATTTTTGGAACAACTGAAGCTAACCTTGCGATGGCCGTTTCTTTACCATCAACAGGTTTAACGTTTGGCACTGAACCTACTTTAGATTCTGTTGTGCTGGTGTTACGCCATGGTAAAGAATTTTTTGGCGACTCTACTGCTAATTATACTATTGAAGTGAGTCAGCTTGCTTCTCCATATGTAGCTGGCAGTTATTCAAACAACAAAACCTGGACAAAAGGAACTCTTCTGGGATCAAAAAACAACGTTCATTTTGCATGGGGCGATTCTGTGCGTGTTATTCAAAGGGTTAGAAAAGACAGTACTGTTGCCAAAACTGTGTATCCTCAACTGAGGATTAAGCTCGACAACACCTTTTTTAATAGCAATTTTATTAACGGAAGTGCTGCAAATTTTGCGACAAGCACTGCGTTTAATAATTTTTTTAAAGGCTTATACTTAGCAATAAGCAATAGAAGCGGGTTGGCAGGGAAAGGCGGAATTGCATTTTTGGACTTACAAACCGCCAGCAACAGCATGTTAGAGGTGTATTACAAAACTAAACCTGACACTGGAACAATTAAAGACCCGGCATTAGTCTCTTTTCCAATTAGCAGCACCAATGCCGCATCTCATATTAAACATGATTACACAGGTTCGGTAGTTAACTCTCAGATCGGAAATCCTTCTGCAGATAAATTATACCTACAACCGCTAGCCGGACTAAGGGCTAAGTTGAGTTTCGGCTCTAACCTAAACGCTCTTAAAGCACTTGGCAACATTTCCGTTAATAAAGCAGAGCTGGTTATTTCAGTTGTAGGAGGCACAGATTCTCCATTAAAACCGGCGCCTAGACTAACACTTTACAGAACAGACATCGCTGGACAAAGAAAGCCTGTTCCTGATAATGCTATTGGGCTAGATGCCAGATATGTGTCCGAGCCATTGTTTGGCGGATTCTACGACAGCGCAAAAAAACAATATCGGTTTGTAATAACTTCTTATATTCAAGATATTCTTACCGGAAAATTGCGAGAGTTTGATACTTTCCTTGCACCAATTAATAGAACGTTAACTGGTACTTATAATATCAGCCCCGCTGGAAATACGGCTGCAAGGGTAGTTGTAGGAGGAAAAGGCAATCCGAACTACGAAATAAAACTGAATGTATTGTACACGAAGCCTGACTAAGTCTCAGGCTTTCCTTAATTATTTACTTAACGAAAAGACAATTTTACTATGTGTGGAATAGTTGGCTATGTCGGGCATCGTGATGCCTGGGACATTGTAATAAAAGGACTTAAAAGGTTAGAATACCGTGGCTATGATAGTGCAGGTATTGCAGTGCATAACGGCAAAGACCTAAAAACGTATAAAAAAGCGGGCAAAGTAAGCGGGCTGGAAGCCTTTGCCGCTGAGGTTGATAAATCTGGAAAAATCGGAATGGGACATACGCGTTGGGCAACCCACGGTGCGCCGTCTGACCGCAATTCCCACCCGCATAGCTCCGGCGACCGCCGTTTATCAATAATTCACAATGGAATTATCGAAAACTATGCTATTATCAAAGAAGCATTAGAATCAAAAGGGCACGTTTTTAGAAGCGACACCGATACAGAAGTTCTGATTCAATTAATTGAAGATATTCAGAACACGGACGGCTTAGATCTTTTTGAAGCAGTAAGGGTTGCTTTAAATGAAGTTGTTGGCGCATACGCGATTGTTATTATGAGCGAGGACGACCCGGATTTGTTAATAGCTGCAAGAAAGGGAAGCCCGATGGTTATTGGGGTGGGACAAGATGAGTATTTTATTGCATCTGATGCTTCTCCTATAGTAGAGTATACTAAAAACGTAATCTATTTAAAAGATAGCCAGATTGCCTATGTTAAAAAAGATGAGCTGATTATCAAGAGCATCGACAACCGCATTCAAACTCCTTATGTTCAAGAGCTAGAGCTTAAACTCGAAGCTTTAGAAAAAGGAGGATTTGACCACTTCATGCTAAAGGAGATTTACGAACAGCCTCGTTCAATTAAAGATTGTATGAGAGGACGTATCTATCCAAATGAAGGCAAGATTCAGCTGGGCGGAATTAAGGAATATACTGAAAAACTAAAAAATGTAGACCGCATCATTATCATTGCTTGTGGCACTTCATGGCATGCCGGCTTGGTAGGAGAGTATCTAATCGAAGAATACGCCCGTGTACCGGTTGAAGTAGAATACGCTTCTGAATTCAGATATAGAAATCCTATTATTACGGAAAAAGATATCGTAATTGCTATTTCCCAGTCTGGAGAAACTGCAGATACCATGGCTGCTATTGAACTGGCAAAAGAAAAAGGCGCTACGATTTTTGGTATCTGTAACGTGGTTGGTTCTTCCATTCCTCGTATTACACACGCTGGAGTATACACTCACGCTGGACCTGAAATTGGGGTAGCTTCAACAAAAGCGTTTACAGCCCAGGTAACTGTGCTGACACTAATTGCCCTTTATATAGCACAAACAAGAGGCACAATCAAACAGAGCCAAACTGTTCAGATGCTAACTGAGCTGGAAGACATTCCTGGCCTGGTAGAAAAATGCCTTCAGGCAGATGATCATATTATTGAAATTGCGGAACAATACAAAGATTCCCGTAATTGCCTGTTCTTAGGACGTGGTAGTGGCTTCCCGGTAGCTTTAGAAGGCGCATTAAAGCTGAAAGAAATTTCTTACATCCATGCTGAAGGATATCCGGCGGCGGAAATGAAACACGGGCCGATTGCTTTAATTGATGAAGATATGCCAGTTGTTGTTATCGCAACAAAGAACTCATCTTACGAAAAGGTAATCAGCAACATTCAGGAAGTTAAGGCAAGGAAAGGGACTGTTATTGCGATAGTTACTGAAGGCGACAAAGAAGTTAAGAAGATTGCCGACCATACGATCGAAATCCCAGATGCGAATGAAGCATTCCTACCTTTACTGGCAACTATTCCATTGCAATTGCTCTCATACCATATTGCCGTAATGAGGGGCTGCAACGTTGACCAGCCGCGTAACCTGGCAAAATCTGTAACTGTAGAATAAAATATAAACACGAATTAATAGACACGAATTACACGAACCTTTAAGACGCGTTATTTTCGAAATATTAAAGGCAGCTCCAGGGCTGCCTTTAATATTTGTGATTATGCTGGCATGTGCTCCATCGCTTTGTCGAGATTAACGTTGAGGCCTTTTGCGATGCTTATTCCGAGATTTAAATCAGCACGGAACCAATGGCAAAGCTGGCGATTTATAATTTCATTCCTTTTGGGCCCACTTATGCCACCCATTGCGCCAACAATATTTGCAATAGTGTTTTTCTTCGCTTCTTCATCCATTAAGCGGAAAAGATTTCCTGGTTGGGTGTAGTGATCGTTGTCTCCTTCGCCATTCCTATCGAACCAATCTGCTAATGAAGATTCTAATTCCTGTGCAGGCTCGCGGTATTTCTCATCTGGCTTAATATTATCAAAGCTATTTGGAAAGTAGTTGGGTGCTGAACCACCATTTCCATCCACTCTCATAGCCCCATCTCTTTGGTAATTACTTACCAGGTAAGGGCACCTATTCACTGGAATCTGTTCGAAATTTACTCCCAATCTATAGCGATGTGCATCGGGATACGATAAAATTCTACCTTGCAACATTCTGTCAGGCGAATAGCCTATTCCATCTATCACATGAGCAGGAGCGAATGCAGCTTGCTCCACATGGGCAAAATAATTATCCGGATTTTCATTTAATTCTAATATACCCACGTCAATTAATGGAAATTCGAGATGTGGCCAAACCTTAGTCAAATCAAAGGGATTCCAGCGGAAACCTTTCGCTTCTTCCTGAGTCATAATTTGTACTTGAAGCAACCATTTCGGAAAATCCTCTCTTTCTATAGCATCAACCAAATCACGCTGTGCCCAATCGGCATCCTTGCCTTTAATAAGCTCCGCCTCTTCCGCCGTAAAATTTTTAATTCCTTGAAGCGTTTTGAAATGAAATTTCACCCAAAATCTCTCATTATCCTTATTAATAAAAGAAAAGGTATGGCTCCCGAAACCATGCATATGGCGGTAGCTATACGGAGTCCCCCTATCGGACATCAGTATCAACACTTGATGCAAGCTCTCAGGATTAAGCGACCAAAAATCCCACATCATTGTAGGGTTTTTACAATTGGTAAATGGGTCGCGCTTTTGAGTGTGAATAAAGTCTGGAAACTTCTTAGGATCTTTTAAAAAGAAAACAGGCGTGTTATTTCCAACCAAATCCCAATTTCCATCCTCCGTATAGAACTTAAGAGCAAAACCACGCGGGTCACGCTCTGTGTCTGCAGAGCCCTTCTCGCCACCAACCGTCGAAAAACGAAGAAAAACGCGAGTCTGCTTGCCTATTGCGCTGAAAACTTTTGCACGCGTATATTTACTAATATCCTGAGTTACTGTAAAAGTTCCATAGGCCCCAGACCCTTTGGCATGAACAACTCTCTCAGGAATTCTCTCCCGGTTGAAATGAGCCATCTTTTCATGCAGGATAAAGTCCTCAAGTAGGATAGGGCCACGCGAGCCGACTGTTTTAGAATTTTCATGTTCTACATAAGGAATACCAGACGCAGAAGTCAATTTTCTTTTCTCTTCCATTTTTCTTGGTTTTGATTTAATGTAAACTTCTTAATTAGTTGACAATAAAAAAAATCGATAATATCTATCTTTGCATAGATTAATACTATGACACTTGTACAATTAGAATATATCATTGCCGTAGATACTTACCGAAGTTTCGTTACGGCAGCCGAAAAATGTTTTGTAACGCAGCCTACTTTAAGTATGCAAATACAAAAACTGGAAGAAACTCTGGGGGTGAAGCTTTTTGACAGGAGCAAGCAACCGGTTATCCCAACGGATATTGGATTGCAGGTAATAGAGCAAGCCCGGGCAATACTCGCGGAAAGCGCTAAACTGCAGGAAATTATAGCGGCTCATAAGAATGAACTTGCCGGCGAATTGAAAGTTGGGGTTATTCCAACCATTGCGCCTTACTTGTTGCCTAAAATTATCATGAGCTTTACCGAAAAATACCCCAGGGTGCAGTTGCTTATTTGGGAGTATACTACGGAGCAAATAATAAATAATTTGAAAAATGGCTTGCTAGATTGCGGACTGCTGTCCACTCCACTGGAAGATAAAAGCCTCCATGAAATTCCATTGTTTTATGAAGAATTTGTTGTTTATACGTCTGAATCGAGCGCATTAAGGAATAAAAAACAAATCGGTGCCGAGGATATAAATATTGACGAAACCTGGATATTAAATGAGGGCCATTGCATGCGTAATCAGGTTCTTAATATTTGTCAGCAGAAAACAAAAGGTAAGTCGCTAAAAACATTTGAGTATAATACTGGTAGCGTGGAGACATTAAAGCGCATGGTGGACTTAAACGCTGGCATTACAATACTGCCGGAGCTTAGTGTGGCAGACTTTATGGAAGAACAAATGAGCAAGGTTAGGCATTTCAAAACGCCTGTCCCTGCCCGAGAAATAAGCCTTGTTACTCATCGGCACTTTCTAAAGCGGGGAATTATTAATTCCTTAAAAAAGGAGATTTTAGATATTATCCCTTCAGAAATGCTTAGCAGTAACAAAAAAACACTGATGGATACATTTTAGCTAGCGCCTAAACACTGCGCTTAGCAGCCATATTATAAATACAATTATCGCAATTACAATAAAAACGCCGGTATAAACACCTGTTTTAAATATATCTCCTATAAGTTCGCAACTTGACAATAGCATTATCGCCATAATTGCCACAGAATATATGCTCCTCTTTGCCATAGGTTTCTTGTTAAATAAAAAAAGTAGTGTATTACAATTAAATACACTACTTTCTGGCAAAAAGTTTTTTACCTGTTATTTCGCTTTTGCGTAACGCTCAGCAACTGCATCCCAATTAACTACATTCCAGAATGCTGCGATGTAATCAGGACGGCGATTTTGGTAATTTAAATAATAAGCGTGCTCCCAAACATCTAAGCCTAAAATTGGAGTACCTTTAACATCAGCAACGTCCATTAGTGGGTTGTCCTGGTTAGGCGTAGAAGATACTTGCAATTTGCCATCAGCTCCAACGCTTAACCAAGCCCATCCAGAACCAAAGCGAGTAGCGCCTGCATCGCTGAATTTCTTTTTGAAATCTTCGAAAGAGCCAAATGCTGCATTAATTGCGTCAGCTAATTCGCCTGTTGGCTGTCCGCCAGCATTAGGGCCAATTACTTTCCAGAATAAATCGTGGTTATAGTGGCCACCACCGTTGTTACGCACAGCTGGAGCATATTTAGAAATGCTGGCAAGGATCTCTTCCAAACCTTTGCTTTCACCCTCTGTACCTGCAATTGCATTGTTAAGGTTAGTAACGTATGCATTGTGGTGTTTTCCGTGGTGGATTTCCATTGTAGCCTTGTCGATATGCGGTTCAAGGGCATCTGTTGCGTATGGTAACGCTGGTAATTCAAAAGCCATAGTTTTATTGTTTTAAAATTATAAGGTTAATAGTAACAGCACAAAGATAACTTATGCTTAAAAAAATTGTTCAGCAATATGTCAGGTTTTATTTCTTTTTCGCAGGAAGAAATCCTTCATTAATGTGGCGCATTCATTTTCTTTTATTCCGCCAACTATTTCAGTTTTCGGGTGCGTAATACGCTGATTGATACGCTTAAAGCCTAACTTCACATCGTGGGCGCCATAAACAATACGGCTTATTTGTGTCCAGTAAGAAGCCCCGGCACACATTACGCATGGCTCAATTGTAACATACAAGGTACAATCCCGTAAATATTTTCCTCCCAAAAAATCAGCTGCGGCGGTAAAAGCTTGCATCTCGGCATGCGCGGTTACATCATTCAAGCGCTCTGTCAAATTATGCCCGCGCCCAATTATTTTGCCATTACAAACAATTACTGCACCAATTGGCACCTCATCTTCTTCCAGAGCTTTTCGGGCTTCCTTCAGAGCTTCATTCATAAAAAAATCATCCGGTGCAATTATCGGATCATCTGTAAAACTTATATATCGCATTCTTTCAATTTAAACACCAGGCGTTTTAAATAAGTTTCTGCCCGTTCGGGACTGCCCTTTCCACCGAAGCCAGAACTATATCGCCATTTTCGTCGGCAAACCCTGTCACCAAAAATTCAGACATAAACTTCCCGATTTGCTTCTTCGGAAAATTAATAACTCCAATAACCTGCCGCCCTATTAGTTCACCTCTTGTATAAAGCCGGGTGACCTGGGCGCTGCTCCATTTCATACCAAATTCACCAAAATCTACCCTTATTTTATAAGCAGGTTTTCTGGCTTCAGGATAATCTAAAACTTCCAAAATTGTTCCAACCCGAAGGTCCACCTTTTCAAAATCATTCCAGCCAATTTCGTGCATACCCCAAATGTAGAAATGATTACAGAGATTCGATGCTGCTATTCGCCGGATTTATTCATACCCAGATAAAAAAGATTATATAGATTTGCCGCCATGCCCGAAGTACGTTTAAAAAAAGGAAAAGAGAAGGCCGTTCGCCAGTTACATCCCTGGATTTTTTCAGGAGCTATTGAGTTTGCCAAGGGAAAACCTCAAAACGGTGATTTAGTCACGGTTATAGATAATGCCGGAGAGTTTCTCGCTTACGGATTTTATAACAATCAATCGCGAGTGGCTGTACGCGTGCTTGAATGGAATAAAGAGGTAGAAATTGATGATGAATGGTGGAGAATCCGGGTTCGAAAATCTATTGAAGCCAGAAAATCTTTACTAAACTCGCCTGACACTAACGCATTCCGCCTGATTTTTAGCGAGGCTGATTATCTTCCCGGGCTAATTGTTGACAAATACGCCGATTATCTCTCAGTTCAAATCCTGACTTCTGGAATTGAAAAAGTAAAACATATTTTACTGGATGAACTTCATAAACAACTAAACCCAAAAGGAATTTTTGACCGAAGTGATGCCGGTGCCCGTGCGCATGAAGGCATGGAAGCGTCTCATGGAATATTAATGGGAGAAGCGCCTCCAGAATTTGTTGATGTTGTAGAGAACGGCATTAAGTACCATATCAATATTGCGGAAGGGCAAAAGTCTGGATTTTTCTGCGACCAGCGCGACAATCGCAGAATTGTAGCCGAACATGCCAAAGGGAAACGTGTTCTAGACTGCTTTTCATACTCTGGTGGATTTACGTTAAACGCTTTGAATCTAGGAGCCTCGGAAGTAATCAGTGTGGATAGCTCTGCGCTGGCCATTGAGACATTAAAACAAAATATTAAGCTGAACGGATTTGACGAGGTGCCTCATATGGCAATACAATCTGATGTTAACAAACAACTAAGGGCTTTAAGGGAGAATGATGAGAAGTTCGACATTATAATACTCGACCCTCCTAAATATGCGCCCTCTCGCTCAGCGCTGGATAAGGCTTCAAGAGCATATAAGGACTTAAACCGAATTGGCATGCTTTTACTTAATAGTGGAGGGTTATTGGCAACTTTCTCGTGTTCCGGCGCTGTAGATATTACCCATTTTAAACAAATACTGGCGTGGGCAGCTTTGGATGCCGGCAAAGAAATTCAGTTTGTATACCAGTTCTGCCAACCTGAAGACCATCCAATCAGGGCGTCTTTTCCTGAAGGTGAATATTTAAAGGGACTGTTTTGCAGAGTATTGTAAAGACTATATTAAACTAAGACAAAGAAAAGGGCCGTTGAAAAATCAACGGCCCTTTTCTTTGTAATATTATACAGATATCAATCTGTTTTAACTTCTTCAGGTGAATTTCTTAAATGAACAGGTTTTGCCGCTACTGCTTTCATCTTCAGATTTAAAATTTCAACCAAGACTGAAAATGCCATCGCAAAGTAGATATATCCTTTAGGAATGTGTTGTTCAAATGACTCAGCTAACAATGAAACGCCAATTAACAATAGGAAAGATAATGCAAGCATTTTCACCGTTGGGTGGTTGTTTACAAATGTGCTAATTCCACTGGCTGCTATCATCATAACAATTACAGCTATTACCACCGCTGCAATCATTACCATCACCTCATCGGCCATGCCAACCGCAGTAATTACTGAATCTAAAGAGAAAACGATATCAAGAATTAATATCTGAATAATCACCCCAGAAAATGAGTGTACCTTTTTATTTTCGGTTGTATGGTCTTCCCCTTCCAGCTTTTCATGAATTTCGGCGGTACTTTTATAGATAAGAAACAAGCCTCCGATCAGTAGAATTAAGTCCCTTCCTGAAATTTCGAATTGTTCTTTGTGAATTCCAACCCACTCTCCAATATTAAACAACGGCGTAGTTAGTTTCATTATATAACTTAATGACAATAGCAAAAGTACCCTTGTAAACATCGCTAAAGCTAACCCGAGCTGCCGAGCTTTCTTTTGCTGCGCCAGAGGCAGTTTTCCTGATAAGATGGAGATAAAAATAATATTGTCAATGCCTAAGACTATTTCAAGAACGGTAAGTGTAATGAGAGATATCCAAATCTCTGGGTTTGAAAGAATTTCCATAGTTTATTTAAGCAACGAAGATAGAAACATAGCCAATAACAAAAACTTCTCCTTTAACAGAATGATAAACTATTAGTTTGAAGCTTTTTGAATTCACACAGAATACTATTTATCATTAAGAAACTCATCTATCGCGCTAATTGCGTTTCTGAGTCGTTGATTTTCAGTCCCAGAAATAGTTACGTATGTGGCATCTAAAGACTTTAACTCATTGTGCCAAACTTCCATAAAATATTCCCTCAAATGCGGAAAGTCTCTCAGGGGGTCTTCCTGCCAGGGCAAATCGATGTCCATTAACAGATAAAAATCGTAAGGATGATTGGGTAGCTCATCCAATACCTCTTGAGGCGATTTGCCAAAGGTGTAATCGCTCCAAATTTTTACGGTTATAAAAGTAGTATCGCAAATCAGGATTTTATTGGCGCCAGGCAGCAGGGCATTTTCGAGCTCAAGCTGGCCATAAAACATGTTCACTTCATCCTGCCAGGAACACGGCGCTGTAAGCTTTTCGCAGTATCCCCTGGCATATTCCGGCACCCAAACAGTTTTGTAATACCTGGCAAGTTGCTCTGAGATCGTTGATTTCCCCGTTGACTCAGGGCCTACAATTGCTATTTTCTTTATCGCGCCTCCTGCTTCCATATCCTTTTCCATTCTACATAACCCAACACAGCGAGAATAACCAAAACGGCATAAAGCACTGCAGTGGATGCAAGCCCCTTATATAAAAGCAGTGGAACATAGCAAACATCAACGACAACCCACAGGATCCAATTTTGCAGAACTTTACGAGCCATTAATATTTGAGCAACAAAACTCATAGCAGTACAAAAGCCATCAATGTAAGGGACATCTGTATTGGTGTAGTTATCTAAAAAGGCACTTAATAAAGCTGTTAAAATAGCAATAGCCGCTATCGCCACGAACCAGCCTGAAACTGATAATTGCACAATTGGCTTTTCATGCCTTTTTTCTCGCTCAAGCCAATAGTACCAACCATAAACGGCTGTTGCTAAAAAGTAAAGCTGCAGAAATGAATCACCATATAACTTAAACTTGTAATAGAGGACTGCATATGCACCCGAACTAACAATCGAAATCGGCCAATTCAAGATGTGCCCCATGGCGGCCAAGACAATGCAGGCGAACGCCGTTATCACTCCTACCCATTCTAGTGCACTGGTTTGCTTAAACTGAATTATTACCTGTTCAATAAAATCAGGCTGCGTAATTTCCATCGGCGACAAACTTAGGCGATTTTTTTTAGCAAAAGAAAAGCCCTCTGTTTTTAAGCAGAGGACTTAAATTAACCAAACAATCTGAATTAAGAATATTATTGCGTTGTTGTTGGAACAGACGAAAACCCAAGAGTTGCCTTCAGGCTAATATCTGTTATCAGCTGATTTCTTAATACATACTCCATCCGCACCCTGGCAATATTGCTTTTAATAATATCGTCCAGAAAACGAGTGTTGTCGATGTCCAGTACCAGACTTCTTCCAACAGTTGAACCAATGTCATTTCTGGAAGCAACCAAAATCTCGCCAGAGCCATCGCTACGTGACAGGTAAATCCTGATTGAGCTGAAGGCTCCAAGACTTTGATTCGAAGGGTTGCTTGCTTCAATTTTGGCAGATGCAATTCTTACCTCTTTAATTTGAGAATTAGAATTGCTGCCAAAAAGCTGGTCAACACTGCTCGCCTGGCTAACGGCAGAACGTGTAGTTCCGGTACTGGTAGATGATGGAATGATCAATGTGGCAGTGTAGGGTATCGTAGATCGTACTATGGATTGTAGAGTACTGCAAGCTGCCAGCGCAGTGATCGCTAAAAATCCGACTATTATTTTTTTCATCTGAGTGGTGTGTTCGTAAATTTTCGGAATTAACATTTTACAAAGTCAAAAAGTTTTCGCTTACTTTATTGTTTCATTTAACTTAAACCAATGAGGGCTTTTCTTCTTACTTCAATTTTAGCTTTTGCTTTTAACGCCGGCATCGCTCAAAAAATTACATTCTACTTTAAAAATAACGGCCAAAAGGTTACAGAGAAAGATAGTGCAGATTACATGAGAACTATCCTTCCTGCCGAAAATGACAAGTATCAAATCCAGGAAAATTATAAAAACGGCAGCCTTAAACTCGAAGGTTTTGCTACCAAATACAATCCCAACCTGGTTTTAGAAGGCCTTGTAAAAAAATACTACGAAAACGGGAATAAAAAAGAAGAGGCCATTTATTATAAAAACCAAATTGTCGGGGAGGCAAACTTTTACTACTCCAATGGGAAATTGAAGGAAGTTATCGAATATCTTCCAGATAATTCCCCTGTTAAGCCAAATCTCAAAATGATTAGTTTTTATGACTCTACAGGTGTGCAGAAAATTATTAATGGAACTGGAATATATAGTGGACAGGAAGCAAATGGGGCCTTTATATCCGGGAAATATTTAGATGGCAAAAAAGACAGCGTTTGGAATGGCGAGAATCTAAAGAAAGGCTACAGCTATCAAGAAAACTATAATGCCGGAAAATTCCTTTCAGGAGTTGCACAGATAGATGGAGAGGAGATTAAATATTTATCAGCAGAACAAATGCCTGAATATCCCGGAGGAATGGCAAAGTTTTATGAGTTTGTTGGAAAAAATTACAACTACCCGGCGGCGGCAAAGAGTAGCGGAGTTTCAGGACGCGTTATATTGAGCTTTGTTGTTGAAAGAGACGGGAATATTACTGACATTAGAATTCTGAGAGATCTCGGCCTTGGCACGGGCGATGAAGCCGTACGCGTACTAGAAAAAGCAAAAAAATGGAACCCGGGCAGACAACATGGGATTCCGGTTAGAGTTAGCTATACCTTACCAATAACGTTGAATTTGTCTGCGCGGTAACTTTAACAACCTGAGCGAGCTTATAGCCTACCTATCGCACTAGGACTGTCAGCCAGATAACGTTGCTGGCAAAATAGAATAGTATTACCCAATGCCCTTGATCGGTCATCTTTAAATTAGATAAAATCATCCTTTAAGAAAAGCTATTTTTTCATACCTTTGCATCCCGACAATCAAGTCGGGATTTTCCATCATAAAGAGACTTCACTCTTGATTTTCAAGTCATCCGACTTAGAAATTTAGAAA
>CBIHNR010000147.1:0-14080 GCA_966211215.1 uncultured Pedobacter sp.
TTCATAAGTTGCCCTAAGATGCGCTAATTTAGCAATACTGCTACTATTTCATGGCTTTAAAAAGCTAATTTTGTAGTATTCAATGAGAAAAATAATTATACTTTGTATAGTACTGCTGGTAGCAATTTCGGCGATCGCAATAAAATACTTTTCGAGACTTTCTGGCAGTCAGAATACCGTTGAGCAAACCCTTCAATTTATACCACAAGACGCTGCCTTAATTTTAAACTTTAATAACGACAAAACCTTTTACGAGATTTTTAAGGATTACGAGTTGTTTGACGCAATTGTGGGCGAATCTCGAATGTCTGAAATACAAACCTTACAGCAGCTTTTACTGCAGCAACCTGCATTTGCGGATGCAACAAGCGACAAGAAAATTTTCATCTCATTCCATGTCAACAAAACAGATTCAATTGACTTCCTTTATTCCATTAACCTCGATGCTAAGCTGCAGGCGTCTGATGTTGACAAGTTGCTCCATAATGCACCGAATATTCAAATAAATTCGGCTAATGAAAATGGCTTCTATAAGCTTATGCTAAAAACTCTTAGCAGGCCCTTCTATTTATTTGTGCAAAATGGCGCAGCGGTAGGAAGCTTTTCGCAAAGCTTACTGGAATCATGCATGAATAAGGATGTCCCTAAACTGGACAAAGCATTCATAAACGAAATAACCCAGGTGAGTAGCCATAGTCAAAACTCGCCGGTAAATTTGTTTATTAACCACTATAAAATAAGCTCCTTTATTGCGAATTTTATCAATGGAAGAGCCAGTGGCAACACAGGATTGCTAACCAAAATCAGAGGATTCTCCTCCTTAAACATGAATTTTAAGAGCGATGCCCTAATGTTTAATGGCATCAGTAAACCTGATACTTCCACAGCAAACTACCTCAATCTGTATCTTAGCCAACAACCAGTTGAAAACGAGCTGAAAGAGATTCTTCCAAAGAATACCGCAAACTTTATCGCCTTTGGCATGTCGAATTATAACAAATTCTATGGCCAGCTGCAAAAACTTCTGCTACTTCAACAAGAGCAAAAACAGCTGCTGACTCAATTAAAATCGATAGAAAATAAAACAAGCTTAGATTTAAACCGTGATTTAAAACCTCTGTTTGGCAATGAGTTTACCATTCTTGAAACTGCCGGCCGCGAAAAACTCGGAATCATTAAGTTAAATAATGGCAGGAAGGCAAGTTTTTCATTAAGGCTTGTCAGCGATGAGTGGAGTGAAAACATCAGCCGTTTTAACTATTCTCACATCCTCTACAGCTATTTTGGAAATCCGCTAAAGCCTTTTGCCCGCCCATATTTTTCGATTATTGACAACTATCTGGTTTTTGCTAACACACCCGGAGTAATACAAAACTATCTCACCAGCTATCAAAACCAGGATTTCCTGATTAAAACTCCGGAATTCGCTGAATACAATCAGCTGCTCGCCAACAAAACCAACATTTTATTTTTCATAAACAATAAAAATTCAGAGCGGGTTATTAATGCCGTTTTAAAAAGAAAATATTCTGAAGCCTTCAGAAACAAGAATTATGGACTGAAAGATTTCTACGGTTTTTCATACCAGTGGAGTGCCGATGACGGGCATTTTTTCACCAATATATATATTAACTATAAATCTCCGGGAAACCGCGAACAAAAGGAGGCATGGAAACTGCAGTTAAAAGCCCGTTTAGCTAGTACGCCTCAAATTGCATCTTCAGGGCAGGACAATGTTATTTTGGTTCAAGACAAGGCAAACAACTTATACGCAGTTTCTGAGGATGGCAAAGAATTATGGAGCACCCAACTAAACGGAAAAATCCTTGGCCGCATTCATCAATTAAGTGATAATTCAATTGTATTTAACACTCATAATCGACTGTACCGATTAAAAATTGATGGCGAGAGTGTTCCTAAATTTCCAGTAAACTTACCATTCCTGGCTTCATTTGGCTTAACAGCAACAAATGCATCGTCAGAGCAATCGAGTTTATTTATCCCCGCAGGAAATTTGATCATGGCATTTAAAACGAATGGAGAGGCTTTGCCCGGCTGGAATAAATCCCTAAACGGAAAAATACTACCTGGGCTTGAAACAGCTAATTATAACTTAAAAAATTACATTATAGCCGGCACTCAAAATGGTTATTTCTATTTCTTCGACGAAGCGGGAAAAGAATTAAAAACGATTCATACCGATGGAATGACATTTGAAAACAGCCTTGAAATTGAGGCCGGTTCTGCATTAACTGATGTTGAAATCATAACAGCTGACTCGGAAGGTAACCTGGTTAGCATTCCATATAATGGCAAGCCGGCTAGTAAAAAAATCTACAGCCCTCAAAATGGTTTCTCATTTAACTACAAAAACATTGCCGGCGACGACAAGCCAGAACTTATTTATATGGATAAAACAGGCGTAAATACTTTTAATCTTGATGGAACACCACTTTATACCTACAACGTAATTCTAGCGCAAAAAACAAAGCCCTTGTTTTTCTCAGTAAATAAGTATAAATTTCAATTGGGTTTTACCGACTCTGAAAACAGCCAACTATTAGTACTGAATGATGAAGGGAATCTGGTTAAGGGCTTTCCAATAAAAGGCAACTATCCATTTTGCTTAACCAACCAAAGTAGCAGCGGGAATAGGTATCTGATTAGCGGCAATAATGAAAACTATCTACTTGCCTACAGACTTTAATGAAGTTACGTTTTATACTATTCCAATCTTTAATAATATTAAGCCAGATTGGTTTCGCCCAGCAGTGGGCTCTGTATAACACAAACACGTTATTTGATTCATTTGAAAATCCATCACAACGTTCTTTCTTTCCGGATTCGAGCAGGCGCTATGCTTTTAATTTCTTTATTCCCAACGGCGGACTTACAGCAAAAGGCAATGGGCCCGCCGACCTTACCATAAGAAACCTCTTTTATACCGGCAACCTGCAAACGACAGACATCGGCCTATCCGAGACCAAACGAAACAATTTTATCATCGACCAGAACACCTACCTGTTTATGTTCAGGATGCTGAGATCTGTTCGCTACAATCGTGAATTTGGACTTTCCTGGCAGGTGCGATCAGATCTGGATTACCAGTTAACTAATCAAACATTTGTAGTACTTAACAATTATCAGCAATTCCCTACTGGTCTGTATGATGATGTTTTTAACGATAAAGGGTATGGAATCTCGTACCACCAATTCAGCTTAAGCTATCGCGAAAACTATAACCGGCGTTTGGCATTTGGTGCAAAACTGAGTTATCTGAGCGGCATTGGCTACTCCAAGTTATCCATTCAGGAATCTGATGTGAGCATAAACCGCGAGGCCCGTAGTTTGGATGCTCGTATTAAAGGCTACTACCGTTCCAATTTCCTGGCTAATAATTTTGATAAGCAGTTATTAGTGCCCCATATTAGAAATCCGGGAATTGCCTTGAGCCTAAGCGCCAATTACAAAATGCATGGAGGCTGGTATGTTTTGGGCAACCTGAAGGACCTCGGCTTAATTTACTGGAGAAGGACTCCTTACCTGTTTCAGTTTGATCAAACCATTTCTTTGAATAACACCTCTGGCAGCAGTGCAGGAAGTAAAATCAGGAAACAAATTGAAGACGATATCTTAGATAAGCCTTCATTCGACAAATTCATAACTCCCATAAATAGTAAAGCAGAGCTATTAATAAATAAAGACTTTAATAACTACCAGCCTAACCTCATTATTTCAAAGAGCCTGCTTAACCGACAAGGTTATGTTGCCATGGTTAATACTTATCGCAGAAACCTTTTCAACGTGAGCTTAACCACAGCATACAGCTTTCGCCACACATTGGAAGTTGGCGGCCAGCTAATGCTAAAATCGCCTAATGTAGAATTTTATTTAGGAAGTGATAATTTCTTTAAGAGTATTAATACAGCAAAAGGCGTTGCCCAGAACGACGCTAGCATTGGCAAAGGACACACGGCAGCTTCAGCCTATCTGGGCTTTACCATTAAATTCGGGCCAACGTTAGAAAGGCGCCCCAACGCCAACACTATACCGGGCATTAAAAGCGTATTTGTTCCTGGTTTTTTTGACAAGCTCTTTAAAAAGAAAAAAAGGCGGAAAGCTTAAACTTTTCCTGCTTTAGGTGTGGTAACCAAAAAATCTTTCAGGTAATAAGGCTCAAAATAAGCCACATCCTCGAACTTCCCTTTTTGAAATTTAATGAAAGATAGTTCGCTCATGTGCGTTGCTGAATTGACAAAATCTGCAACAAACACAGCATTCTTATTCGAGTCCAAAACCGATCTACATTTCTCTGCACCGTCGCCGAAAAACACAATTCGGTTATCTGCAAGCAAATCAGCAAATGAAGCCTCATCAATTATTTTTGCCTCAATACCAGAAATTTGATTTAAAGCCTGGTCAAAAACAGCGGTGTAAACCTCCATTCTGCGGGCATCAATCATAGGGCAAAATAAAACCTGGTCACTCAAAAAACGACCTGAGACACCTTTAACCATAGATTCCAGGGTGCTTACTGCAATCAGCGGAACATCCAGCGCATAACACAAGCCCTTAGCTGCCGATACCCCAATGCGCAATCCGGTATACGACCCGGGGCCCATGCTCACAGCTACAGCATTCAAATCTTTCAACGAATAACCAGCCTTCTTTAAAACATCTTCGATAAACAATGTAATGTGGCTTGCGTGTATATTTCTTTCATTCTGTTCTTTAACAGCAATAGTTTTACCATTTTCAGCAAGTGATACGGAACAAGATGTAGTAGCGGTTTCTATTTGAAGGATAAGTGCCATTTATGCGCAAATATGCAAATTAAAGCCTACGATTTAAATAAGTATTACGGAACTGGATCATAACCATGCCCTCCCCAGGGGTGGCATCGCGATAATCTTTTAAGCGTGAGCCAACCTCCTTTAAACGGGCCATATTTCTTGATGGCTTCAGCACCATACTGGGAACAGGTGGGAGTAAAACGGCAGGAAGCTCCCAACAGTGGAGATATAAGATACTGGTATAACCGTATTATTAGTAAGAAAACCCAGCCTAAAATCCGCTTAAGCATCCTGATGAATATCTTCAATGTAAGCCTTTGTTAATTGTTTCAGGGCAGCGATCAGCTTCTTCTCCATAAAGTTATAATCAGTAATTTCCTTGCCGATATAATTGATTGAAAAGATAATTTGCTTATCCTGCTCTTTCAGAAGAGAATACAGAAAGCTTTGCTTATGCAGGCGATAGGCTTCCCTGGTTCGCCTTTTTATAAGATTCCGGTCTACAGCATGTTTAAACTTACGCTTAGATACACCGATAACAACCTGGGCAGAAATATTATGAGGAAGAGTTTCTAATAGATGGACAATCCTGAACGGATATACCAAAAAAGAAGAACCATTATGAAAAAGCTTATCTAAAAGCCTTTGATTACATAATCGTTCTTCTTTCTTAAATGTGTACATTCTGATTGGATAAACCTATGCAGCTGATTGCAAAGGCTGCAATCAAAATTATGCTTTATGACGACGCTCGTCAGATACTGATAATCTTTTTCTGCCTTTAGCCCTTCTTGATGCTAATACTCTTCTACCGTTTGCAGTAGCCATACGCTCTCTGAAACCGTGTTTATTTCTTCTTTTTCTTTGAGAAGGCTGGAATGTTCTTTTCATGACTTTATATCAACTTTTGTAGCTTTTAAAAACAAGAGTGCAAATATAGGTTCATTTTTTTTAATATCAAACAGATACTTAAATCATATTTGTAATATTTATTAACAAATGTAATTCACTTGTCTTTTTAGCTCTTATCATTTCACAGTAGTTTAAAATACGTATTTTTGACAGCATGGAGCAGGTTTCTCAGCTTACTGAGTTTGGCAAAATATTCATTTTTTTAATTATCGGAGTACTTTTAGTTAGCGCTACCCTATTTCTTTCATGGATTTTAGCGCCTAATAAGCCCACGCCTCTTAAGTTAACATCCTACGAATGTGGTGAAGAACCCACCGGTAGTTCCTGGCTTCAGTTTAACTCCAGGTTTTATGTAATCGCACTTATATTTTTGCTGTTTGATGTTGAAATGGTTTTCATTTTCCCATGGACTACCGTTTTTGGGCAAAAACAGTTATTAGCAGCAGAACCTTTATGGGGATGGCTTACATTGATTGAAATGTTTGTTTTTGTAGGGATTTTAATTCTGGGCTTAGTTTATGTTTGGAAAAAAGGCGACTTGAGCTGGATAAAACCTGAACAAAAAATTCCAGAAGTTGATGTTAAGATACCAAAGTCACTATACGATCGTATAAATAATGAATCATATCAGGTAAAAAGTTTCTCTCCTGAATCAGTAGTTAAAACCGAACCGGATATTACTGCAACGAGCAGTGCACCTAAGCCTGCATTTAAACCTTCGTTTAGAAAACCATTATAGTAAATATGAGCCTGGATAAAATGCCACAAGATGGTGGAGTAATAGTAACCAAATTGGATGACCTGCTAAATTGGGCCAGGCTTTCGTCCATTTGGCCGGTGAGCTTTGGGATTGCTTGCTGCGCTATTGAAATGATGGGCTCAATGGCTTCTACGTATGACTTGGATCGCCTTGGTGTCTTTCCACGCCCCTCCCCCAGGCAAGCCGACGTTATTATTATTGCGGGAACGGTTACCTTTAAAATGGCGGAACGCATTAAAAGGCTATACGAGCAAATGCCAGACCCTAAATATGTAATTTCTATGGGTTCTTGCTCAAATTGCGGCGGGCCATACTGGCAACACGGTTATCATGTTGTAAAAGGTGTAGATAGGATTATTCCGGTAGACATATATGTTCAAGGCTGTCCTCCAAGGCCTGAAGCACTGATAGGAGGCATATTGGAATTGCAGAAAAAAATACAGGGCGAAAGCCTTTTAACCAGCAAATAAATCGACACTTTAGCCGACCAACGTATTAACATTTGGAATTTTCATAGATTTGCAGCTATGAAAGCATTTTATGGCGATTTACGTGTAGGAATTCTTGGCGGTGGCCAATTAGGACGCATGTTAATCCAGGAAGCCATTGATTATAACGTAAATATCAGGGTTCTGGACCCTGACCCTGAAGCTCCTTGTAAAAAACTATGTGACAAATTTGTAAACGGCTCGTTGACAGACTTCGAAACTGTTTACAATTTTGGAAAACATACCGACCTTCTTACCATTGAAATTGAAAAAGTAAACGTTGATGCCTTACAGAAACTCGAAGATGAGGGAGTTAAGGTTCACCCACAGCCTCGTGTTATTCGCCTGATTCAGGATAAAGGCCTCCAGAAAGAATTTTTCAAACAAAACAATATACCTACAGCACCGTTTCAGTTAATTTCTTCAAGAGATTCTCTCAAGAACGCCACCCTTAAATACCCGTATATTCAAAAACTAAGAAAAGATGGCTACGATGGGAAAGGTGTATATAAAATCAAATCCGAAGAAGATCTGGCCAATGCTTTTGATGCTCCAAGCCTGATTGAAGAGTGGGTTGACTTTGAAAAAGAAGTAGCGGTAATCGTCGCCAGAAATGACAATGGCGAAGTTAAAACCTTCCCTTTGGTAGAGATGGAGTTTAATGCAGATGCTAATTTGGTAGAGTTTTTAATCTCTCCTTCCACTCTGCCTATTGAAATCCAAAAACAGGCAGAACAGTTGGCCATCCAAATAGCTGATTCCTTTAAAATTAATGGACTATTGGCTGTTGAAATGTTTTTGACGAAAGATGGCCAGCTATTGGTGAACGAATTAGCTCCTCGCCCACATAACAGCGGGCATCATAGTATTGAAGGCAACCGCACTTCTCAATTTGAGCAACACTTACGAGCGATATTTAATCTTCCTCTGGGAGACACAAGCCCAATAAATCATGCTGTAATGATTAACCTGTTAGGCGAAAAAGGCTATGAAGGACTTGCAGACTATGAGGGGATGAATGACATTTTAAGACTTAATGGGGTTTACGTGCACCTTTACGGCAAAAAATTCACTAAGCCTTTTAGAAAAATGGGACATGTTACCATTGTAGACGAGAATCGTGAAGAAGCAATTGCCAAAGCACGGTTGGTACAGAATACATTGAAAGTAAAGGTGTAGAGCTTTTTAGCTAAATAGCGATTAGCTTTTAGCTGAAAAGCCTGATAGCTGATCGCTCATCGCTGACAGCTAACAGCTCAAAGCAAACAGCCACGAAGTAAAACTATAAACTCAATTGATCACAATGAAAGTAGGAATAATAATGGGCAGTAAGTCAGACCTGCCTGTAATGCAGGATGCTGCTGATGCATTAAAAGAATTGGGAGTTGAATATGAGATAACTGTTGTCTCAGCCCACCGTACCCCAGAAAGAATGTTTGAATATGCTAAATCTGCGGCCAGCCGTGGGTTAAAAGTTATTATTGCGGGCGCTGGAGGCGCAGCACATTTACCGGGTATGGTTGCCTCTATCACACATTTGCCAGTTATTGGCGTGCCGGTAAAATCATCCAATTCAATTGATGGTTGGGACTCTATTTTATCGATACTTCAAATGCCTAATGGTATTCCGGTTGCTACTGTGGCTTTAAATGCGGCAAAAAATGCCGGCTTATTGGCTGCTCAAATATTAGGTACTTCTGATGATGCCCTTTCAAATCGGCTTATAGATTACAAAGAAGCACTCAAAAAGAAAATCGAAGATTCTGCTAAAGAATTAGAACAAGGAAGATAAAAGTCAAAAAGTCAGCAAAGACTGGAAGCCCCGGAGATGAAGAGCATTATTTGGTCCGAAAGTCATTCCATCTTTTCTGACTTTTTCGTCTTTGGACTTGCCAAATTTTCAGCTCAATTCCACATTGGATTTTCAGGAAAATTGACGATATGGGCATATTTAGGGCCTAAGCCAATCACGATCTCACGCCATAAGTTCTCTTCTTCTTCATTAAAAAGGGCAGCGGGATTAAATTTATTAGTAACCAACCACGAGTTTTGTTCCAGTTCCCGGCTTAATTGCCCTGGGCTCCAGCCAGAGTAACCCATGAAAAAACGCACCTCATTTTCATCAATTTGGTGGGTATTGATTAAAAGTTTAAGCGTTTCGAAACTGCCTCCCCAATAAAATCCGTTCACTATTTCAGTACCACTGTTCATCCTATCGTAACAACGATGTATAAAATGTAAAGTATCATTGCCGACAGGGCCACCAATATAAATTGAATGCATGGCGTCTGGACAGTCGGGAATTAAGTCTTTTAACAGATACTCACTCTTTTGATTGAGAACATAACCAATCGTTCCCTCCTCGTTGTGTTCTGCCAGTAATACCACAGAACGCTTAAAATTGGGGTCGAGCATAAAAGGCTCTGATATTAATAAACTGCCTGTGTGAGGAGGGACTGCGTTTAACATAACCTATTAACAATGTACCTGTAATATATGTTTTTACTCCTAATTGATACAGAAGTTACGCTAAAAAACTTTCAATTAGTAAGTTTGTAAAATAATGGCTTTTAGCAAAGAAACAATTCAAAATTTGAGGCAGGAATACACTGCCGCTACGTTGTCCGAAAAATCAGTAGCCCAAGACCCGATCAGCCAATTTGCAAAGTGGTTTGCAGAAGCAATGGATGCCGGTTTGTATGAACCAAACACCATGACCCTGGCAACTGCAAGCCCGGATGGGAAACCATCTGCAAGGGTACTTCTATTAAAGGGGTTTGATCAAAATGGCTTCACCTTTTATACAAATTACCTTAGCAGAAAAGGCAAAGAAATTGCCAAGAATCCAGCCGCTGCTATGGTTTTCTTCTGGGGAGAATTAGAGCGCCAAGTTAGAATTGAAGGAGTTTTGGAGAAAGTAAGCAAGGAAGAATCTGAACGGTACTTCCATTCAAGGCCGAAAATTAGCCAGCTTGGAGCAATTGCTTCGCCACAAAGCCAGGAAATTCCTAACAAAAAGCTTCTTGAAGAATCCCTTCAAACATTAGAAGGTAAATATGCCGATTCAACCGTACCAAAACCGTCTCATTGGGGAGGCTACATTTTAAAGCCTCAGGTTGTCGAATTTTGGCAAGGTGGCCCTGCCCGCCTCCATGACCGTATTGTATATAAGAAAGCGGATAAACAAAAGTGGAAGATTGTCCGGTTAGCGCCTTAATGAAATGAAATTTGAGGATATAAAAAACTTACTGATTGAAAAGTTTGGGCCAGAGGTAATTGTGGATGAAGAAACTAGTGGATTGCAACCAGCCTTGCTCATTCAGCCCGATAAAATAGCTGAGGTTTGCCTGGAGTTGAGGAATAATGAAAAAACTTATTTCGATTTTTTAGCGTGCCTTTCAGGAGTGGATTACGGGGTAGACGAAAATACTTTTGGAGTAGTTTATCACCTTTCCTCTATTCCATATAAAACCCAGCTCACTTTAAAAGTTAAAAAGTATCACGATAGAAATCAAACTGGACTCCCCTCTTTCCAGTCTGTTTGCTCCGTTTGGCGTACAGCAGAATGGCATGAACGTGAAGCATATGATCTTTTAGGTATTTACTTTGAGAGCAATCCCGATTTAAGGCGTATTCTATTGCCAGACGACTGGCAAGGATACCCGCTCAGAAAAGATTATAAAGTTCAGGAATATTATCATGGCATTAAGGTGGACTAGCCACTCGCCAAATACATTTATAAATGATAAATCCAAAAACATCTTCATATAAAACCCGCTACGAACAGCTCATCACTGAGGCTCAGCCGAATGAGATGATTCTAAATATGGGTCCCCAGCACCCTTCTACGCATGGTGTTTTACGCCTTGAGCTTATTACAGATGGCGAGGTGGTGAAAGAAGTAATCCCACATGTGGGATACCTGCATCGCTGCTTTGAGAAGCATGCCGAAAATCTAACCTACCAGCAAACTATTCCCTTCGTTGATAGAATGGATTACCTGGCATCAATGAACAACAGCCATGCATGGGTAATGGGTGTTGAACGAATGCTAGGGCTTGACAAAGAAATCCCAAAGCGTATTGAATACATTCGGGTTCTGGTTTGTGAATTAAACCGCATTGGTTCGCATCTTATTGCTCTGGGTACTTATGGAATCGATATAGGGGCATTTACTCCTTTTCTATGGTGTTTTCGGGATAGAGAGCATATTATGAATATGCTTGAATGGGCATCCGGCTCTCGGATGCTCTATAACTACATTTGGGTTGGAGGCTTATTTTTCGACCTGCCAGTTGGTTTTGAAGAACGCTGTAAAGAGTTTATTGATTACTTCAAGCCTAAAATGAAGGAATTAAATGAGCTGCTGACAGATAATCAAATCTTTATTTCGAGAACTGCAAATGTAGGCATTCTCCCTCTTGACGTAGCTATAAACTATGGCTGCTCCGGCCCCATGCTGAGGGCGTCTGGCTTAAAATGGGATTTACGCCGGGTAGATGAGTACTCTGCTTACCCTGAGCTGGAATTTGAAGTTCCAATTGGAAAGGGACTAATGGGTACTACAGGCGATTGCTGGGACAGATATAAAGTGAGGATTGATGAAATCGAGCAATCTATTTTAATTATCGAACAATGTTTGGAACGCCTTACCAAGGATTTAAAACGGACCCCAGATTTTGACCCAAGAGCCAAGCTACCCAAGAAGATTATTCCAAAGGCTCAGGATTTCTACATTAGGGCAGAAACGCCCCGAGGCGAATTGGGCTATTATTTTATTGCAGACGGTAAATCTGAAATCCCTAAAAGGGTTAAGGCAAGAGCACCGAGCTTTAACAACCTGCATGTTATTTCGGAGATCTCGCGTGGCGTGTTAATTGCCGACCTGATTGCTATTATTGGGTCTATTGATATCGTATTAGGAGAATTAGACCGATAATGTAAGCCACAACGGCTTTAAAAAGAAAGCGGCTCCGGTAATCCCGAAGCCGCTTTCTTCTTTATATATAATAGTCCTCTTTTGTTATTGGTAAACCTTTACCATAAACACGTAATCCTGCATTTTCTTATATTGGTCTTTACGGCTTAGATTGGAAAGATTATTCTTTTTATTAAGTACTAATTCCGTGTTTAATGAATCTTTAGGAATAGACTCTAATGCCTCTAACAAATAGCCGGATTTCACTGCAAAAGTAGCCCCGTCTGTTCTGGCTTGTTTTGCGTTGATTATGCCAATAACATTTCCTTTAGAATCAAGTAAAGGACCGCCACTGTTACCTTCGTTCACAGGAATATCTACCTGATATGCCACTGTATCGCCACGGTAACCTGTATTTGCACTTAAATATCCTCTGTTATATACAGGGTCTTCACGCGGAAAACCAATCGTAAATACTTCTTCAGCTACGTCTGCAGAAGATTTTTTGAAAGTATATGGAAGAGCTTTTAATG
Source organism: uncultured Pedobacter sp. (assembly GCA_966211215.1). Taxonomy (GTDB): domain Bacteria; phylum Bacteroidota; class Bacteroidia; order Sphingobacteriales; family Sphingobacteriaceae; genus Desertivirga. Next base: position 12,405 of record CBIHNR010000147.1, read on the forward strand.
CTTTATAATGCGGGTCTGTAATTTGCAACACCGCTATATCATACTGAGGGTGTACATAAACAGTTTTAACCTTGTATGACTCACCAGCAGTATTTTGGATATAAACAGAATCAGCGCCTTTAATTACATGATAGTTTGTTACCAAATAACCATCAGCTGAGAGCGCAAAGCCTGTACCACCAAACTGTCCGGGATTAGCCGGGCCGCTTGCATTGCCCCTTAAAACATTCATTTGGGCGCTTTGCGATTTTTGGATATTGGTTATTTTGCTTAATTGCCTCCGAAGGGCGTTGTAATCATCATTAAGCGCATTAGTTCTGGAAAAATATCCAGTAGATAATAAGGTTGAAAATGCAGCTAAAATTGCAACCGAAGCAGCAATGGCAGCATTAACACGATATTTAGACCATAACACTTTAATTAAAGATCTCTTCGGAAGTACTTCCTCTTTAATAGCATCAATGTCTAGCATCTCGTGAATAGCGTTCATTTCTGAAATCAGGTGGTGCCTGTTTCCATAATCTTTCAGCTGGGCTAAAAAAGCCTGGTGAGCTACAACCTGTTGGTCCAGCTCGGGATCCATTGCCCTTAATTCATCAAATGCGGCTCTCTCCTGCTCTGTCATCTCTCCCTGCAAATAAGCCTCAATGCGTTCGATACTTTTCATTTTTTATAGCGTTAATCATATCTGAAAAAACAACTTTTTCAGGCGCTGCAAGCATTTGTACTTTTGGTTTTTTGCGTTATCGGCATTGGTATAACCAAACTTAGCGCAAATGTCCTGCATTGATTTATTGTTAATATAAAAGTCTTCTATAATAGTTTTACAAGGCTCTCCTAAATGAATGAGGGCTTTCTCCATCTGTTTAAACTGGAGATCTTTTTCTTCATGCCGTTCCAAATCCTGTTCAACCGGCAACACCTCTTCATAATCTTTAACGCTTCCGGCATTACGGCTTAATTGCGATAAACGCTTTAACCATAGCCTTCGGCAAACTGAATAGATAAAGGTTTTAAGTTTACTATTCAATTCAAAGTTCCCACTCTTCACCTTATCATAAAGAACTATTACAGATTCCTGAAAGATGTCTTTAGCATCATCTTCATTTCCGTTGTTCATTACAATCAATTGTAAAATCATCGGAAAGTATGCTTTGTAGACAACTTCAAGGATACCTTTTGAGCCATTCAGGATACCCAATATTACTTCACTATCCGTTGGTACTGACCTTTTTATCTCTTTGCTCACTATTTAATACGCTATTGTTGTAATTGTAACCCAATGATAAGTAAAAAAAAAAATAAAAAATTTATCAAAGTTTGGGTTACTTTTTTGATGACTCAGTATTAAGAGTAAATATTATTTGTTTAATCATTAAACTTTAACCTCAGAAATGAAAAATTTATTCAAATTCGGATTCGTTGCTTTAGCTATCTCTTTATCAGTTGCTGCTTGTTCTTCTAACAAATCAGGCGAAGCTACAGATTCAACTGCTGTTGATTCAGCTGCTGTTGATACTACTTTAGCTGTTGATTCAGCTGCTGCTGATACTGCTGCTGCTGACACTGCTGCCGCTGATACTGCTGCTGCTCCTGCTCACTAATCTGAATTAGTTCAAAGCATAAAAAGCCACCCACATCGGGTGGCTTTTTTTTTGTGAAAGTTTAATTTGTTT
>CBIHNR010000148.1:0-13988 GCA_966211215.1 uncultured Pedobacter sp.
TATTCTTGTTTTGTTCTCCCTCACATTTTTTCGGATTTCATCCATCATGCTTGTCACGTTACTGTTAGGTTGCATAAATGCAGGCTGGTTCAAAATAAAATTTCGAACAAAGGAACATACAATGGGCGAATTCAGGGGATTGCCATATCCCAGCCTTGTGCTTGCAGAGGGCATGCTACAGCTTGAAAGTAAAACCAGCGTTAAACCCTTAGATGGCACAGTGAGCAATATGGCCGCATCATTATTGCCATAGCCATATGCCCAGGCGATGTCGGTTCCTTCAAAATTGCAGGTAAACCAACCTTCGCCCTGTACACTATTTGAATAAAAGGGGCTCGTAATCTTTTGATACCTCTGTTTTGAAATAAGTTTTTCATGATTTAGTGCGCTTGAGTATTTGATCAGGTCGTTTACACTACTCATCATACCAAACCCTGGGCCGCACTCCATTTTAGGTAAATCAATAGCCTGAGGTAAATACTTTCCAGCAGAATCATTGTATTTGTAAGGAGTTACAACAAATTGTTGTAGGAAAGAATGTTCTGCTTCAGTGTATCTAACTAATGTGTGGTCCATTTTCAATGGGAGCAAGATTCTTCGCTCCACTTCCTTTGTAAACGGCCGAGTGATACTTTCGGTACCAACGGGCGGATTTATGCTTGTAAAGACATTGAAAACGATGTTGTACTTTGATCCGTTGTAAATAAAATTAGTTCCAATTGGCCTGCTTTCAGAAGTGTGGCTGACAATGTGTGCAAGCGTAGTGCTGCTCGTCCAACGATCTTTGGTGAAATGTTTATTCGGAAATTTATCAATGGGGTCGGTAAGTGAAATTTTTCCGGCTGCTTCTAACTGTTGTAGAACAATAGAAGTAAACGATTTTGTTACAGATGCTATTCCGAAAATATGGTCAGGGCTGATGGGTACTTGAGCTACTGATGATGCAGGCCCAATTGAATGGAAAAAAATCAAGCTGTCTCCCTTTGCAACACCAACCGCAAGCGTAGGTAATTTCAATGATTGCGCATAGTTTGCAACATCCGTTTCGAAATCAAAATATTTTTGTGCTTTTGCGGTTTGTAGAATGAAAAGCAGCGTAAATAGTTTAATAAGTTTAATGCTCACAATGTTGTAACTAACTTGTGATACTACAATGTAGAAGCATATCGTGTTTTTGAACCTAGAAATATTTTAAAAGCTAACTCGAATTGTTCAAACAGTTGTTGGATTTGTTCTTTCTTCATGGTGATAAGATTTATATCAGGTGAAAGAAATATTCTGCCAGAAATGTTAATTCTTGAAGATGCAGGCCGAAGTTAAATAGCTTTTTTCTTTGAGAAAAAATTGTCTTGCATTAGCATGGTTAAGGCCTAAAATTCTCCTATACCTCAAACCTTTATCTGCTTCCATTTCCCAATTTTAAACAGAATAATTCCGGCTATGGTAATGCATGTTTCCGCTACAGGTATTGCTATGAATACGCCGATGGGCCCCATATTAAAATGGTTGGCCAGGGTATACGCTAGGGGAATTTGAAAGAACCAGAATCCAAAAAGATTAATCCATGTTGGTGTCCAGGTATCGCCGGCACCATTAAATGTATTGATTAACACCATTCCGATTCCGTAAAATACATAGGCCATACTCATTATTCGGATAGCCTTTACAGCAACCGCTTGTACATCTGGTTCATTACTAAAAAATGAAACAATGAGTTGGGCTGCACTTAGACAAATAGCCATTACGAAGGCCATAAAAAGAGCATTGTATTTAGCTGTTTTTAAGACTGATTCCTCGGCTCTTGCTAACTGCCTCGCCCCGAGATTTTGGCCAACAAGGGTTGCGACTGCATTACTTAAGCCCCAGGCAGGCAACATAAAGAACATCATAATTCGTAGTGCTGTCTGGTAGCCTGCCGACCCGGTGTCGCCGCCTGTTGTAGCTACAAGCCTGGCCAGAAATATCCAGCTGCAAGAAGCAATAACGAACTGAAAAACCCCGGGGGCCGCAATTTTAATCAATGATGCTATTTGCTTTAGGTCGGGCCTTAAATAATGCAGGTGCATTCTGATCAATCCATTGCTGAAAAATAATTTATAAAGTTGATAGCAGACACCTGTTCCGCGGCCAATGGTTGTTGCAATAGCAGCTCCTGTTAGCCCGAAAGCAGGAATTGGCCCTAATCCATTAATGAAAATAGGGCAGAGGATGATATTGGCAATATTGGCCAGCCATAAGCTTTTCATAGCAATTGCAGCGTTGCCTGCGCCTCTGAAAATTCCATTTATTAGAAAGAGCAGCATGATGAAAATGCTGCTTCCGAGCATTATTTTAATGAAAGGAGTTCCCTGAGTAGCCACGTCATTCGTTGCCCCCATCAAAATAAGAAGGTCTCTGGCATAGATAACTCCAAAAACACTGATCAGGGTATTTACAATTACAGCTATTAAAATACATTGCATACCCGCTTTGGCCGCAGCTATGGGATTTTTTTCACCCACCCGCCTGGCCACTACTGCTGTTGCTGCCATGCTGATTCCTATGGCCAGAGAATATATGATGGCTAAAATAGACTCGGTTAAGCCAACTGTTTGAATGGCCGCGCTACTATTGTGGAGATGGCCTACAAAGTACAAGTCTACCAAAGCAAACACAGACTCCATAGACATTTCCAGCATCATGGGAATTGCCAGAAGAATTATTGCACGCCTGATGCTGCCACGTGTAAAGTCAATTTCTTCACCTCTGAGAGATTGTTTTAGGGCTGATAAGAATGTGTAATTACCGGGCGCTTCTATGCTGGAAGTTGTCATATGTTAGAAATAAAATAGAGCCAATCAAGCTTCGGTAAATAGTGGAAGGCTCTAATCTCGTAATTGTTTTAAATAAAAAAGATGAATTCAGCTTGCCAAATTCATCTTTATATGGGTAGAATAAAATTTAACTATTTGGCAGCTAAGGTGGGCGAGAATTTCACTACTTGATTTTTTACCGGCTTAATAGTTTTTAAATATGCATAAATTGCTTCAAGGTCTTTGGTCTCCATAGCGCCATACATCGTCCACGGCATTACGGTTTGGAATCCATCGGGCTGAATTTTCGGAACATTATGCGCATTTTCAAAAGCCTTGAAACGGTTAACAAATACTTCTTTAGTCCAGGTTCCGATACCAGTTTCTTTATCTGGTGTGATGTTGGCAGAGCTAACTGTACCCATTGGAAGTTTGAATTCGTAGCCTCCGGCAAAATCCATTCCTTCAAGTGGCTTTCCTTTTTCTTGTTTGGTATGGCAGTCTTTGCAGGATGCTGAGTTAACAAGGTAAGCCCCGTAAGCCAATTGATCAGTTTCTGAAGGGATATTTTGATGTGCCGCCTTAACAGGCATCATATTTACTAAAAAGTTTAAAGGGAAATCTAAAATGCGTTCATGTTTTGGCGATTCCTTAGGAGATAAAGTTCTCAAATAGGCAACTATTGAATAGATGTCCTCTTTATCCATCTTGCTATAAGAGTTATATGGCATTATTGGAAAAATAGCTGAGCCATCTTTTTTTACGCCCGAAGTTATTGCCCGGTAAATTTCTCCATCAGTCCAGTCTTTTAAATTAAAAGGAGTGATGTTGGGTACATGTACTTCGCCAGGGAAGCCAATATTGTGATCAAACTTCTGTCCTCCAATTCCGATGCCATTAGTATCTAAAGGGCCGGATAATTTGCTCCAGTCTCTGGTGGAATGGCAGTCAATACAAACAGAAACATGGTTAGCCAGATATTTGCCTCTTGCTATTCTTTTAGGAGTAAGTTCTATTGAGATGTTAGGAGCTGCATCTGCGTTTGGAAGCGCAAATTTTACATAACTCAACAAGGCACCTGCACCAATAACAAGTGTCAGAACAAGGTAAACGATAATTTTTCCAGCTTTCTTCATAGGTATTAGTTTTAATCGTGACAAATAAATTTTAACCTGTACGAATAAATCGATGCTGGCGCTACTTGTTTAAATAATTTTTTTTATTGCCATTACAATAGCCGACATGATTACCTTTCTGGGATCGCTGCTAAATTCTCCCTTTTTGCGGTTTGCAAGAATCGCACTTACAGATAAGGCTTTGTGCCCAAGCACTTTGGCAAGTCCATAAATCCCAGCGGTTTCCATTTCCAGGTTGGTTATTCTTTTCCCATTAAAATTAAAATCCGCAAGCTTTTCGAACATGGAAGGAAATGCTTTTTTTGCCCTTAGGTTTCTGCCCTGAGGAGCGTAAAAGCCAGGGGCGGTTAAAGTAATCCCACTTAAGGAATTGGTGTTAGCCCTCGAAAATAGCTCTGTATTTGCTTCGGCAACATAAGGGACTAAGTGGTTGAAATCAGTGAGTTCTTTGTTAATCGCATCGCGGAGGTTGATTTCGTTGTCAGACAGATCCCTTAAATAGTGATGCATCAGGGAATCGAAACCAATAGCATACTCAGACACAACTATACTATTTACAGGGATATCATCTTGTAATGTGCCGGAGGTGCCAACCCTTACAATGTCAAGTACTTTCTTTTTAGCCTTTATCCTGCGGCTTGTAAGGTCAATGTTCACCAGGGCGTCTAATTCATTTATTACAATGTCAATATTATCGGTACCGATGCCAGTGGAAACTACAGAGATTCGTTTCTTTCCTATATAACCTGTATGGGTCAGAAACTCTCGTTTTCCTTTTTTTAGTTCAACTTTATCAAAGAAATCTGAAACTTCTTCAACCCTCGCTGGATCTCCTACAGTTATTATGGCATCGCCGATATCTTCCGGTAACAGATTTAAGTGGTAAACACTACCATCGGGGTTCAATATGAGGTCTGTTTTAGAGATCTGGTTCATCTTGTGCTAAGGTAATTGTAATGTAAGTTAGGGATTTTTTCCAGTTTTTCAAGCACTGCATTGAGCTGCATTTTAGGAATTTCAACTTCAATTGTACAGGTGTTTTCAAATGATTGGTGTACCATCAAAAGATTAAAATCCTTACTGATACGCATTACTTCATTTAGGTTGATATAGTCAAAAGATACCCGATAGATATCATTAACAGTCAATTCTACAATTTCAGCGGAATTTAAAGCATCCATAGTCGCTTCTTTATAGGCATTGATTAGGCCGGGAACGCCTAGTAGCGTGCCGCCGAAGTAGCGCACAACTACCACGATGACATTTGTTACATCATAAGACAATAAGGTGTTTAATATCGGTTTACCTGCGGTGCCGGATGGCTCCCCATCATCATTAACTCTAAAAACCGACCTGTCTGGACTAAGCCGCAGAGCCCAGCAGTGGTGCCGCGCCTTGGGATGCTCAGCCTTTAAATTGGCTATGATTTTCTTGCAGTCGGCCTCTCCACTAATAGGATATGCATAGGCTAAAAATTTACTCCCCTTATCTTTAAATACACCTTCACTAGGGGCTTTTATTGATTTATACCTGTCATTAAAAAGCATAGGCAATGATAAGGCTTATCTGCCTGTAATGGCATACAAAGCTGAATTTATACTGAATCTAAAAATCTGGTAAACTGCAATCATTCCAAATTGTTAAAAGCTGCATACATCTATTTGTTATGCAAAAATCAAATAAACCGGAGAGTGTAAACCCGCCCCAACACCAGAAGAAACAACCAGGAATCGAGTCAGAGATGGTACCAAGGCCAGCATACGAGGGCGAGAAAACGGATGTTTTTTCTAAGCTTGCAGGAAAGGTGGCGGTAATTACTGGCGGAGATAGCGGTATAGGAAGGGCGGTGGCTGTTGCATTTGCCCGCGAGGGTGCAAATATTGCAATTTCTTACCTGGACGAGCACGAAGACGCGAAGGAAACTAAATGGCAGGTTGAGCAGGCGGGACAGAAATGTTTGCTATTACCAGGTGATATCGGCACAGAACAACAGTGTATCAAAGTGATTGAAGATACTGTTGAAGAGTTTGGGCGCTTAGATATTTTGGTAAACAATGCAGCCGTTCAGTATCCGCAGCAGCGTTTGGAAGATATTACTGCAGAACAACTTGAAAAGACATTCAAAACGAATATTTTCTCTTATTTCTTTACAGCCAAGGCTGCCTTGAAACACCTGCAGAAGGGGGGAGTGATAATCAATACCACTTCGGTTACCGCTTATCGCGGAAGCCATCATTTATTAGACTACTCATCAACTAAAGGAGCTATTGTGGCTTTTACCAGGTCGCTGGCTCAAGCCTTGGCAGACAGGTATATACGTGTTAACGGCGTTGCCCCTGGGCCAATATGGACGCCGTTGATTCCTGCAACTTTTCCAGAAGACAAGGTAGAAAGTTTTGGCTCAGATGTGCCATTGAAACGGCCGGGCCAGCCCGAAGAAGTAGCTCCGTGTTATGTATTTCTGGCCTCAGATGATTCCAGCTATATGACAGGACAAGTATTGCATCCCAATGGGGGCGAAATTGTAAATGGATGATTTTATCGATCGAAATTTTGTAAAATAATTTAAAAAAGAAGGCAAAAAGCGAGAGTTTCTTAATTTATTTCACCTTTTTTTACGCCTTTATTTTGGTATCGGCATAAAGCTGTTATTTTTGTTAGCTATTAGCTCATAGTAATTACTAAATGAAATTAAGCCAGAAAGAAGCACTTTTTGCTAGTGAAGTTGTAACCAGATTTGAATTATACAATAGTTTATTCCTTACTCTTCCATTCTACAAAGTAAAGCACACCGGAACCTTGTTACCATTTTTTACTTCTCACTGTGAAGAAGGCGTTAAGCAAAACCTGGCTCCTGCAGACATTATCGAAAGCTTTTTTGGCCAGTATGAGCAATATGTCCAGGCCGCAGACCGCACTGATTTACTATTCCGCTTTATTCAATATATAGAAAGGCAGGTGGTGTTGTTTGATGCGATTGAGGATTCTGCATACACCAAAACTACAAGTGATGAAAATGCACTAACATTTTTATTGCAGCAGGCTTCCGCTAATCCAGCCATGAAAGAAGAAATCAAGCAAAAGCTTGAGGAGTTCTCTTTACGCCTGGTTCTAACGGCACACCCTACACAATTCTATCCGGGCAGGGTACTGGCAATTATTAACGACCTTACAGAAGCGTTAAAGACCAATGATATTAATACAATCCATCTGTTATTACAGCAGCTGGGTAAAACTCCTTTCTTCAACAAAAGCAAACCTACGCCAGTTAATGAGGCTGCGAGTTTAGCTTGGTTTTTAGAAAATGTATTCTATCATGTAGTTTCATCTTTACAGAAGGAAGTTGAGAATGAGCTAGAGGGCTTGAGTTTTAATGCGCATCAATTAATTGAGTTAGGTTTTTGGCCAGGGGGCGACCGCGATGGAAACCCGAATGTAACGAGCCAAAGCACAAAAGAAGTAGCAGAATTACTTCGCGAAATTTTATTTAGGTGCTATTACCGCGATTTTAGAGTTTTAAAACGTCGTATAACCTTCCGCGGAGTGGAAGACTACATGGCGAAACTCCAGGACCTGTTTTATCAAAATAGTTTCACACGGGTGGAAGAACCGCGTGACCTTCAGTCGGAAATACTGGAGAACTTAGACGCGGTTAAAGGCGTTTTAACAAGCGATCATGACGGCTTATTTACAGACCATGTAGACGACCTTATAAGAAAAGTTAAATTATTTGGGTGTTACTTTGCTTCTTTAGATATCCGCCAGGATAGCCGTGTATTGCGCAAAACCCACCAGCAGTGCCGTCCATTCCTTAAAACTGCAATTGCAGAAGGCTACGATAACTTATCTGAAGTGGATAAAATTAAGCAACTAGCGTTTGCCGAAGACGATATTCTTTGTTCTGGACTAGACAGCTTAAGCGATGATACATTGCAAACTATCCGTTTAATGAAACGTATGCAGTTTGCAGGAGGCGAAAATGCGTCGCACCGTTTTATTATCAGCAATTGTCAGCAAGCTTCAGACATTCTTCAGCTTATTAACCTGTTTTTATGGAGTGGCTGGAAGAAAGATGAATTAAAGATAGATTTTGTTCCATTGTTTGAAACTGTGCAAGACCTTGCTGCAGCCTCAGATGTAATGGAGCGTTTATATACCAATGAGTTTTATAAGGAGCACCTTAAGCTAAGGGGAAGTAAGCAAGTTATTATGCTTGGATTCTCTGATAGTACTAAAGATGGTGGTTACTTGATGGCCAATTGGTCTATTTATAAAGCTAAAGCTGAGCTTACTTCCCTTGCCCGTAAGTACGGTGTTCAGCTGGCATTTTTTGACGGACGTGGAGGCCCTCCGGCTCGTGGTGGAGGTAAAACACACCGTTTCTACGCAACAATGGGTAAGGAGATAGCTAACGAGCATATTCAGTTAACTATCCAGGGACAAACCATTAGCAGCCAGTACGGATCGTTTGATACCGCTCATCATAACATTGAACAAATGATTAATGCAGGCCTGGTTAATGCATTGGATAAGAGTGATAAAAATACCTTTACTCCAGCACAAAAAGACTTTATTGAAGATATGGCAAGTACCAGCCATGCGTCTTTTGTGGCTTTGCGCGAGAGCCCTCTTTTCTTAAAGTATCTCGAAAAGTTAAGCCCACTTAAACACTTAGCTCACATCAATATTAGTAGCCGCCCCGTTAAGAGGAATTCAGGAGGTGAGTTAAAACTGGAAGATCTTAGGGCTATAAGCTTCGTAACCGCATGGAGCCAGTTGAAACAGAATATTCCGGGCTTTTATGGAGTTGGTTCTGCGCTGAAAAAAGCAAAAGAAGACGGTGTTTGGCAGGATGCGAAAAGTCTTTATGAAACATCCGGCTGGTTTAAGACAATGATGGACAACTGTATGATGTCTATGTCTAAAGCTGATTTCAGGATTACTGCGTACCTTGAAAATGATAAAGAGTTTGGTGCATTTTGGAAAGTGTTAAAGGATGAGTTTGAGTTGACTAAAAGCTTGTTGCTGGAGTTAACAGACTCTGAATTATTTATGGAACACTACCCAGTAGAACGTAGGTCTATTGCTTTACGTGAAAAGATCGTATTGCCATTGGTGGTGATACAACACTACGCGCTTCAACAAATCGTTTCCGGAAAAGTTACCGACGAGCAACGCGAAGTGTTAAGCAAGTTGGTAATCCGTACCGTTTACGGCATTGTTAACGCTGGTAGAAACTTAGCATAATTTATATGAAATCGCTATACAGAGTACTGATAACTGTTTTAGCATTACAATTTATTTCTTTAGCGGGCTTTGCAAAAAAGCCTGCTAAAGTTTTAATATTCTCTATCACCAAGGGATATCGCCATAAAAGTATTGCGGACGGTATTTCTGCTATTAAAAAGCTTGGTGAGAAAAATGGTTTCTCGGCAGATACAACTGAGAACCCCGCTGCTTTTACCACAAAGAATTTAAAGCGGTATAAAACCATAATTTTTTTAAGCCCAACTGGTGACGATTTTTTTAATGATACGCAAAAGACGGCTTTTCAGGAATACATCCGAAACGGGGGCGGCTTTGTAGGAATTCACGCTGCAACAGATTGCCTGTTTAACTGGGAATGGTATGGAAAGCTGGTTGGTGCGTATTTTACCAATCATCCAAAGATTCAACAAGCTAGCCTGAAGATTTTGGATGGCAGCCATTCAGCCACACAAGGTTTACCAAATCCATGGATACATACGGATGAGTGGTATAACTTTAAATCAATTAATCCGGCAATTAAGGTGTTGATAACTATTGATGAAAGTTCTTATACCGGCGGTACAAATGGAAGCTCGCATCCAATGGCCTGGTATCATGAGTTTGACGGAGGAAGGGCCTTTTACACAGGTTTAGGGCATACACCGGAGGCTTATTCTAACGAGATGTTTTTAAAACATTTACTAGGTGGTATAAAATATGCCGCAAGGTTATAATTGCTCAAAACAATTTTGTAATTCTTATATAATTATAGGTTAAGGGATGCTTCGGTATCCCTTTTTAATTCAATAGAAAATGACAAAACAGATAGTAACCGGTATTTTATCATATGGCATGTCGGGGCGGGTGTTTCATGCCCCATTCATACATACACATCCCGAGTTCCAGCTTTATGCGGTAGTGGAGAGGTCGGTTAAAAAGGCAGTTGAGCGTTATCCCAGCGTAATCAGCTATGATAATGTCGTACAGCTGGTAGATGATCCTCAGGTTGAGCTGATTGTTGTTAATACGCCTAATTATCTGCACTATGAACATACTAAACTTGCTCTCGAAGCTGGTAAACATGTGTTAGTGGAGAAACCTTTTGCTGCTACTCCAGAACAGGCTAAAGAATTATTCGAGCTTGGTAAAAAGAATAATTGTAAAGTAATGGTTTACCAGAATCGTAGGTGGGATTCTGATTTTCAATCTGTTAGAAAGGTAGTTCAGGACGGGGTATTGGGCAACCTTATAGAATGCCATTTTCGCTTCGACCGATATAGAAAAGAGATCAGCGTTAAAAAATTCAAAGAGGAACCATTTCCAGCCAGCGGCTTAAGTTTCGACCTGGGGCCTCATTTGCTCGACCAGGTGATCAGCCTGTTTGGAAAGCCCTTGTCATGGACAAAGACAACTGGAACCTACCGGCCAGATTCTAAAGTGGATGATTATTTGCACGTCCATTTAAAATACCCTCAGGAAGTAAATGTATTTGTTACAGCCAGTCTTCAAACTGTGAAGCCTTTGCCGTCATTCGTTTTGCATGGCACAAAAGGCACGTTTACAAAGCAGCGCACCGATGTGCAGGAGGAACAACTGGAGAAGGCTATTTTACCTACAGATTGGGAATATGGAATTGAGGCTGACGGAGCGGAAGGTGTATTAAGCCTTATGACAGACGAGGGAATCGAAACCCAGCATTTTACTGCATTAAAGGGGAATTATGTTAGATTATTTGATGCAGTTTATGAATCTATTCGTTTGAATGCGGAATATCCCATTAAAGAGGATGAAATAGTTATCCAGCTTAAGATACTTGCAAGCTAGCTGTCCCCTAAAAAATAAAAAACATAGCTTAAGCGATACTTGTTCAATTGAATATAAGCCGCTTAAGCTATGTTCGCTATTGCCAATCGGTTATCGATTAGTTGCATTAAAGCAAGCGTCTCTGCCTTTGCACTGGCGCAGCTGCGGTTTGCATGGCTGTTATATATATGCCTATGCTTCGTTTCCAATTCTCTCGGGGCAGCCTTAATCACAAAACAAATTGATACTGCCAGTGCTGAATTTGTAAGAGATGCCATAGTATGCAACCGCATGCACATTCAGCAAGCCTTATTAGCTAAAGAACGTTCTCAAAACAAAGGCATTTTAAATCTCGCCGAAACTCTTTTATCCCACCATAAAAAAATTGATATAGAGCTAAAGCAGCTTGCTGCAATGAAAAGAATAGCATTCGCGGAGAATCTGGCCGTTGATAAGCTCTCTGAAATAAGCAAGTTAACTCGCTTAAAAGGGGCAGCCTTTGATAAAGAATATCTACGTATGATGGAAGCTAGCCACAGAAAGGCACAAAACTTCTATCAGAGAGGTATTGAAAGAGCACTGGATGCCTCGGTCAAAGCTTTTGCCTCAAGAAGCTTACCTGCCTTGGGAGAACATTTTCAGACAATTAAACTTCTGCAAAAATCTATATAAGCTATTTATGGAACTTAAAGAAATTGAATATAAAATACGCAAGTCGCACGGGCTTGAATATTTTAAGGTAGCTCCAGGCGTATGGGGCATGAAGATTTTATTTGTAAATGTCTACATCATTGCCTCGGGCGATGAAGATGGGCAGAACTGGTTTTTGGTAGATGCTGGCCTGCATGGCTCATCAAATAAAATCAGGCGCTTTGCCGAGCATCTTTTTGGAGAAGGCACAAAACCTGCCGCCATTTTACTTACTCATGGACATTTTGACCATGTTGGTGCCTTAGATGAATTGCTCAAAATATGGGACGTGCCCGTATATGCCCATTATCTTGAAATGCCCTATTTATGTGGCAGGTCGTCCTATCCTCCGGCAGACCCTACGGTAGGAGGAGGGCTAGTGAGCTTACTTTCATGGATGTTTCCAAATCGGCCAAAAGACCTGGGTAATAAGATAAGCAGCCTTGAAAAAGAAGGAAATATACCAGGGCTGCCAGACTGGAAATTTATTCATACGCCTGGCCACTCGCCAGGCCAAATGGCTTTTTTTCGTGAAGATGACAGGGTGCTAATTGCCGGCGACGCTTTTGTGACTACCAAGCAAGAGTCTGTATTATCAGTGGTTATGCAAAAAAAGGAATTGTCTGGCCCTCCAAAATATTACACTATTGATTGGGTAGCAGCTAAAGACTCGGTAGTACGTTTGGCTGCATTAACGCCGGAAATTGCAGCAACCGGGCATGGAAAGCCTATGCATGGTGACGAATTGCGGCAGGGCTTAACATACTTGGTTCACAATTTTGACACGGTAGCAGTTCCACATTATGGCCGATATGTAAAAGAACCTGCCAGGGCCAATAAAAACGGTGTCCAGTATATACCTAAACAGCCTGTAAATCCAACCGTTATCTCAACAGCGGCGGCTATTATAGCCGGTATTGCGGCTGCTGGGATTCTTTGGAGCCTGAAACGCAGGCCGGCTTCATAATATTGTTGGTTTAGGCATTGGTTTACATAAAATGTGAGAACAATGCCTGTTTCGGTATGTTAAAATAATAAACTTAACCAATAAAATTTTGAGCCATGAAACGATTGATATTTTTAATAACGGTATTCTTACTGGCAATTGTATCCTGTAAACAAGGCCCTAAAGGTTCCCAGGCTCAAGCCATTGAAGAGAGGGATTTCTTAAGTATGGCAATAAGCGGCAGCGAAATGGAGGTTGCCCTGGGAAAATTGGCGATGAAACAAGCGCTTGAAACCCGGGTGAGAAAATTTGCAGAAATGATGACTGCGGACCACTCTGATGCCGCTCAGGAACTTAGGGCATTGGCTGCAAACAAGAACATAAGTATTGATGCAAACATTGTCAGGGACCATGAGAAACACATATTGGCCATGCAAAAGAAGTCGGGGGTAGCGTTCGACAAGGCTTATTTAAAAAAGATGTTAAAAGATCACAAGAAAGATATAAAAGAATTTGAAGATGTGATCAAGACCACCAAAGACGAAGACTTGAAGGCTCTTGCCACCAAACTGCTCCCTACGCTTAAGAAACACCTTGACTCAGCAAGGTCAATAAACAGAAAAGTAAAGGCAAGCCTCGAACCTTCTGATATGACAAATGCGGTGGAGACTTTTCCTCAGAGATAGTACCAGGAAGTAGCGTGCCCAATCAATGCCTATAAGCCCTGAGAAGCTTATAGGGTTTCCTTATCGGCCTTTCATTAATAAACGCTTCTTTTTGGAGCTATGAATATTACTGGAACCTTTTGATTGAAATTCCTTCATGGCTAAGGTTTTCTTTAAGTAGCCGGGCAAAGTCAACAGCATGGGCACCATCACCATGAATACACACGGTTTGTGCCTCAATTTTTATTAAGTTTTGGTTAGTAGAAAGAACTCGTTGTTCTTTTATCATTTGCAGAACCTGGGCAATCGCGATATTACTATCTGTGATTAAAGCATTTGCCTGTGTACGGGGCGTAAGGCTTGCATCATCCTGGTAAGTCCTGTCTGCAAACACCTCGGCGGCTGTACGCAATCCAAGCTTCTGGCCAGCCCCAATCAATTCACTTCCCGAGAGTCCATATAATATTAAGCTCGGATCAAAATCAAAAACTGCCTGAGCAATAGCGTCCGCAAGCTTAGCATCTCTGGCTGCCATATTATACAGAGCCCCATGTGGCTTAACGTGGTTAAGTTTAGCGGTTGATGCTTTTACAAAACCATACAATGCCCCAATTTGGTAAAGGGTTATCTGGTAAGCCTCTTTTGGCGCAATTTTCATCTCCCTTCTTCCAAAGCCCTGTAAGTCCTGAAATCCCGGATGGGCACCAAT
>CBIHNR010000149.1:0-13984 GCA_966211215.1 uncultured Pedobacter sp.
TAGACAGTTTTTCCTTTGGAATTCCAATTCCAGAATCTTTTACTTTAAACTCTAGTTTACAATGTGAACCAGATTGCTCAAGTAAGGCAATATGAACAAAGACCTCTCCCTTAGTGGTGAATTTAAGTGCGTTTCCAATGATATTGATCAATACCTGACGAAGGCGTAAGCTATCACCAATTATTTGCACCGGAATCTTATTATCTATCTGATAAACAAGATCCAATTTTAATTGAGCTGCTTTTCCGGCAAACAGATCCATCACTTCTTCTATGCATTTTCGCAAATCGAAATCATGCGGATCTATCTCCATGTTGCCTGATTCAATTTTTGAAAAGTCGAGAATATCATTTATCACATTTAGAAGAGCTTCGCCACTACTTCTGATCGTTTCAGCATACTCCCTTTGTTCACGGTCTAATGCAGTTTCCGAAAGCAGAGCGGCCATCCCTAATACACCATTCATGGGAGTTCGGATTTCATGGCTCATTGTTGCAAGAAATGTACTTTTTGCCTGATTTGCTCTTTCGGCCTCTTCCCTGGCTTTCTGTTCCAATTCTGACTTAACAATTAGTTCTTCAGCCTGAATTTGCAACTCTTCAGATTGCGACTGCAATTCTTCTGACTGGCTCTGCAACTCTTCATTTAATCTCTGCAAGCGTTCCGACTGCTCGCTTATCTTAATCGTACGATCCTTTACCTGTTTCTCAAGCTCAACCTTTTGAGATTCTATTGCATTTACGCGATATCTGTAAAACGAGTAGGCGCCTCCTATCACTACGATCGCCACCAGGCTTCTAAACCACCAGGTAGCCCAAAAAGGAGGAGTCACGACAATTTTGATAGACAGCCCATCTTCATTCCAGATGCCATCATTATTGGATCCCTTTACTTTAAACCAATAAGTTCCAGGGTCCAAATTGGTATATGTTATTCTTCGCCTGGTGCCACTATTGATCCACTCTTCATCAAATCCTTCAAGTTTGTAGGCATATTGATTTTTCTCTGTTGAAACAAAATTAAGGGCAGCAAATTCAAACGTTACAACAGACTGCTTATAGGAAAGCACAATTTCTTTAACATCGCTTAAAGCAGTTTTAATGGGCGAATCTTCCCCTATAGGAACTGAATTATTAAAAATTCGAAAATCGGTTAGTACAAGTGGAGGTTTAACTCTGTTTATTTTGATTTTGTCAGGGTTAAAGATGGTTATTCCATTGGTTCCACCAAAAACAAAATCACCGTTTTTCAGCTTCAAAAATGCATTTTGTTTAAATTCGTTTCCTTGTAAACCGTCGTTAATGGTAAATTCTTTAATAGCCTTAGTTTCCGGATTAAACTTAATAAGCCCATTGTCAGTACTTAGCCAGAGATTGCCCCCCTTATCTTCAAGTATTCCATATATAACATCGTTAGGCAAGCCGTCTTCCTCATAAAAGCAAGTAAACTTTTTAGTCTTTTTATCGAATAGATTCAGTCCATTAGCAGTTCCAACCCAAAGGCGTCCCTTGCTATCTTCAATAACAGAATAAGTTTTATCATTACTTAAAGAATGAAGATCATTATCGTTATGACGATAAAAAGTATATTTTTTTGTTTTTCGATCTAATAAACCCAAACCAGACCAAGTTCCAAGCCACAGGTTTCCATCCCTGTCGTCCACCATACTAACTATGTACTGATTAAACAGCTCCCCTCTATAATCTAAAAACTTGCCGGATTTCTGATCCATCAGCATCAAGCCCATTAAGGTTTGAACCCACAGATTAGACCTTCTATCCTGATACAAATACATTACGGACTGATGTAATAAGCTTTCCCCTAATTTATTTCCTTTTCTGTAGTGGATAAATCTGTCCTGTTCCTTATTATATCTATCTAAACCACCATCCCAGTATCCCATCCACAGGGTTCCTTTTGCATCTTTTGCGATAGAAGTTATAACATTGGTGCTTATACCATTCGCATTGGCAGCACTTGCCTCATAATGAGTAAATTTCTTGTTATGGGGATTGAATTTATTTAAGCCACCACCATCTGTTCCTATCCAGATATTTCCATCGCCATCCTCACACAATGAGGCGATGTTATCATTGCTCAAACTATTTTTGGAATAAATATTACTTCTGTAAGTTTCAAAATTTCTTTCGGTAACAAGGTTAAGGCCACCATTATACGTACCTAACCAAATATTATGACTTTTATCTTCATAGATTTTCGTTACGGTATTAAAACTGAGGCTTTCCGAATCTCCGGGGATATTTTTATAGTAAGAATGGGATTTCCTGTCTTTTTGTATAATATAAAGTCCCTCATTCACAGAACCTGCCCATATCTGCCCCTTGCTGTCCTTAAGTAAACTTACTATAACATTTTTAAAAGACTTATTATTGATATAAGGCTCTAAACGTTTTGTTGTATGATTATAGTAAAAAAGGCCTCCTTTTGCCGCAAACCAGGCACCTTCTTTATCGTTAATTGCACTGGTAATATCAGTGATGCCTAAATGCTTTTGCTCGATAAACTTTTTAGTGTATTTATCAACTATAAAAATACGGCTGGGACATACTGCCCACAAAAGGCCGTCTTTATCAACAAAAATTTTCTGGATGAATTCATAAGATGGACTACCAGAAAACCATTTAAAACGCTTTTGCTGACGATTATATTGGTATAGATGGGGGCCCTGAATAAAATACAAGTTTTTATCGTTATCTTCTAAGAAGTTTGTCACCCCGGCTTTTCCTACTTCATTATGAACAAAAAAACTATCTTTTTCTGGCAGATACCTGCATATGCCGGCGGAAGTACCCAGCCAAAGATTTTTTTCGGAGTCTTCGTAAATATCAATGACACTGTCATCAGGAAGGCTGTTAGGGCCATTCGCTTTATGCTTATAAACTTTATAGCTATAGCCATCAAAACGGTTTAAACCATTGGCAGTAGCAATCCATAAAAATCCGTTATGGTCCTGTAAAATCGATGCGATGTTTTTATTTGACAGGTTATTAGATATGCCCGTATGATTAAATCTCAGGTTAGAGTTTTGAGAATTTGCGCAAAGAAAAGATAGTAAAGATAAAACTAATAAAAACCTTTTTGCCATAAATGAAGCATACCCGTAAAAATGAAGACTTAAAACAACTACTCCCTAAAAAGGGCCAAACCCAGCAGTAACACCCTCTTACGATAACTTATTTTTTTAGTTTCAATCAGTATCTGGAAATTTCCTAACGAGCGAATAGGGACTCTTTAGTATTCTGAACGCTGTGCATTAAGCTGCAAAGCAAAAAATATTTACAGAAATACAACCTCATCCAGCACCTTGCTTCCAGCTCTTTCATTCATTTTATCAAGAATTTGAGAACGGATCATAACCAGCTCATTCTTAACAACAGAAGAATCGATTCTGATAAACAAGCGGCGGTCGCGGATGTATAATTGAGTAGTACGGCTGGCAACGGCACTACCCATCATCTGTGGCCAGGCAGCGATAAGAGAAGTTTCGTCGAACTTACGTTTTAGCTTATAAACCTTTAACATTTGCTCAATTGCCTCCTTTAAGGTTTTATCGTTAGTTCGTTTCATTTAATGAATGTGATTATTGAGTCGGGGCATGGGCTATTTATTTAATAGCCCCTTTTTCAACCTCAAAGATACTGACTGGAACACCAATACCATCAAAAATTCTCCGAATTCTGGAACTGCTGGTGTCCGTAATAAAGATCTGGCCAAAGTCGTCTTCAGAAACCATTTGCATCAGCTTATGGACGCGCTTGTCGTCTAGCTTGTCAAAAATATCGTCGAGTAATAGCAGTGGTTTAAAGCCCTTTTTTGTTTGTAAATAAGAATACTGTGCAAGTTTCAAAGCTATAAGAAAAGACTTTTGCTGCCCCTGCGAGCCAAACTTTTTCATCGGTAGGCCATGAATAGAAAAAACAAGGTCGTCTTTATGAATGCCCGTTGTAGTACGCTCCAGCACCCTATCCCGCTCAACGGATTTCTTCAGTAAGGTCGCAAAATCTTCCTTTAGTAATTGCGAATCGTAAACCAGTTCAACAAGCTCAGCATTATCGGTTAGATATTGGTAATGCCTGTTGAATACTGGCAGAAACTCGTCCATGAAGGACTTACGTTTCTCAAAAATACGCTGCCCTGAAGTTATTAATTGCTCATCGTAAACTTCTAGCAGCAAGGGATCGTACTTCCCGGTCTCAGCAATCTTCTTTAATAGTATATTTCTGCTTGTCAGGCTTTTATTATAGGCAATCAATTCATCCAGATAGTAGTTATCTGTTTGGGAAATCACATTATCGATAAACCTTCGCCGCTCTTCACTACCTTCTATGATAATGCTGATATCATAGGGAGAAACCATTACCAAAGGGAACAAACCAATATGGTCTGCCAGACGTTGGTATTCCTTTTTATTTCTGCGAAATTGCTTTTTTTGGTTTTTCTTTAAAGAACAGGAAATCACCTCTTCCGCCTCGTTCTTATCAAACCGCCCCTGTAGCATAAAGAAATCACTCTGCTGCCTTATTTGCTGAGAATCAATAGGATTAAAATAACTTTTACAGAGCGAAAGGTAATGTATGGCATCCAATAAATTAGTTTTTCCAGCCCCATTATCGCCTGTAAAAGCATTTACTGTAGGCGAAAAAGACAATTCTGCCTCCTGGTAATTTTTGAAATTTAATAGGGATAACTTTTGAAGCCACATAAACCTCTGCAAACTTAGATAAAATTTCTTCCTTAAAATTTAAGAAACAACATTTTACCATCATAACACGAGCGTCGCTGAGCGCGATATATTAATTAGAAAAGGGGGTTGACAGTATTGCCTAAAACTGTATTTTTGCAGACTTCAATTAAATTGCAAATGTCTAAAGAGCAAATCGATACCAAGGCAGAACCTAATCAATCTGGTAATACAGGTAGCTTTGTACAGGAAAACAGTAAAAGCCTGGCTATTATAGGTGGTGCTATCGTAGCGTTGGTACTATTATATATAGGCTATCAAAAATTTTATTTAGCACCAAGAGCGGAAAAAGCTGTAAACGAAATGTTTAAGGCTGAAGAGTATGTTGCCGTTGATTCATTAACAGATAAAGCAATTAAAGGCGAAGCCGGTTCTTATCCGGGCTTTGAGGCTATTGCAAGCGAATACTCAAGCACAAAATCTGCAAACCTTGCCAATGCTTACCTTGGTGGCTTATACCTTAAGAAAGGCGAATACAAAAAAGCAATTGAGGCATTAGAAAGCTATAGCACCACAGGAAGTCCGGTGATTGACCCTTTGGTTTTAGGAATGATTGGCGATGCTTACAGTGAGCTTAAGCAATATGATGATGCGGTTAATTATTACCAGAAGGCAGCTGATAAATCTCCTAACTCTTTAACAACTCCTGTTTTTCTTAAAAAAGCGGGCTTGGTTTATGAAGAGCAGAAAAAATATGATGATGCTTTAGCAGCGTACAAAAAAATTAAAGAAAATTATCCAGAAAGCCAGGAAGCATCATTAATTGATGCTTACATAGCAAGAGCAGAAGCTCGTTTGTAGGCTTTAAATAATCTTAATATCCTTGCTCGAAAATGGTTACCAATTTTATTAGGTAACCATTTATTATTTTTACCCCATGGCAACTCAACTAAAAAACCTTTCAGATTTTTCCCATACCACAATTCCGTCTGCAGCTGGTTATCGTTTTGGTATTGTAACTGCACAGTGGAATGCAGAAGTTACAGGTGCACTTTATAACGGTGCTTATGACTTATTAATTAAACAAGGTGCCAAGCCCGAGAACATTAGCTCTGTACTTGTACCGGGAAGCTTTGAACTGATTGCAGGCGCTGATTTACTATTACGGAAACACAACTTCGATGCTGTAATTTGCCTGGGTTGCGTTATTCAGGGAGAAACCCCACACTTTGACTATATCTGTAATGCTGTAGCAAACGGCATTTCTAATGTTAGCATTAAACATAACAAGCCGGTAATTTTCGGGGTTCTTACAACTTTAAATCAAGAACAGGCTTTAGACAGAGCTGGTGGCAAACACGGCAACAAAGGAGACGAAGCTGCTGCAACTGCAATATTAATGGCAGACTTAAGCAATAATCTTTGAAACTAAATCAAGGTGCTATCGTATTTATTATAAAAATTAATAAATTTAGCATCTTGAAACTCAGCCGAGTGTGCTGTGTTTTCTATTAAAAACATACAATGAAAAAAGCTGCAATCGTATTACTTCTTTTATTTTCAGCTGCCACCGTTTTTGAATCATGCTCGTCAAAGATGTGCCCTGCATATAACTCTTATCCAAAGCCAAGAAGAGCTTAAACAGCCGAAACACAACACCTGTTGGCAAAGATTTGGATCAAACTTTGCTAATTGAATAGGTATATACTTATGAACTGGATTACATTAAACAACATAGCGCAGCTTGACGAGATAAAAGCAGCCCAAAGTTATAGCATTATATTTAAGCATAGTACCAGATGCTCGATTAGCTTAATGGCTAAGAAAAAATTTGAATTTGAGTGGGATAGCCTTCCGAGCGAAACTCCGCTATATTTTCTGGACTTGCTTAATCATCGTGATATTTCGAACGCAATTGCCGAAATATTTAAAGTCCACCACGAATCGCCCCAATTATTATTGATTAAGGACGGCGAATGTGTTTTCGAAGCGTCACACAGTGAAATTTCAGCCGAAGAAACTGCTGAACAAATGACTGTTAACTCCTAAAAATATAATCCGGCGGCTAGTCTGCTGCCGGATATTTAAACTCTATTACTTTATTAATATCAGGATGAAGGCTGTAAAAAACCGGGCAGGTTTTAGCTGCGTGTTCCAATAATTCCCTTTCCGCATCACCATAGGTTTGCGGGAAAGCAAGTTCCGCATGTATCTCTCCTACTCTCCTCGGATTCGCAGCCATAACCTTGGTGACAGAACATGTGACGCCTTCGATGTTAATTCCGCTTTCGCGAGCTTTTATTCCCATAATCGTAATCATACAGTTTGCCAGCGAAGTTGCCAATAAGTCTGTAGGTGAAAAAGCTTCCCCTTTTCCATTATTGTCCACTGGGGCATCCGTTATAATTTTCTCTCCTGATTGTAAATGAACCGATTCGGTTCTCAGATCGCCCAGATATGTTGTTTTTGATGTAGCCATGATAAGGCTAAGGTAATGGGTTAATGGGAAAAGGGCAAGGGGAAGTCTGAAAGTTTGGTGTCCGAAGGACTGAAGACTGAGGGCGGAGAACAGAAGGCTGATGTGTTGTGCAATCAGGCACCATGTTTCCGACTTCTATCTTCCGACTGTCAGTGTTAACTCTCAGGCATCCGACTTTCGGACTTCCGACATCCGACTTTAAACTTCCATCCCGCCAACGTCAAAATCTTACATCTTCTGTCCTGTATCTCATCGCTATCCCTTACATTTGTAGTTATGATTGAATTGCCGGTAATCCCTGCAAATCAGGTACAACAACAACGCAGGCCAAACTGGTTGCGGGTTAAGTTGCCTGTGGGAAAAGAATACGCTCATGTGCGCAGCCTTGTTGACGAGCACAAACTTCATACAATTTGCGAAAGTGGAAACTGCCCCAACATGGGCGAGTGCTGGGGAGCAGGAACGGCAACGTTCATGATCCTGGGCAATATCTGCACCCGATCGTGTTCTTTTTGTGCCGTTGCAACAGGAAGGCCACTTGCAGTTGACCTTGACGAGCCTAACCGTGTTGCCAACTCAATCAAACTAATGAATGTAAAACATGCCGTTATCACTTCTGTAGACCGTGATGATTTAAAAGATGGAGGTTCTACTATATGGGCAGAGACCATCAAGGCTGTAAGACGGGAAAGCCCTGGCACAACAATGGAAACCCTTATTCCTGACTTTAAAGGCATATGGGATAATCTTTACCGCGTTTGCCAAGAAAGGCCGGAGGTTGTTTCGCACAATATTGAAACCGTAAAGCGATTGACCAAAGAAGTGCGCATTCAGGCAAAATACGACAGAAGCTTAGAAGCTTTAAAAAGGATTTCTGAATTTGGCTTGCGTACAAAATCGGGCATTATGCTTGGCTTGGGCGAAACAGAGGCGGACGTGATTGAAACTATGCAGGATTTAGCAACTGCCGGTGTCCATATTCTTACACTAGGCCAATATCTACAGCCAACCAAAAATCACCATCCGGTGATTGACTGGATTCACCCTGACCAGTTTGCTAAATACAAGGAGATTGGCATGGAAATGGGCTTTAAGTACGTTGAAAGTGGGCCTCTGGTACGTTCATCTTACCATGCTGAAAAGCATTTATTTGATTTACCGAGATAGTGACAATATAACTTTAGGAAGTTCTTTAATCAATATGGCCGCAGGTATTACTGCGGCTTTTTCTTTTTTCTGAATCTCCTCGCCTGCCCTTCCATGCAGGAAAACACCCAGTATAGCTGCACTTTCTGAAGAATAACCCTGTGCCAGGAATGAGGCAATCATTCCGGTTAAAACGTCCCCCATGCCACCAGTTGCCATAGCCGGCGTACCGGTAGGATTAAATATTGCAGTGCCATCAGGTGTAAAAATGATCGAGTATCGATTCTTTAGGACAATATAACAGTTAAGTGACTCAGCTTTCACAATTCCTGTAGCAAGCCTCTCCCACCAGGAAGAATGAGATCCAAAAAGCCGGTCGAATTCTTTAACATGTGGCGTCAGAATTGAGTGTTGGGGAAGGTTAGCAAAGAGTTCAGCATTCTCGGCAAGAATATTCAATGCATCTGCATCCAGCACCAGAGGTTTATTAAAATTAGTTAGTACAGCTTTAAGCATTGCTTTACTGGAGGAAGAAACACCCAACCCCGGCCCAATCCCAATCGAATCATATTTTTCCCATTTCAGATCGTTTGGCAAGTCCTGCTTTTTTCTAAGCGCCGCCATTACCTCTGGCACTCGGGTATTTAGTGAGGAAAGCCCTTCTTCTGGAATACAAGCGGTAGTTAGGCCGGCTCCTGTATACAGCGATGCCTCCGCGCAGAGTAAGGCAGCGCCCATTGTTTCAGGCGCACCGGCAATTATTAAGGCATGCCCGAAAGTGCCTTTATGGCTAAAAGGCTTCCGCTTTTTCAGCCGCTCCAGAATATCGCCGTCCGACAGGAGAATGTAAGGAGTATCAACCGACTGGATAAAACCCTCGTCTAACCCAATGTCGGCAACATAAAATTCATTAATGAAAGAAGCCGACTCTGGCAGCAGGAAGCTTATTTTGGGTCGCTGAAAAGTGATGGTAAGATCGGCGGTAACCGCAAGTTCCTTATCATCAATTATACCATCTGATTTAAGCCCGGTGGGAATATCAACTGAGATAATGGTTTTTTTTAGGCTTCTCAGCCAGGCTACAAGTTCCTTCCATGCTCCCTCAAGGGGTTTATTTAAACCAGAGCCCAAGAGCGCATCTATTATTAAATCAGAATTTTCAACTGGAAAGGCATCCGCCTCTTTAATATTCGAGATATGAACTGCGGTTTTATGCAGCCGTTCCAGATTCTTGTCAAAGTCTGATGTCGATTTAGTGGAAAAACGAACAATCTTTACATTGATATTCCAAAAGCCATCATTATGTAACAACCTGGCTATCGCCAGTCCATCCCCTCCATTGTTCCCGGTTCCACAATAAATAGAAATGGACTGTCCTTTGTTAGGATAAAAGCGCTTAAATGCCGCTATAAAAGCATTGGACGCCCGCTCCATTAAATTAACAGAACTTATTGGCTCATGCTCGATGGTGTATCTATCGGCTAACCTTATTTGCTCTGATATCAGGAGATTTAACATACTGAAATAATGATTTATCTGTCAATTTTGTTTACCAGTGCCCAACAGCTTTTGCCTTGCAATCAACTTATTCAAAAGATCGAACATATCATTTTTATAATTTTTTTTTATAAAAATGTTTTACAAACAAAAGAATGAAGGGGCTGGTTAATTGAACAGGACAAAGTCGAAAACCAAGCGACAAACAAAGACAATCAATTAATAACCAAACGAAAAATCCAGTAAAAATGGTGGAATAAATGCAAAACCATTTTACACTAGTCGATAAAGCAACGTTTTTTTAACAGGACAATCTACCTGACTGACAATCTCAGTCTACATCCAAATCCGATCTATCTAAAAAAACATATTATGCTGAACGAATCATCTATTAAAGAATTCAGGGCTGCTTTAAGAGGAGGCTTAATTGAACCACAAGACCCCGGCTATGAGGACGCCCGTAAAGTATATAATGCCATGATAAGCAAGCGTCCACGCCTGATTGTTTCTTGCGCGGATGTGGCAGATGTAATACGCTCTGTAAATTTTGCCAGGGAAAATAATATGCTACTTTCTATTCGTAGCGGAGGCCATAATGCCGGCGGGCTGGGAATTTGTGACGATGGCTTAGTAATCGACCTTTCCCGTATGAAATACACCCGCGTGGACCCGCAGGCTAAAACAGTAGTGGCTGGCGCCGGATGCACTTGGGGAGACATCGACCATGCAACGCATGTATTTGGAATGGCTACGCCGAGCGGAATTATTTCTACTACCGGCGTTGGAGGCCTAACTTTGGGCGGAGGTATTGGACACCTGACACGCAAATGTGGCCTGAGCATTGATAATTTACTATCAGTGGATATTGTTTTGGCCGACGGAAGTTTTACAACTGCCAATGCAGATAAAAATCCCGACTTGTTTTGGGCGGTAAGAGGCGGCGGAGGGAACTTTGGTGTTGTCACCGCTTTTACATTCAAGCTTCATCCAATATCTATGGTATATGCGGGCCCGATGTTATATGAACTAGAAGAGTCTGAAGAGGTGATGAAATGGTATCGGGAGCTAATAAAGGATGCGCCAGATGACCTGAATGGCTTTTTTGCATTCTTAACTGTTCCTCCGGAAGCTCCTTTCCCAGAACACCTTCACAATAAAAAAATGTGCGGTGTGGTATGGGCTTATACCGGCCCCATAGAAAAAGCAGAAGAAGTTTTTAAACCGATACGAGCTTTTAAGGCTCCTGCTCTTGACTTTGTGGGACCTTTGCCTCAGCCAGCGCTACAAGGAATGTTCGATGGAATTTACCCAACCGGAATGCAGTGGTATTGGCGTGCCGACTTTGTAAATGAACTGAACGATGAAGCAATTGCTAAACACATTCCTTTTGGCTACAGTCTTCCATCTATGCATTCAACTATGCACTTATACCCAATTAACGGGGCTGCTGCACGGGTAAATAATAAAGACACAGCATGGCATTACCGCGATGCCCTCTGGGCAATGGTAATTGTAGGTGTTGACCCGGATCCCGCGAATAAAGAGAAGATTACAGCATGGACAAAAAAATACTGGGAAGAGCTGCATCCATATTCTGCAGGTGGCGCCTATGTTAACTTTATGATGGATGAAGGCGAGGAACGCGTAAAGGCCACTTATGGTGAAAATTACGAACGGCTGGTTGCAATAAAGAATAAATATGACCCCAACAATTTATTTAGGGTGAATCAGAACATAAAGCCTAGTTTGGAGAAATCTGAGGCTATGTCTGGTTTAGCGTGACATACTTTTTATCTAGATAACTAAATCAAAAAGAATCAATCAGAAGAATATCTGCTCAGAAATACGGCACTCTTCTGATTGATTATTCGAATTTAGCTATTTGGTTACCGTCCCATTTCGATCTTAAGAAACTTTCCGGTATGGCTTTCCTTAACTTTAAGCAAATCATCTGGGGTACCCGAAAATAGAATCTGTCCTCCTCCCGAGCCCCCTTCCGGGCCAAGGTCTATTACCCAGTCAGCAACTTTGACTACATCCAGATTATGTTCAATTACCAGAATGGTATTTCCATGGTCTACCAGGCGGTTTAAAACCCCAAGCAGAACGTTGATATCTTCAAAATGCAATCCGGTGGTAGGCTCGTCCAAAATGTAGAAGGTTTTACCTGTATCTTTCTTGGAAAGCTCGGTTGCAAGTTTAACACGCTGAGCCTCTCCTCCCGATAACGTGGTAGATGATTGCCCAAGCTTGATATAACCCAGCCCCACATCGAACAACGTTTTAACCTTACGGTAGATAGAAGGAATAGGCTCAAAGAACTCAACTGCTTCCTCAATACTCATGTCCAAAACATCAGATATTGACTTTCCTCTGTAACGCACCTCCAGGGTTTCACGGTTGTAGCGCTTGCCCTGGCATTCTTCACACGGGACCTGAACGTCGGGCAAGAAATTCATTTCAATAACCTTCATTCCTGCGCCCTGGCAGGTTTCGCACCTTCCGCCTTTCACGTTAAAAGAAAAACGGCCAGGTTTATAGCCACGGATCTTCGCTTCCGGAAGTTGAACATACAATGCCCTGATGTCTGAAAACACCCCAGTATAGGTGGAAGGATTAGACCTTGGCGTACGCCCAATCGGCGTCTGGTCTATCTCAATAACTTTATCGATATGCTCTAAGCCTTCAATTTTTTTATAAGAAAGAGGAACTTTCTTTGCCCTGAAAAAGTGGTGGTTTAATATGGGATACAGCGTTTCCGCAATTAAGCTCGATTTGCCGCTTCCGGACACCCCGGTTATACAGATGAACTTTCCTAAAGGGAATTCTGCAGTAACATTTTTAAGGTTGTTCCCCGTGGCATTTTTCAATATCAACGAATGTCCGTTTCCTTTTCTACGTTCTTCTGGAATTTTGATTTCCTTTTCGCCGCTTAAGTAAACGGTTGTTTGCGTAGAATACTGCTTAACTTGCTGTGGCGTGCCCTCGGCAACAACTTCTCCACCATGAACACCTGCTGCCGGCCCCATATCAATCACGTGGTCTGCTTCCAGTATCATATCTTTATCGTGCTCAACTACCAGCACAGAATTTCCAATGTCCCGGAGATTTTTAAGAGCCGAGATGAGTTTTGCATTATCACGCTGATGCAAGCCTATGCTTGGCTCATCCAAAATATAAAGTACGTTAACTAGCTGAGATCCTATTTGTGTTGCCAAGCGAATGCGCTGTGCCTCGCCTCCAGATAAAGTCCTCGCAGTACGGTCGAGCGTTAAGTAGCTCAAACCTACATCTAACAAGAACCCTATGCGGGCACGAATTTCCTTCAGAATTTCCTTTGCAATAACATTCTGCCTCTCGCTTAAGCGCTCTTCAAGCCCCTCAAACCAAGCAAAAAGCGAAGAAATATCCATACAGGATAGTTCAAATATATTTTTGCTATCAACTTTAAAATGAAGCGATTCCTTCTTTAAACGCGCCCCCTCGCAAACAGGACATTTCTTTAATACACGGTAATTTTCCAGGTCGTCAGAACCGCCCTCAACCTTGCGCTCTGTTTGTTCTTCCAGCATTTTAATAATGCCGTCGAAAGTTATCTGGTAGTTCTGAACATTCCATTTATTATACTCAACCGGAACTGTAATTATTTCATCAGAACCGTTTAAAATGATGTTCAGTGTCTCCTTAGAAAGCTTTTCAATAGGAGTTGAAAGCGAGAAATCGTACATTTTCCCCAAGGCCTTCAAGATTTGAAACATCCAGGTTTCACGGTATTCGCCCAAGGGAGCCAAACCTCCTTGCAGGATGCTCAATTTTGGATTGGGAATAACTGAATTCTCATCCACTTCAAAAATATACCCCAAGCCATCACACTTTTCGCATGCGCCATAGGGTGAATTAAAGGAAAAGGTATTTGGCTGAGGCTCATCGTAGGAAATTCCCGAAACTGGATCCATTAGAAAACGGCTGAAAAAGAACTCGTTATTGTCCTGGTCGGCTATTTTAATAATACCTTTTGCAGTCTTTAAAGCAGTTTGGATGGATTGAAGCAGGCGCTTCTGGTCCTTTTCTGTTACCACCAAACGATCTACCACCATTTCGATATCGTCCGCGAGGGCGAGCTTGCGCCTCCGGCGCTAACCGTGCGCGTGTGCGACGGC
>CBIHNR010000150.1:0-13955 GCA_966211215.1 uncultured Pedobacter sp.
CTAAATAGCCATTCAGAGCAGAGCACAATTAAGCTGTTGAAGGCAAACAAGATGGTATAAATTTCTTCGTCGGAAAATGCCTTGCTTACTTGATCGGTATAGAGAAGAAAAGTGGTATTAATTAGCACAATTAGAGACAGCCATAAAGGCGGAAACCTTGAAATCAGAGCCCAGATGCTTATAAAGACAGTCCAGCCTAAAAAGAAATCGTAGGCATTAGCTCCGGTCTGATAAATCTGTCCGAAAACGGCAAACAGCGCACCAACAGTAATCGATGCGGCCATCAAAAAAATGTTTTTAACGGTGATGCTTGCTTTCGAGAAAATCGCGGCAGCGATAAAAACGATAATTGCCCCCTGGACTAAACCGAGCTTTACGAATTTATGCAGATCAGCCCAGTTAAAGGCTAAGAAGAATATAATTCCGCTAACTGTAAAGGCTAAGCCGAGGCTTAATAAAGCATAGTAAATGAAGGTTTTCCACTCTTTTCTGCTGGCATAAACACCGTTTTCTTTAAGGCTGTGGGTTATAAATTCTGGTTTCCAGTTGCTGTGTTTGGCAACGCTGTGTGCCAGCGTTCGGTTGGAACTTTTAAGGTTAAAATTCATGGGAGAAGCTTTCAGGTTTTTTAAAGATAAAAATTATACTAAAATCCTGATTGCTTTAATTAATGAATTTTCCTTTTGAAATAATTATAGCCGTTGCCAGATAACGTCAGTAAACCGTTTTTCGGAATCAAATAGGTTCTTGAGGTGTTTGAAACCTGCCTTCTGTGCCATACTATCGATTTCTTTAACCGTATATTTTTGGGAAGTTTCCATATAAATTTGCTCGTTTTCGGCAAACTGGATGTTGTGGCTATCAATTTGTACCTGTTGCTCGGCAAGGCTTATCAGGTAGCTTTTGCAGGCGCCGGTTTCTGGGTCATAGCTTTCATAGTGATCCCAATTTTCGAGAATAAAATTTGCCTGAAGCTCGCGGTTTATTCTTCTGAGGAGATTTATATTGAACTCTTTAGTAACGCCTTTTGCGTCGTTGTATGCGTTAAAAATCGTCCAGGGATTTTTTTTAAGATCGAAGCCAATCAACACAATGTCTCCAGGAGCCAAGTGTTTATACAGCTGCTTTAAAAAAAGCTCGGCTTCTCTCGGTGGCATATTTCCAATATTTCCTCCCAAAAAAAGAATCCATCTTGGTTTTGAAGATAGCTGGGAAGCTTTCTCTAATCCCATGAAATATTCGGCTTCTATTCCCTTTATTTTTAACCCTTTAATTTTTTTTGGAAGCTCGGTTTCAATGAGTCGAAGTATATCTTTAGAAATATCGATAGGGTAGTAACTGAAGTCAACCCTGGCTTGTGCAAGGCATTTTAAAAGCTGACTCGATTTAAGGGCATCGCCAACGCCGAGTTCAATTAAATCAAAATCTGATGCAATAAAATCCTTTAATAAATTAAGTATCTCAAGGCATTGATTGCTAAATATTTCCAGTTCGGCTTTGGTTAAATAATATTCGGGCGTTGCCATAATCTGCTGAAAAAGCTTATCTCCTTGAGAATCATAAAAATATTTGCCCTGCAGGTACTTGGGCGATGATTGTAATCCTTTTAATACATCTAGCTTAAAAGCCCCTGAAGTTTGGATGTTATCTGTGAACTCGCTCATAGCAAAACTTAAAAGGCAAGGCGTATGCCAGTATATTGCCATTGCAGGTACGGATGGAAAAAATTGCGGTAACTGATTCTGCTATGCCCTTCCGGGGTAGCTTTAGAAGCGCCTCTGAGTACCATTTGGTTCACCATAAACTTGCCGTTATATTCGCCAATTGCTCCAGGAGCTTTCTTGTAAAAAGGATAGGGTAAATATGCGCTCTCGGTCCATTCCCAGCGTTTTCCCCAGTTAAACAGAGGCGCCGCGGCTTCCCATTCAAATTCAGTTGGCAGCCTTTTACCGCTCCATTCGGCAAATGCATGAGCTTCGTAATAGTTTACATGGCAAACGGGTTCATCCATGTTTATTGGTTTTAATCCTTGTAAGGTGTAGTTAAAATGTTGCCCATCAATTAAGTGCCAATAAAGCGGAGCTTCGGCTTTGGTGGTTTTTACCCATTCCCAGCCTTCAGAATGCCAATGCCTGAAATCTTTGTAGCCACCCGATTCTATGAATTCTAAATATTCTGCATTAGTAACCAGTTCAGAGCCAATACTGTAATCGTGGAGATAAACTTTATGGCGGGCCAGTTCATTATCAAAGCAGAAGCCTGTTCCGTCATAACCAATATCATAAATACCTTCCGGGACTTGGAAATAGGAGTTTATTGCCAAATCTAATTCTGGGCTATCATCAGAATTGTAAGCAGGAAACAACGGATTGTGCCCTAAAATATACTTTAAATCGGTGATTAATAGCTCCTGGTGTTGTTGTTCATGATTAAAGCCCAACAACAAAATATCCTGGAGCTCTTGTGTTATTTCATGTTCAATAAGAAAGTGGTCCATTGCCTCATCCACATGTGCCCTGTATTTGTACACATCCTCTACCGTTGGGCGGCTTAAATTGCCTCTGTCTGTTCGTATAACCCTTGCATCAACAGTTTCATAATAGCTGTTGAACACGAAATTGTAATTGGAATTGAATTCTTTGTAGCCCTGGGCGCATGGCTTTAGAAGAAAGGTTTCAAAAAACCAGGTGCTATGCCCCAAATGCCATTTTGGTGGACTAACATCAACCACCGGCTGTACAACATAATCTTCTGTTTTCAGCGGTGCGCAGATGTCTTCAGTATGTTTTCTAATTCTTTTATAAGTAGTTAAAAACATACATTTTAAATGGGGGAAAGCTCTGAAATGTTTGATGCCCTGGCATAATTGTAAACCGTAATAATGAATATCTATCTCGATGACAGACACCAAATGTTTAACTGCATATTGATCTTCATCAAACATTAATTACTTATTTACATTTGTGCTTATATCTATTTTAGTACATAAGAAATGAAATTTGCAACCAAAGCTATACATGCCGGGCAGGAGCCTGACCCTTCTACCGGGGCCGTGATGACACCAATTTACCAAACCTCGACCTACTGGCAAAGAAGCCCGGGAGAGCATAAGGGATATGAATATTCAAGGGGGACAAACCCTACACGTAAAGCCCTGGAAGATTGCCTTGCTGCTTTGGAAAATGCAAAATTTGGACTGGCCTTTTCAAGTGGAATGGGCGCTACGGATGCGGTGATGAAGCTGCTTCGGCCTGGCGATGAAGTGGTTACCGGAAACGACTTATATGGCGGCTCGTTCAGGATGTTCACCAAGATTTTTGCGCACTATGGCATTAAGTTTCATTTTACAGATTTATCAAGCCCTGAAAATATTACCCCTTATGTAAATGAGAATACAAAGCTGATTTGGATAGAAACTCCCACTAATCCTACCATGCAGATTGTTGATATAGAGGGTGTTGCTGCTATTGCGAAAGCAAAGAATATTCTCCTGGCGGTAGATAACACCTTTGCATCGCCTTATCTCCAAAACCCGATTGATTTGGGTGCCGATATTGTGATGCACTCGGTTACCAAATACCTGGGTGGGCACTCGGACGTGATTATGGGAGCTTTGATGCTTAATGACCAGGCTTTATATAAGCGGCTTTGGTTTGTTTATAATGCTTGCGGCGCTACTCCCGGCCCGATGGATAGTTTCCTAGTTTTGAGAGGAATCAAAACCCTGCATTTAAGAATGAAGGCGCACTGCGAGAATGGTAGAAGGATTGCTGAGTTTTTAAAGGTACATCCCAAAGTGGATAAGATCTACTGGCCTGGTTTTGAAGATCATCCTAACCATGAGATAGCAAAAAAGCAAATGAGAGATTTTGGGGGAATGATTTCTTTTACACTAAAAGGCGCTGATTTACAACAGACGTTCAATCTCGCTTCCAGATTTAAATTGTTTACTCTTGCCGAATCACTTGGTGGGGTAGAATCTTTAATTAACCATCCGGTAAGCATGACCCACGGTTCTATACCTAAGGAAACGCGTGAAGCTGTTGGTGTGGTTGATAACTTGCTTCGCTTAAGTGTTGGGATAGAGGATATTGATGATTTATTGGCTGATTTAGAACAAGCGCTTAATTCGTAATGGATATTTCGGTAACAATTCCCAACAGCCGCGAAGGCTTGAAAGGTTTTCTTGATGCGAAGGTCGAGCAGTATAATGTTCCCGGTTTTATCGAGAACGACCCGATAGTGATTCCTCACCAGTTTTCTGCAAAGCAGGATATTGAAATTATGGGCTTCTTTGCCTCGATTTTAGCCTGGGGGCAACGCAAAACCATCATCAACAAATGCCGCGAGCTGATTGAAAGGATGGATAATGCCCCTTTTGATTTTATTAAAAACCATCAAGAGGCTGATTTGCAAGCTTTATTAGGTTTCAAGCATCGAACCTTTAATGATACGGATTTGCTCTATTTTGTGCATTTCTTTCAGAATCACTACAAGAAATTTGATTCGCTGGAGGATGCCTTTTTACCGTCAAGGACGGGAGTCTTTCACGAACATTCTTTTCGCGAAGAATTTATGGAGGAAGTTTCCATTCGTGGTGATGAAATTGAGTTGGCTTCTTCTGCATGTTATCTTAACGAACTTCAGCCAAAGGGCGAACGTATTGAAACTGCCTTAAACCATTTCAGAAAGTACTTTTTTAGTTTGCCGGATTCTCCTCAACGTACCGTTAAACACGTAAGTGCACCGTCGCAAAAATCTACTTGCAAACGTTTAAATATGTTTTTGCGCTGGATGGTACGTAAGGATAATAAGGGCGTTGATTTCGGTATCTGGAATAGAATTAACCCATCACAACTTATTTGCCCTTGTGATTTACATGTAGAAAGAGTCGCCCGGAAATTGGGTTTGATTACGCGCAGGCAAGTAGATTGGCAAACTGCTGTTGAATTAACCCAGCATCTAAGGGATTTCGACCCCTTAGATCCGGTTAAATATGACTTTGCCTTGTTTGGGCTTGGAATTGACGAGAAATTTGGATTTTAAGCGCGGTTTTTTAGAGAGTCCCGGATTTCTGTTAGCAGAATTTGATCTTTGGTTAACACATCCGGGGCAGGAGTAGCGGGTTGCTCCTGTTCTTTCTTTTTTACCGAATTCATCAATTTAATAACGAAAAATATCGCCATTGCTACAATAAGGAAATCAATTATATCCTGAATGAACTTTCCATAATTTAATGTTACGGCAGGGATTTCTTTGCCATCTTTCACCACGGCATCCTTTAGGACTACACTTAAATCCGAAAAATCAACTCCGCCTATTATTATTCCAAGCGGCGGCATCAAAATATTGTCTACCAATGATGTAACAACTTTTCCGAAAGCTGCACCAATAATTAAACCTACGGCAATGTCAACAAGGTTTCCCTTAATGGCAAACTCTTTAAATTCTTTGATAATTCCCATGATAAGTATTTACGCTTTTAACATAAGAGAGTATTACTTGTTTTCGTTAAAGTTTAATTGTAAAAGACGGTTTGGCGATTTTTTGAATGCTGTGATAATATATTGAGGCATTTCTAGAAATTTGATTCTTCTAAAAAGGTTTCACTTTAGGGCAACTTTAATTATCTTTGATTTGTGCACCCTAAACCAAAGTATCGAACGGTCATTTTTTATAAAGATTATTTTCAAGAGTTTTTTATAAAGCAGCAGGATAAAGCGAAAAGCAAAATTATCTGGACTTTAGAATTGATAGAAGAACTTGAGAGGATACCGGAAACTTATCTTAAACACATAGAGAATGCAGACGGACTCTTTGAAATTCGTGTTCAGCAAGGGAGCAACATTTTCAGAATATTTTGTTTCTTCGATAATGGACAATTAGTGGTATTGGCCAACGGTTTTCAAAAGAAGACACGAAAGACGCCGAAACAGGAAATTGAAAAGGCGATTAAGATAAAGAAGGAATATGAAAACGAAAACAAGTAATTTAACTACACTTGAACAGTTCAAAGACCAAAATTATGGTCCTCGTGGGACGGCAAAGCGTGACAGTCTTGATGCCGGTTATGAAAGCTTTAAAATTGGAGCTTTAATTCTTGAAGCGCGGCTGGAGAAAGGGTTAACTCAAGAGCAACTTGCCGAAAAAATTGGAACTACAAAATCCTACATATCTAAAATTGAGAACAACCTTAAGGAAGTTCGCATTTCAACACTTCAAAAGATTGTTGAACTTGGGTTAGGTGGGCACTTGGAACTTTCAATCAAGCTTTAATAGAATTACCAATTTATATGTGTTTTTTTATGGCTTTTTCCAAACTTCAAGGCACATCAAAAGTTAAATAACCCAGATAGGAGCGGCAGCTTTTTTGCGTGTTAAGGGTAATGTAAAAGAGGCAAAAAACTAGAGCGGATAGCCGGAGGGGAGATGAGCTGAAAGTAGAAGCTGGCGTTTCAAAAAAATATAAATTTAAAACGCTAGTCTGTTTGCGACTACTTTTTTGTTCATTACTCTAACTAAAACAGTGTCTGCGCCCCCCCTGGTTTCAACTTACCCAAATGCTTATAAGCCAGTTCGGTAACTTCCCTCCCCCTGGACGTGCGCATCATAAAGCCTTCCTGTATCAAAAACGGTTCATAAACCTCTTCAATAGTGCCTTCATCTTCGCCAACAGCGGTTGCAATGGTTTTTAATCCGACCGGCCCGCCTTTAAACTTGTCGATAATGGTAACCAATAATTTGTTGTCCATTTCGTCCAGTCCGTGGCTGTCCACATTTAAAGCATTAAGGGCGTACTGGGCAATCGCAGTATCAATACTTCCGTTGCCTTTTATCTGGGCAAAATCGCGGGTACGGCGAAGTAGAGCATTGGCGATACGCGGGGTTCCTCGACTTCGGCGGGCAATTTCATATGCACCTTCGTCGGATATTGGTGTTTTTAAAATAGATGCAGACCGTAAAACTATAGTGGTAAGTAATTTAGCATCGTAGTACTGAAGCCTAGAATTAATTCCGAAACGGGCTCTTAAAGGCGCAGTTAATAAGCCCGAACGGGTTGTTGCACCAACCAGCGTAAAAGGGTTCAACGAAATTTGCACTGAACGGGCATTAGGGCCAGTTTCGAGCATAATATCGATTTTAAAGTCCTCCATGGCAGAATATAGATATTCTTCAACAAGAGGGCTTAACCGGTGAATTTCATCTATGAATAAAATATCGCCTACTTCCAGATTCGTTAATAATCCGGCAAGGTCACCGGGTTTATCCAAAACCGGACCGGAAGTGATTTTAAGGTTTACACCCATTTCATTCGCAATAATGTGCGATAGGGTAGTTTTTCCTAATCCCGGAGGGCCGTGCAGCAACACATGGTCGAGCGCTTCGCCGCGAAGCTTAGCTGCCTGAACAAAAATTCTGAGATTTTCCAGAATTTTATCCTGTCCGGTAAAGTCTTCAAATGCTTGTGGGCGAAGTACTTTTTCTATATCTCGTTCTGTAGGGCTCAATCTTTCTGCACTTGGGTCTAGATGTTCATTCAGCATTGCGCTAAATTAGAGAATTTGGAGGAGAGATTGATGGCTTGTGATTGGTGAATAGTGATTAGATGCATTATTTATTGCCGTCCGGCTTCAGCCAACGGAGTAAAATTCGGAAACAAAAAAGCCGCGATTTTTGTCGCGGCTCTTTTGTGTTTAGTTTAGTGAACAGAGTCTCGTAAAGCTCTCACTTTGTCGTGTGCTTCTCTGAGGGAATTTTTTTGCTCTGTAATTAATGTGCGTATGTAAGCTGGTAAGCCTTCCTCTTCCAGAGCCAATTTATAGGCTTTCTGGGCTGCATCTTCGCCAAACTCACAATTCTCTAAAACAGCTTGTCTGTCGTGGCCGGTAAAAAGTGCTTTGAAATCCATCCATGCGCGATAAATTTTACCGCTGTTGGTGGTCCCTTTTTCCACTTCTTCTCCAAGTGAAGTGATTTCTGAAGCCAAGGCCATTTTATAGGTATGGCTTTCAGCGATAAAGCCAGTAAACAGAACTTTTAAGTCCGAATCTGTATCCTTCAACTCCTTAATTGCCTTTTCATAGCCACGGATACGGTCATTGTTAATCTCCACCAGGTCGTTTAAAACCGTGGTTGTCGTTTCTTTAGTTTCCATACTAGATAGATTGTTTTATAGCATTACTGATACAAGGACTGTTCCAAAACCATAAAAGAAGTTGGATTTAATAACTATTTTGCGGCGTTTTTTTGCATCTGGTTGATATAAAGATGCTACTCTTCTGACTCAAGTTGCGGTTTGGTGTTTAAAGTTGACTAGCTACGATACTGCATATTTTTCTAGGCAAAGTGGAGATTTCTCCCTTGACACACAGGGTATTAGCCTCATTTAACACTTTTTGCGCCTCCATGAGCACCAAAAATTATTTTGAAAGGAATAATATTGCCCTTCTTTTTAACAAAACACACAATGAATAAACGTTTTATAACAGTACTATCGCTTGCATTAGGCTTACATGTTGCATCATTTGCTCAGCAAGCCCCGTTGGCTAAAGCCGACTCAACCAAGGCTAAGCCAGAGTTAAAGTACAACCTTAGTTTAGAT
Source organism: uncultured Pedobacter sp. (assembly GCA_966211215.1). Taxonomy (GTDB): domain Bacteria; phylum Bacteroidota; class Bacteroidia; order Sphingobacteriales; family Sphingobacteriaceae; genus Desertivirga. The sequence continues at coordinate 8,603 of CBIHNR010000150.1, forward strand.
GGCTCCAAGTATATTAAATTCACTTTTTTAAATCAGGCTTGGTTTCGCTTTAACGAAAGTAACCCAGGCACTGCAGTAAATGGCCAGCCAAAAGACAACACCTTTGATATTGGTTTGCGCCGCACACGTATGCAGCTTTTCGGACAGTTAACAGACAGAGTGTTTTTTTACACGCAGTTTGGAATGAATAATTTCAACGCCATGTCGCAAAATGCAGGCAATCGTAAACTGCAAGCTTTCTTTCACGATGCATTAGGTGAATATAAAGTGTTTAAAAAGAGCGATAAGCTGAAACTTGGCGGAGGTTTAACTATTGCCAGTGGCTTAAGCCGGTTTTCGCAACCGAGTGTAAGCACCATCATGACGACCGACGTACCTGTTTTCTTACAAGCTACGGTAGACCAAACGGATGAATTTGCACGCAAGTTGAGCGTTTACGCTAGAGGGCAACTAGGCAAATTAGATTACCGCCTGATCTTATCAGACCCATTCATTATTCAAACAAACGGGCAAGCAGTGCCAACTGTTGGGAGCAATGCAAACTTTACAACTTACGGTCATACTAAGCAATATCAAGGTTTTTTTGCTTATAATTTCTTTGATAAAGAGCCGAATGTCACTCCTTACATGACTGGAACTTACCTTGGGGATAAAAAAGTATTGAACCTGGAGGCGGGCATCATTTCTCAGAAAGATGCAACCGCTTACTTAGCAGGCGACGGTTCAACCGCTTATGATAACATGCTTTTGTGGTCAGCAGCTATATTTGCCGATATGCCAATAGCCGATAACAAGTATGCTTTATCGGCGTATGCAGGATTTTTTGATACTAATTATGGTAAAAATTACATCCGCAATAACAGCACTATGGCTCCAGCAAACGGAACGTACAATTCTAACAGTTTTAGTGGCGGCGGCAATGCTTACCCGATGTTTGGCACAGGGCAATCAATTTATGCTCAGGTAGGTTTGCGTTTACCAAAAGATTTATTGGGAGATCAAGGCACATTAATGCCTTATACTTCATTCCGCCACTCCAATTTTGATCGGTTAAAAGATGCGGTGAACGTGTACGACGCTGGTATTAACTGGTTAATCAATAAGCATCAATCCAAACTTTCGTTAAACTATCAGTTAAGGCCTGTATTTAAACAGCAAACAGATGGTTCGGTAGAGCGAAGCTCAAATGCTAGTGCTGTCTGGTTGCAATACCAGGTTGCGTTTTAATATTAGTACAAGGTATCCTGCAGTCAAACTTACCTCGACTGCAGGAGTCCTTGTTATTAAGCTTAGAACTGCTCTAAGCTCTAAGCTCTTGTCTCCAATCTCTTGTTTCTTGTTTCTAACCTCTTGTCACCACTCTCCACTCTCAATTCATCACCGTCCCCCGGATAAATGCTTCCGATATTCAAGCGGAGTTTTTCCAGTAATTGCTTTAAAATGGCGGTTAAAGTTCGACATATTGGTGAAGCCACTTTCATAGCAAATCATACCGGCCGTATAATTCGTTTCCATCAAAAGCTTACAGGCATGGCTAACTTTAATTTCTAGTAAAAAGGTTGAATAGGTTTTCTTGGTTCTGGATTTAAAATACCTGCAGAAAGAGTGTGGGCACATGTGTACCACATTGGCAATTTCTTCAAGAGTAATGTTTTTAAGAAAATTATTTAGGGTGTAATGATAAATTCGGTTAAGGCGGTGCTCATCGTTGCTGTTAAAAGGCTTGCCAAATTTTTTGTGCGACATAACCTCAATATGTTCGCTCTGCGCTACATTATTGAGTATTTGCAACAGCTTAATAATCCGTTCTCCATTTTGTGCATAGCGGATGTCATGCATCAATGATTGGAGTTTTCCTGACTCTTTAATGTTAATGTTAATTCCATAGGAAGACTGGTACAGAAGCTTTGAAATGTCTTTATTTTCCGGCAGGCTTAAAAAAGATGAATTGAAAAGCTGTGGAAGGAAATGAATCATAGTAGCTTCAGATTTAAGTCCCGAATCATTTATGTAGTACTCGTTATTGCTTTTAAGCATGTGTGGCAAGTTTGAGCCAATGATTAAGAGGTCATCCGCCTTGAAGTTATGTACACTATCGCCAATAAACAAGGTTCCACTGCCTTCAATAATGTAGGCTAGTTCTATTTCGGAATGGTAATGCCATTGATTGTAAAAACTCGCGCCAAGTTCATACAGTACGCTAAATGAATCGTCGGCTCCCAGGTTGATTTTGTGATAATGGGGGTTCATAATATCAAGATAACCTAATATTGCCAAATATGTTTAAAAAGCGGTTAACATAGTATCAATATTGGTTAACGACGATCAAATATATATTTATTCAGCGCCCTACTTTTACATTATAAAATACCTCATTATGAAAAATTCTACCATACTTAAACTTGCTGAAGTAAATATTAAAGACATTGAGCTCGTGGGCGGAAAAAATGCCTCCCTTGGAGAAATGATTCAGAACCTCGCAGCCCTAGGAATTCAGGTTCCGGATGGTTTTATAATAACCGTTAAAGCATATCGCGATTTTTTGACTTATAATAAACTCGATGATTTAATTCAGGATATCCTCAAGGGGCTCGAACCCGACAATTTACTCTCACTCCAAAAATGCGGAAAGGCAATCCGTAATCTCATCACCGAAGCAGAGTTTTCTCCGCATTTAAAAAGCCAGATCGATGCGGCATATTCTTCAATGTCAATTTCCTATGGACAACATAACATAGATGTAGCGGTTCGTTCATCTGCCACGGCTGAAGATTTGCCAGATGCTTCGTTTGCCGGGCAGCAAGAAACATATTTAAATGTTAGTGGCTTAGCCGCTATTTACGATGCCGTACGTAAATGTTTTGCATCTCTTTTTACCGATCGGGCAATAAGCTATCGCCATGGTATGGGCTACGAGCATTCCAATATAGGCTTGTCCGTTTGTGTACAAAAAATGGTTCGGTCAGATAAAGGTGCCTCCGGGGTGGCTTTTTCCCTCGATCCTGAAAGTGGTTTTAAAGATGTTGTAGTGATTAATGGCTCATTCGGACTGGGAGAAATGGTAGTTCAGGGAGCAGTTTCTCCAGATGAGTTTATTGTTTTCAAACCAGCTTTGATAAAAGGGCAAGATGCCATTATTGATAAAAAGCTTGGAGAGAAAAATTCTAAGATGGTGTACGGAAATTGTGAAGGCGAGCGTGTGAGAACCGTTGATTGCACAGATGAAGAACAAACAACATTCTGCCTTAATAATCAGCAGATTTTGCAACTGGCAAGTTGGGTGTTAAATATCGAAAAACACTATACTGAGGTAAAAGGGGAGTATTGCCCTATGGATATAGAATGGGCTGTAGATGGCTTAAGCGGCGAGCTTTATATTGTACAGGCTCGTCCGGAAACTATTCATTCACGCAAAAAGCATAATACAATAAAAACTTATACCATACATGATGCTGAGAGGGCGAGCAAGGTAATACTACAAGGGATCGCCGTGGGAGACAAAATTGCTTCTGGCAAAGTTCGGGTGTTTAAAGGCGATGCTCGTGAGCAAATTACTTCCGCTGTTTTTGAAAGGGGAGATGTTTTAGTTGCAGATATGACCGATCCGGACTGGGAGCCAATTATGAAAAAAGCTTCGGCTATAATTACCAATAAAGGCGGCCGAACTTGCCACGCAGCTATAGTTGCACGCGAACTGGGCGTTCCGGCGATTGTTGGATGCGGAAATGCTACGGAAGTTTTAAAGGAAAGCCAGGAAGTTACCGCTTCTTGTGCAGAGGGTACCACGGGTTTGGTTTACGATGGCGAAATTGATTATAAAATCCATGAAATTGACCTGGACAATTTGCCCGACACACGTACGCCGGTGTTAATGAATGTGGCTTCTGCCGATCTGGCTTTCACTTTTGCTTCCTATCCATCTAAAGGAGTAGGGCTTGCCCGCGAGGAATTTATTATTAACAATTTTATTCAAGCACACCCGCTGGCATTGTTGAAATACAAGGAATTAAACGATGATAAGTTAACAGATCGGATTGAGCGCTTAACTAATGGCTATAAAGATGGCGCTGAGTATTTTATCGAAAAGCTGTCTTTTGGGGTCGCCAAAATAGCTGCGGCATTTTATCCTAATAATGTAATTGTGCGGTTTTCTGATTTCAAGAGCAATGAGTATTATAATTTGTTAGGAGGCGAACATTTTGAGCCGCATGAAGAAAACCCTATGATCGGCTGGAGGGGGGCTTCCCGTTATTACTCTCCAGAATACAAAGAAGCTTTCGGACTAGAATGCCTGGCAATTAAAAGAGTGAGAGAGGAAATGGGCTTTGAAAATGTAGTGGTGATGATTCCGTTTTGCCGCACTGTCTATGAGTTGTTCCAGGTTTATGAAACGATGGATGAGTACGGGCTACGCCGGGGCGAAAACGGCTTGCAGGTTTATCTGATGGCAGAATTACCTTCCAATATCATCATGGCTGCCGAATTTGCCAAATATATAGATGGCTTCTCGATTGGCTCAAACGACCTTACTCAATTGGTTTTAGGTTTGGATAGGGATTCATCTTTGGTTGCCCACATTTACGATGAGCGGAATTATGCTGTAAAAAAGATGATTAGGATGCTAATTACGACCGCCCGGGAAGCTGGAATTAAGGTGGGAATTTGTGGCCAGGGCCCTTCAGATTTTCCTGATTTTGCCCAATTCCTGGTTGAAGAAGGTATTGATTCTATTTCAGTAACTCCAGATTCATTTTTAAAGACGGTTAATGCCATTCATCAAATAGAATCTCAGGAAGAAATAATTAGAAAGGATTACGAAAGCCTGGAAATTGCCAGGTTGAGATTTTTGGAAGAAAAATATAGAAATGCTGGTTAGGGGATTTCACGTTGAGGTGTTAGCTCAAGCGAGCTGCGGAAGCTTTTACAGAAGTGACTTGTTCAAGTTTAACACCTTTGCGTGAAAATTAAAATATTGATCATCGCCATGTCGTCTGCAGAGTGATATACATGCCGCTCTATAGATGGTAGATGAAAATGAGCTTCCCTGTTTAAAGGGGGCTCATTTAAAATAATTTTAGTTGTCGGTTTTCTGGTGGCTTGGCTTTCCCGAAAACAGTTCTGCCGCCGTATCGCCAGGATTCGTTTCTTTCTTTTTCGATAACCTTGTCGAAATCAGTATTTGGTGTAAAATCCTTTTCCGCTCTGCGGGCAATCTCACCTAATTTCTTGATGGCTTCCTGCTTATCTGCATTGCCGAGCTTCGCTTTATGAACGGCATTTTGAAGGGTGGAAATCGTTTCGTCGTAAACTTTAATGGGGACTGGAAAGGGATGCCCGTCTTTTCCTCCATGGG
>CBIHNR010000151.1:0-13721 GCA_966211215.1 uncultured Pedobacter sp.
ATAGAATGTGGATTGGTACAAATGATGGCCTGTTTCTCTACAATCGTAGCAAAAATAACTTTATACACTTTAAACACAGCGACTCTGATGCATCAAGTTTAAGCGGAAATGATATAAGAACAATATCCGAAGACAATAGTGGAAACATCTGGATAGGCACTCACGAAGGGCTAAGCATGCTTCTTCCAGACGGTAAAACGTTCAGGAATTACACTCACAAATCAGGAGATTCAAATAGTTTAAGCAGCGGGAATGTTTATGCAATAGCCTCTGATGCCGATGGTAAGCTTTGGCTGGGGACTGAAGAAGGCCTAAATATTCTTGATGTGAAATCTGGCGCGATTACCACGTTTCGCCCAAATAAACGAAATAAACACAGCTTATCAGGCAAATCCATACGTTGTATTTACATTGATACAAATGGAGTTTATTGGCTGGGTTCCTTTCAGGGAGGTATTAGCAAATACGATAAAAACCTGTCTCTTTTTCATTTGAAGCAGAGCGACCCCTATGATCCGCGTGGTTTGAATGCATCGATTGTTACATCGTTTGCTGAAGGAGATAATAGCCAGGTTTATGTGGGAACAGATGGGGGAGGGCTTAGCTTGTTTGACCGCAAAACCGAACTATTTCAGCATATTAATATTCCTCTTGCAAAAAGTACTTCATCCGAAGGCTTGTCCATTCTTTCTCTGGAAATGAGTAGAATAAAGGATTTGTGGATAGGGACATATGCAAATGGCCTTTTTCGGTTAAATTCTCGATCTGGGGCATGGACGCAGTATAAAAAGGGAACAGGGCAAGGCGATTTAAATAACAAAGAGATTTTTTGTATCAAGGAAGATCGCAAAGGCGATATCTGGATCGGTACGAATGGCGGAGGCGTTAATGTTTATAACCCGAATACGAAGGTTTTTACCAAGTATGGCAAAGAGGCATCCGCATGGCAAAACGTAAAACTTCCACTTAACGGCTATATAAGGGCTATAGAGCAAGACCGTAAAGGGAATATGTGGATAGGCTCGCATGGGTCAGGAGTTGCAGTTTTGGACCCAGGGCATAAACGCTTTACAGTTTATAACAGATACAATAGCAAGCTGGCCAGCAATGTAGTGCTTACAATTTTCAGCGATACCCATAATAATTTATGGGTAGGAACCGGCGGCGGCGGGCTCAATCTCTTGAACAAAAAAACAAATCAGTTTATCTCATTCACCGAAAAAGACGGACTTGCAAACGATGTTGTTTATAAGGTTATTGAAGATGGAAAGGGATTGCTTTGGCTAAGTACAAATAAGGGGATTTGTAGTTTCAATCCCAAAACCAGGAAGTTTAATAATTATACTTTTCACAACGGAGTTCAAAACAGCAATTTTGCTTTGGGCTCGGGCTTGCGGCTATCTGATGGCGAAATGTTTTTTGGAGGTTTAGAGGGGTTTAATTATTTCAAACCCTCTGATTTAAAGAAAAATAAAAATGTTCCTTCGGTTCTTATTACTGATTTGAAGGTTGATAACAGGTCTGTTAGCCCTACCGATTCCACAATTTTAAAAGAGCATATTTCGGTAGCGAAAGAAATCAATCTTGACTATAAACAAAATTTCTCGCTGAGCTTTGTCGCCCTTAATTATACCACCCCACAGCAAAATCAATATGCTTACAAGTTGGAAGGTTTTGATAAAGAGTGGAATTACAGCGCATCGCGGACAGCCTCTTATACTAATCTGGACCCCGGTACATACACTTTTTTGGTAAAAGCCAGCAATAATGATGGGGTATGGAATCCGGCTGGAACTTCCATTAAAGTATACGTGCGCCCACCATTTTGGCGTACCATTTACGCCTACATATTATATGTTGTAGCAATTGGCGGAGCCCTTTTGTACTCGCGGCACAGAGCCTTGCAGAAGTTAAAAATGGAATTTGCCCAGGAGCAGGAGAAAATCAGGGCCAAACAGATATTAGATGAAGAGCGTAAAGAGGCAGAGAGGATAAGGGAGCTGGACAATCTGAAAATAAAGTTCCTCACCAACCTGAGCCATGAATTCCGTACGCCAATCTCCTTAATTATGGGCCCGGTAGATAATCTCTTGCCGGGCGAGCGCGATACTAAGAGATCCTGCCAGCTTTATATGATTAAACGAAACGGAAGAAGGCTGTTAAACCTGGTGAATCAGCTTCTCGATTTCCGTAAAATGGAAGAGCATGAACTAACCCTTCATTCAACGGAAGGCGATATTATCTCCTTCATTAAAGAAGTGGCAGACTCTTTCAGGGATTTATCCGAAAGGAAGAAAATCGACTTTTCGGTGGTAACAAAAACTCAAAGTTTGTTCACCTGCTTTGATCATGATAAAATAGAGAGGATCCTTTTTAACCTGCTTTCAAATGCATTTAAGTTCACGCCCGGAAAAGGGGAGATAAAAGTAGAGCTTGATATTGCTGAAAATGCAGAAAGCCCGCTCAATGTATGGTTGTCCATAAAGGTGACTGATACAGGTATAGGAATTCCAGATGATAAGAAGGAGAAGATTTTTGAGCGATTTTTTCAGAACAGCACCAGTGCTTCTGTTTTGAATCAGGGAAGCGGAATCGGCCTTTCAATTACAAAGGAATTTGTAAAAATGCATAATGGAACCATCGAGGTTGAAAGCGCGGAAGGGAAAGGAACCGCTTTCATCATTAATCTTCCGTTTACCCCGATTGAAGGGTTGCTTGAGGCAAGCCCCGTAAGCGAAATTATGGAACCCAGCCCGATACTTGATGCTGAATATCTTGAGCCGGAAGAACCAATATCTGAAGGCGTACTTAAGGATATGGTGGAAAAGCCTGCGATATTGTTGGTTGAGGATAATGAGGATTTCAGGTTTTATCTGAAAGATAATTTGAAAATCCACTACCGCATATTCGAAGCTTCGAACGGAAAAGAAGGCTGGCAGAAAGCATTGGCAAATCATCCGATGCTTATTGTGAGCGATATCAATATGCCTGTGATGGATGGCATTGAACTAAGCCGCAAAATCAAGGGCGACAAAAGAACCAGCCATATCCCGGTTATTTTACTTACCGCCCTTACGGCGGAGGAAGAACAAATCAAAGGCCTTGAAACGGGCGCAAACGACTATATGTCTAAGCCGTTCAATTTTGAGATTCTCAATGCTAAAATCAGAAATCTCCTGGTTTTAAACCACACATTAAAAGAAACTTATACCAAACAAATCAAGGTATTAACTCCCGAAATTGAAATAGAATCGGAAGATGCAAAGTTGCTGAACAAGGTATTGTTATATATCGAAGAGAACATAAACGATTCCAAGCTGTCAGTGGAAGATTTAAGCAGGCATGTGGGCATGAGCAGAAGCTCATTATATAATAAAATATTGGAGCTAACGGGACAGTCGCCGGTGGAATACATTCGCAATGCGAAACTAGATAAAGCTGCAATCTTGCTAGAAAAAAGTGATATGAATGTTGCACAAGTGGGCTACGTTGTAGGCTTTGCTACACCTAACTACTTCGCAAAGTCTTTCAAGGCTAAATTCAATATGCTCCCTTCAGAGTTTATGAATCGAAAAAGAAAGAGCGGTCAGATCAAAAGCTAATTAGACATTTGTGTCAGAAAATTGGAGATTACTGCTATCCAATTATTTCGGCGGGGGATAGATTTGGATAAACAAAGATTGGCTTTCTTTTTAAGCGAAGTTTAGTCTTTATTTCGATTTCAATATCCTCCCTTCTGCAGGAACTCTCCTGAAGTTATTAATTGGTTAGTTCACCTCTGGATAAAAGAGGTGAACATTTTTTTGGAATGGCAAAGAACTATCTGGCGACATGCAGGCTAGCGCGTTTGTCTTGAGCAATTAACTTTTTGCAAAAAGCAAAATATAGTGATCACATGTGGCAATATGCAGGCTAGCCCGCTTTGTCATCTCGACTTCGGAGAGATCTTAAAGCGCTTTATTATGCGTATTGCCTAGGATAGCTCCTATCGTCGAGATGACAAAGTTTCATATTAAAATGCTTAAAAATGAGCTGGTCGCGAATGATGTCATTATAACTTCGGAGAGATCTTAAAGTGTCTTATTATGCGTATTGCCTAGGATCTCTCCTTAGGTCGAGATGACAAAATGCCTAATTTGTAACTTGTTAAAAATAAACAACATACAAACGATGTCATTATAACTTCGAGAGATCTTAAAGCGCTTTATTATGCGTATTGCCTAAGATCTCTCCTCTCGTCGAGATGACAAAATGATTTGTTTTAAATAGTTGAAAATGAACAGGTTTGCAAGTTGGTCATCCTTCTTTGCTAGCAGTCTCTCGCAGAAGATTGCGCCCTTTCCAATTTCTCAGCACCTTTCTAATTTTTTCAGTTCGACTTTTTTGAAAGCGCTATTGATTCCGGATTAAAATTCAGTGTTATATACCAAGAAGAGCGCCGAGTCCTTTTCAAGAGACTCGGCTAGGAAAAAGAGACTCGGCTAGGAAAAAAATTAAAATTCAGTGTTATATACTATAGAAGAAGGGCGCCGAGTCCTTTTTCAAGAGACTCGGCTAGGAAAAAATGTGTTATGTTAAGGCATGTAGCCGGGCCTATCATGCAGTAAAACTTTTTTTAAGAATTTCCATAATTCTTCTAACTTAAGAGTCCTTTTAAACAACTGCTGTTAGATGGGTTTTCATTAGTTTCTGCCAGCTATGCACAATAAAGATTACGATGCTATTGTTGTAGGTTCCGGACCGAATGGGCTATCGGCTGCCATTACATTGCAACAACAGGGCTTAAATGTATTATTACTGGAAGGCAAGAACGAAATAGGAGGCGGCCTGCGGACTGCAGAACTAACCTTACCTGGATTTTTGCACGACGTTTGTTCTGCAATACATCCCATGGCCGCTGCATCACCTTTTTTTACAACACTTCCGCTTGAAAAGCTTGGATTAGAATTTATATACCCGGAAATAGCAGCAGCCCATCCCTTCGATGGGGGCAGGGCGGCGGTTTTAACAAAATCATTGGATAAAACAGCAGAGCTTTTAGGTGATGACCGAGAAGCCTACCTGCGTCTTATTAAGCCAGTGCTCGAAGCTTGGTCTCTAATAGCTTCATCAATATTAGGGCCCCAACTTAAAATACCATCGCACCCTATTGCTATGGGATTGTTTGGGTTAAAAGCCTTGACATCGGCGCTATCGTTTTCAAAACGCTTTAAAACAAAGGAAGCAAAAGGCTTATGGGCGGGCATGGCTGCACATTCTATTCAGCCGCTGTCAAACCTGGCAACTTCCGGCATTGGTTTAGTCTTGACTGCGGCAGGGCATTTAAAGGGATGGCCAATTGCCAAAGGTGGTTCGATGAAGATTGCTAATGCTCTTGCATCTTATTTCAGGTCAATTGGCGGACAGATTGAAACTGGTTTTTTTGTGAAATCATTGAGCCAGCTTCCATCGTCTAAAGCCGTTATTTTTGATGTAACACCGAGGCAATTGCTGCAGATTGCTGGCCATAAGTTCTCATCCATCTATAGATGGCAGCTCGAAAAGTACCGCTATGGTATGGGCACCTTTAAAATTGATTGGGCTTTAGATGCTCCAATTCCTTTTACTGCTGAGGAATGCCGCAACGCTGGGACTGTACACCTTGGAAATACTATTGAAGAAATTGCTTTATCAGAGTACACAACCTCACAAGGCAAAATGCCTGAAAAGCCTTTTGTGCTGTTAGCCCAGCAAAGTTTGTTCGATTCGAGCCGGGCACCCGAAGGAAAGCATACCGCATGGGCATATTGTCATGTTCCCAATGGAAGTAAAGTTGATATGGTTGCGGCCATTGAAAACCAGGTGGAGCGTTTTGCCCCGGGCTTTAAAGAACGGATACTTGCAAGGCATACCTTCAATCCTGCCCAAATGGAAGAATATAACCCAAACTATATTGGAGGAGATATCAATGGCGGCGTAATCGACATCAGGCAACTGTTTACCAGGCCAGTAATATCGCTTTCTCCCTACAAAACTTCGGCTAAAGGGCTGTATATCTGTTCGTCATCTACTCCTCCCGGAGGGGGCGTACATGGAATGTGTGGCTTCCACGCTGCCAAAAAGGTTTTAAAAGACGTATTTCAACTAGAAGTAGCGCCCTTACATCTTGAGCTTTAATGCGTTTTGCCTGGTAAAGGCGCTACCGAAAACTAACGCATTGCTGCCCTTTTAACCAGGGGCTTTCCTACTTTCCTACAGCAAAAAACTTCGGTTTGATTATCAGTTGAGTCCAGGCCCAGGTGCTTAGTTTCTTCCTGTCGCCGCCAGGATTTAAATATTCCAGTGTTGATGAGCCTTTTAAAACAGAAAGTCCTCCCTGAATGGTAGCAATATCTGATATTTTATAACCAGCACTTAAATCAGCTTCCAGTGCTAAAAAGTTATCCAGCCGGTTTCCATCTTTTACTACTTTAGCCATCGAATAAAAAGCATGGGGAGCAAGTTGTGCATTAAATCGTTTACCGGTGTACTTCAGCGAAATATAATAATCCTCCAATCCGGTTTTGTTTGTCAGGCGGCCGCCCACAAAAAAGTAATCTATAGTACCATTAAACTTGTGGTTGGTGCCATAAATAGGGCTGAAAGAATGGTTCTTGTTGTCGGTTTCATCCATTGCAGTTCCCGATAAGATTTCAGCTCCGGCTATAACAGAAAAGTATGCCGATGTCCGTGCGATAAGTTCGGTGCCCAAATTCCATGCATTTAGCTTTTTATTAGTTGCGTCCCTGCCTGTTTGGTAGTAGCCTTCGGTATTTAAAGCAAATTTATTCAGGTTGTATTCCAGGCGCCCGCCAAGGGTTTGAGAGAAGGCTGTTCTTCTGTTAGCTGAAGTTACAGGCACGTTTTTATTGACTGTATATTCCACTCCATTATTCAAGAATAGAAAGCTGGAGTTCAGATTTTTAAATTTCTTGTTCATCCAAAGAAATTGCATGTATTTGAAATTGGCAACATCGTACACATCTTTAGAAAGAGTTTCAGATTTACTATTTAAGCCCACACCTAAGTGCAGTTTAAATTGCTTTTTCTGGCGTTCAAATTTTAGTAACGCAGCATCAAAACTACGGGCTTGTTGCGTCCAGTCAGAATTGCCAATTATGCGGGCGTTATCGTAATTTAACTCCTGCCTACCAGCTTTTAAGGATAAATTATTGCTTAGTAACAGTTCAGCCCAAAACTCATGCAAATCCAGGGTGTTTTTATCTCCTATATTCTGCTGCTCGGTAACACCCCAGTTTCGGATATCCTGTAAGGCCGCGCCTAACTTCAATCTTTGGTTAGAGTCTGCATAGTTAAGATATATGCGTGACCGCTGGCTAATAAATGCTGCCGCCTTATCCAAAGAATCATTTGCCGAACGTAGTTTGCCATAACCATCCCGGTATTCAAACCTGGGCTTAAACTCTCCATTTATGGAAAACTCCTGGGCATTCACATAAAAAGCAATAAAGTAGAAAACAAAAAGCAGGAAATATTTCATCATCGACAGACTGTATTACACAAGTAGAATCCTTTTAACGGCAGATGAAAAATTTTTGTTACCAGAAAATCATATACTGATTTTTTTATTCTCTATTCATAACTATTTATAAATGAATAACGTAACAAAGGGTGATTATCAAAACGGTAATCGAATTTAGGGACGAGGTTTTAGATGAAGAAGGCAGAAATAACTATTCAAAACGTTTCGGAAAACTCTAAAGAGGCGAACGTTGTGCTCGAAGGCGAGCTGGGAATTGTAGGCCTAAAAGATCTTAAAGTTGAGCTTGCAGAGCTACCAGATAAATACACTTCTCTTAATGTGATATTAAAAAATGTTTCCCGATTGGATATAGCATTTATTCAGCTGCTTTTTGCTTTTAAAAGAAGCGCCGTTAAGAGGTGTAACTTGAGTTTTCATTTCGAGGATACAGAGTATTTAAATAATTGGTTTGCTATGGCGGGTTTAAGAAAAGATTTCTTTTAACAATGGGCAAGACTATTTTAATAGTAGACGATTCTGATTTGGTAAGGCGAGTATTGGGCTTTACTTTAAAAAAGGAAGGTTTTAATACTCTTTTTGCCGAAGATGGCAAAGAAGCGCTTTCGCATTTAGATGGCCGTGATATCAGCCTGATAGTGTCTGATTTAAATATGCCGGTAATGGGTGGTTTGGAAATGATTAAGGAAGTAAGGGAAATGGAAAATTACCGCTTTATGCCTGTGGTATTATTTGTATCCGATGCCGGTGCAGACCTAAACCATTACATCCGCACCTCAGGTGCTACTATCGTATTTGATAAAGATGCCATAAAAGAAAAACTGGCTTCCACTGTTAAGAAATTAATCTGGTAATGGATCAGTACAAATCATCTTACATAGAAGAGGCGCATGAGCTGATTGCCGAGATGGAAACATCTTTACTGCAATTGGAGCAAAATCCTGATAACGAATCTCTTATTCAGCAGGTTTTTAGGGATATGCATACGCTTAAAGGCAGCAGCGCAATGTTTGGCTTTAAGGTAATTGCCGAGTTTACCCATCACCTGGAATCTATTTATGAGCTTATAAGAGGCGGGCAGCAAAAAGTAACTAAAGAGGTTCTGAATGTTTCGCTGGCTTCTCTTGATCATCTTTCGGCATTGGTAAATGATAGTAGCCTTTCATCTGCCGAAAGTCAGAACAAGCATAAGCAATTAACTGCAAAACTGGTTGCCTTAGTTAATATTACAAACACTAAAGAGGAATTTGCAGCTGTTGATAACGGTTTGCATAAATCGGTTGATATAGAGGAGGATAAGTTTTATGAAATACTTTTTTCTCCTGCCGGGAAATTCTTTTACAATGGGAGCAACCCACTATATTATCTCGACGAACTTAAGTCACTGGGAGAGTGCACTATTGAAGCTCTTACTGATAATATTCCTTCCATTGATTCGATGGATGAAACTTTGTGTTATACATCCTGGAAAATAGAGCTAAAAACCAAAGCACAGCCTGACGACATAAAAAAGGTTTTTCTATATGCAGAGCATTTATGTGTGCTCGAAATTGCTGAAAAGGCATCTTTAGAAATTGTCGAAGCAGCCGCACCTGCAGTTGAAGAGCCAAAATTGGCAACTGAAATTACCGGTGCGAAGCCGGTACAAAAGGAAACTGCGGCAACTAAGAAGAACATTATATCAAGTGTTAGGGTGCCTTCAGAAAGACTGGACACGCTAATGTCGTTGGTAAGCGAACTAATTACCTTACAGGCTAAGTTAGGAACGCTTGCGGAACAATTACCACATTCAGAATTACTTGCCGTTACCGAAAACCTGGAAAAAATTTCTACCCGCTTGCGCGACAATGCATTCAGCATGAGCCTTGTTCCGGTTAATAACATGCTCACTCCGTTTAGCCGCCTGGTTAGAGACTTGTCGTCTGATTTAAATAAGGAGATAGATTTTGTTACCGAAGGGGCAGAAACAGAACTGGATAAGAATATTATGGAAGGCCTGGCCGACCCCGTAATGCATTTATTGCGAAACAGTATCGACCATGGAATCGAAGATCCGGATACCCGGGAAAAGGCCGGTAAGCCACGCAATGGAACAATTTTGTTTAAAGCATACTGCTCTGGCACCAATGTATTTATCGAAATTAAAGATGATGGTAAGGGCATGGACCCTGAGATGATCCGGGCGAAAGCAGTTCAGAAGGGTATTATAAATAAGGATGAGGTTTTAAGCGAAAAGGAAATCTTTAATCTGATATTTCTGCCGGGATTCTCTACCGCCGAGAAGATTAGCGAAATCTCTGGAAGAGGAGTAGGTATGGACGTTGTAAAACGAAAAATCACCGATATCCATGGCCAGATAAAGATCAGCTCTCAGGTGAACGTTGGAACCACTATTTCCATCAAGCTCCCGTTAACAGTTTCCATTATTGATGGATTGCTGATTAAGGTTCAAGATGCAGATTTTGTTATCCCGCTTTCTGCGGTAGACCGCTGCTTTGAGCTGCATTCGCCAGCAGATTTAAACAATTTTAATAATGTGATAGTGCTGGACGGAGAGCAAATTCCTTTTATCAACCTAAGTGAAGAATTTAATGGGTTAGAGGATATAACCCAATCCCAGGAGATAATAATTGTATACCACGAAGACCATAAAGTAGCATTAGTTGCAGGCCATGTGGTGGGCAAGTTTCAGGCTGTTTTAAAGCCTTTGGGAAGATATTTTCTGCAAATGGAAAGTATTTCGGGGGCAGCTATACTAGGCGATGGCAGGATTGCCCTCGTTTTAGACACCAATAAAGTTATCGAGCAATATTCAAATAAAAAACGATTGGCATTATGTCATTAAAAACGCAAACATGGTCATATCTTACATTTAAGCTGGGTAAAGAATTGTTTGCCATTAATGTAAGTAAGGTGCTGGAGATCCTTGAAATTCAGCCAATCACTAAAGTACCGCAGGCACCTGCATTTATGCGGGGAGTAATAAACCTGCGTGGCAATATTTTACCTGTGGTTGATACCCGCTTAAGGTTTTCGTTAACCGCCGCAGATTTTACTGTAGACACTTGCATTGTGGTTTTAAGTATCCAGGGTAATAATGAAGCGATGTTACTGGGTGCCATTGTAGATTCTGTGCAAAAGGTGATCGATATACCCGAAAATCTGATACAGCCCTCTGCTAGTATTAGCAGCTATTTTAAGGAAGACTACATCGTGGGCATTGGTAAGGTTGAAGAAGACTTTATCATGATCCTGGATGTTGATAAAGTCTTTTGTACCGATGGGCTTTTAGAAGTACAAGCATTCAGTTCTAACTAATAATTCGAAATAATATCAATATACAGCGTAATGATTAACAACATCAAAATTTCTACCAAGCTGTTCATTCTCGTGTTTTTTATGTCGCTAGCGATTGTAGGAACAGGTTTGTATGGCGTACGCAATTTGGGCACTATGGATAGGTCCTTTGAGCAGTTGTACAAAAACAGGGTAATTCCGCTTAACCACTTAAAGATTATTTCTGATGAGTATTCGATAAACATCGTTACTACTATCCATCAGATTAAGAACAAAACCTTAAGCTTTAGGGAGGGGAAAAGGAATATTGCTAAAGGCCAGCAAGTAATTGAACAAAACTGGAAAGCTTACGAAGCATCTGCTCTGATAACCAGCGAGAAAAGTGAGGTTGAGCATGTTAAAGAACTTTTGCTAAATTCATATGAACTGTTGGAGTCACTTAAAAGCATTGCAGAGCGGGAGGATATGGAAGCCCTGGGAGAATTTTCTATCAAAGATTTTTACCCTCAGGTGGATCCAATGGCAAAAGAAATAAGTGAGCTAAGTGCTTTACAGCTTTCTTTGGCTGATAAAGAATTTCATGAAGCTGCAAAATTATACGAGGACACTAAATCCCAATCCTACATACTGATTATAGCGGGCGTGTTAGTGGCAACTTTTGTTTCTGTTTTAATTGCCCGAAGTATTCACAAAAACATCAGCAATGCGAGCGCTATTATCCACAAGTTGGCAGAAGGCGACTTAACTGTAAACATGGAAGTGCATAACCATGATGAAATAGGCGAGGTTCTCCACGATCTTAAAGGGATGATAGATAAGTTTAAGGATATTATCAATTACGTAAATTCAGCCTCAGACAATATTGTTGCAGCCAGCCACGAACTGAGTTCTTCATCACAGATAATGTCTGAAGGCGCTACCGAACAGGCAGCAGCAACCGAGCAGGTATCATCATCCATGGAAGAAATGGTAGCCAATGTGCAGAACAATACCGAAAATGCGCAGCAAACCGAAAAAATTGCGATCAAAGCATCGGGCGATGCCCTCGAAGGCAATGAAGCGGTAAGTAAGGCAGTAGGCTCTATGAAGCTGATAGCAGGCAAAATTACTATCATCAGCGATATTGCACGCCAAACAAATATTCTCGCTTTAAATGCTGCGGTAGAAGCTGCAAGGGCTGGCGAGCAGGGCAGAGGCTTTGCTGTTGTTGCCGCCGAAGTACGGAAGCTTGCCGAAAAATCGCAATTGGCAGCCAACGAAATTAACGAGTTGTCGCAAACCAGCGTAGGCGTTGCCGAAAGGTCTGGAACTCTGTTGGGACAAATTGTGCCTAGTATTCAGCAAACCGCCAAGCTGGTAGAAGAAATTTGTGCATCGAGCGTGGAGCAGAACTTAGGCGTTGGCCAAATTAATAACGCTATGCAGCAATTAAATCAGATTACACAGCAAAACGCTGCAACATCAGAAGAAATTGCCGCAAGTGCCGAAGAGTTATCATCGCAGGCAGAGCAGCTTAAAGAGATCATATCGTTTTTCAAGTTTGAGAATGGTGTAAAGCATAAAATAGCAGCTCCTAAAAATTCGACATACAGGTTTAGAAATACGCCGGTTAGAAATGCCGCACATGCGCCAAAGTATAAATCAAATGGTGTTAGTTTAAACATGGACGAGCTGGATAACGAATACGAGAAATTCTAAGATTTTACCATGGCAAATTGGGAGGCTAAAAATTATACTGCATCGGTTATGTCTAGCGCCGACTTTAACCGCCTAAGCAGTTTTATCTACACCCATTATGGCATTAAACTGCCCCTAACAAAAAAAACGATGTTAGAAGGGCGCTTACATAAACGGTTGTCGGCCTTAAAGCTAACAGGCTTTAAGGCATATTGTGACTATCTTTTCAGTACAGAGGGGCAGCGGCTGGAGCTTACGCCAATGATAGACTTGGTAACAACTAATAAAACAGATTTTTTCAGGGAAGCGGCGCATTTTGATTTCCTGACAAGGGATGTACTCCCAAAACTGTTTAAGGAACAGCATAGCAAACCCTTTAAAATCTGGAGTGCAGGTTGTTCTACAGGGGAAGAACCCTATACAATGGCCATGGTGTTAAGCGAATTTGGCGCAAGTAACCCCGGCTTTAACTATGATATTTTTGCAACCGATATTTCTACAAGGGTTTTGGAGTGTGCGGTAACGGCAGTGTATCAGGAAGAAAAGGTATTGCCTGTTCCGTTGGGATATAAAAGGAAATACCTTTTAAAAAGTAAGGACGCCAGGAACAGAACCGTACGAATTGTACCAGAGCTGCGCTCGAAGGTAACTTTTGGCCGGCTTAATTTTATTGACGGTGATTTTAGCAATATACCAGTTTTTAACGCGGTGTTTTGCAGAAATGTACTCATCTATTTTGACCGCGAAACGCAGGAGAAAGTTATCCGGAAATTGGCTTCTAAAATAGAAAAAGGAGGCTTTCTGTTTCTGGGGCATTCCGAGTCTGTTTCAGGTATGGATTTGCCGTTAACCCAGGTTCAGCCAGCAATATTTAAAAAGATTTAATGCTACTTATGAAAAAACTTTTTTTATTCCCCGGGGCAGTTTTTATTGGCAAAAAGCCGCAGATAGTAGACACTGTGCTCGGTTCATGCATTGCAGTTGCCATATTTGACTCGGTTTTAAAATATGGAAGTATAAACCATTATATGCTTCCGGTGTGGAATGGAGAGGGAGCCTCATAAAACAAGTATGGCGATATAGCTATTCCCTATCTTATTAATAAAATGATTAATATGGGAAGCAATCGCGCCGACTTAAAAGCAAAGGTTTTTGGCGGAAGTGAGATTAACCAGCCCAATGGATTTTTTCAGATCGGTGCCCGCAATGCAGCTATTGCCTTCGAAAT
>CBIHNR010000152.1:0-13708 GCA_966211215.1 uncultured Pedobacter sp.
AGCTACCCTCCCCTATAGCCCGGATAGCAGCGGCAGCTTTTTTGCCGGGAACCGGGTTCTGCCTAAGCGAGCAAAAAATTATAGCGGATAGCCGGAACGATACTCATAGAAGGTACATAGATCCCGCTTCTAATAATGTCGCGGTGTTATTCTTTTAGAAGTATATTTTAGCGTTAGTAGATGAAATGCGATGATGATACACTCGATTTCGGAAGAGTAGTTATAGGGAGGAAATAAAAAACCGGAACACAATTATTAAGGTGTTCCGGCTTGCCTTTGTTTTATCTATGTTAATACTATGCCTGGGTTGGTTTTGCTGCAGCTTTTTTCTTTTTCTTTTGAATACGCTTTGGCCTCGCTTCCAGAGCTACAGGAACCTCTAATAAGTCGCGGATTACTACAGATGCGCACATGCCTCCAAATGCAGCTGGCAAATAGGAAATTGTACCATAAGCAGAACGTTTGAAGTTACTGCCATCGGTCATGATAAGCGAGTCTAATTTTACTTCTTCAAGTGAGAAAACCGCTTTGATTCCTTTAAGTACTCCTAGTTTTTTGACCCGTTTGCGAACGTACTCTGCAAATCGGCATTGGTAGGTTTCGAGAAGATCGGTTACCCGAAGTTTTGAAGGATCGAACTTGCCACCTGCACCCATTGAACTAACGATTCTTTGTCCGCTTTGATAAGCAGTGGAAAGTAATGTAACTTTTGGCGTAATACTATCGATGCAATCCATTATATAGTCAAACCGGGTTTGCAGTATTTCACGGCATTTTTGAGGAGTTAAAAACTCTTGTATTACGTGCAACTTTAGTTCTGGATTAATAGCAAGTAACCTCTCTGCCATAATATCGGCTTTTGATACGCCATGGTTAGTGGCCAATGCGGGTAGTTGGCGGTTACGATTAGAAGGGTCAACCACGTCACCATCAACGATCGTCATTTCTCCTACACCCGAACGACAGATAAATTCGGCTGCAAACGACCCAACCCCGCCTAAACCTACTACTAAAACGTGTGCTTTTTGTAACTGCTCAATTCCTTCGTTTCCTACCAATAAGGCAGAACGCGATAACCAACCTAAATCAGCCATAATGTATTGTGTTCCTATAAAAGTTATCAAATGGATTGAAGTCCGACTGGCGCCTTCAACTTATAAACTCATCCAGTTGGCAAAGATAATGTCTTTTAACTGATTGATGGAGATATTTTTAAGGCTTGCGGCTGCCTGGTAAATTTCAGAGATAGAAATATTTTTATCGTCGGTTTCGAGAAAGAGTCGGCTATCCGGAAGATGCTTTATTAATTGTGCGGCATTTGAACTTCGATTAAGCAGGGCGACGCCTAGCGAGAAATTAAATCCTGCACGTAATAGCTGACTGGCAATTTCCATTTTGCTGTTAAAACCATGTAGTATTAACGGAACAGTGGGCTGCGATTTCTTTTTGAGTTGAAGTAGTTCGCTGAAGCATTTTACACAATGTATGATAAGGGGTTTCTGGAATTTTTCGGCCAGCTGAATCTGTCGTTCGAATACCTGCTGCTGTAAAAGTAAATCGGGGCCATTAAGCCTGTCGAGCCCGCATTCTCCTACTAGCTTAACTTGTGGCTGGTTTAGTAGATTTTCAAGTTGAGCTAACTGCTGTTCCCAATTAGTTTCAGAAATATACCAAGGGTGAATTCCGGCTGAATAGCACTGCTGTTGATAAAGTGGCTCTTGGATAGGCTCCTCTTCAATAATAATGTTTCGAATGGTTAGCGTTCCACCATCAGTATTTTCTATATGGGAATGGATATCTAGAAACATCTGCCGGGTTAAAATTAGTTGTTTAGCGCTGACTTTTGTTTTTTAATAACGGGGCAACCGATTTACATTTTTCTAAACCGGTTAACTAAATCGCATTAAGCTTATATTTTCAAAATTATTATACTTGCAGCAAAAAATTTCACGTATGGCTTCTCTTTATCCATTAAAGTTTAAAACAATCTATAAAGACAAAATATGGGGTGGCGAAAAAATTAATTCGTACCTGGGCAAAGATTTTTCTCCGCTGCCAAATTGTGGCGAAACATGGGAGATTTCTGGTGTAAAAAGTGATGTTTCGGTTGTTAAAAATGGCGCCTTGGCGGGTAAAAGCCTTGCTTTGTTACTTGAGGAGTTTAAATCTGAATTGGTGGGTAAGGCTGTGTATGAGCGTTTTGGCAATGAATTTCCGTTATTGGTTAAGTTTATTGATGCGAATGATGATTTATCGATCCAGGTTCATCCTGATGATAAGTTAGCCAAAGAGCGCCATAATTCTTTTGGTAAAACTGAAATGTGGTACGTGATTCAGGCTGATGAGGGTGCTACCTTAATTTCGGGCTTTAATCAGCAGACTGATGAGAAAACGTACCTGGAAAAACTGAATGGTGGAAGAATTAACGATATTTTAAATAAGGAGGAAGTTAGTGCCGGCGATGTATTTTTCTTGCCTGCCGGCCGTGTGCATACTATTGGAAAAGGGTTGTTGATTGCCGAGATCCAGCAAACTTCTGATATTACTTATCGTATTTATGATTTTGACAGGGTGGATGATAAAGGCAATAAGCGCGAACTACATACTGAGGAAGCTTTAGCGGCTATTGACTACAATGTTTACCCGGAGTACAAATCTGTATATGATAAGAAAGTGAATGAGGCTGTTGAGGTTGTTTCTTGCGAGTATTTTACTACCAACATTTTAGAGTTTACTGAAAGCACTGCCCGCGATTATTCTGCGTTTGATTCTTTTGTGATTCATGTATGTGTGGCTGGTGCTTATACTTTAAAGTATGATGGCGGCGAACTCAATGTAAAAATGGGCGACAGTATTTTAATCCCGGCTACTGTGAAGAATGTGGTATTGGAAACTGCTGGTGGGTTTAAGATTTTGGAGAGTTATATAGCTTAATGTTGTCTGGATCAGGATTTGCAGGATTATAGGATTGGCAGGATTTTCTGGGTTGGATGGCTAATTTGTCTGGAGCTGGATTGGCAGGATTGGAGAATTAGCAGAATTCTGGATTGGTGGCTAATTTGTCTGGAGCTGTTGCAGGATTGGAGAATTAGCAGAATTACCAGATTGGTGGCTATGGATAACTGATAAATAAAGTAAAAGGCAGAAGTTGCGACGCTTCTGCCTTTTATTTTAGTCGTTGAGGGATTGGTAAACGGCTGCTCTGAACTTATCGTGTAAGTCTGATTTTAAAGGGGACTGCTGAGTATAGATCAAACACACCAACTTTTCTATTGGGTCTACCCAATAAGTTGTGCCGAAATATCCGCCCCAGGCGAACGAGCCTTCTGTTTGGCCTAATTTAGCTTGTGATTGCTTGCTGGTAATTTGAAAGCCAAGACCGAATTTATCGCCACGTACGTTTAAATCGCCAATTTGATTACTGGTCATCATTTCTACAGTGTGCCTTGCAAGCAAACGTTTACTGTTATAAACTCCGTTATTTAACAACATCTGTAAAAAAGCAGCGTAGTCGGCAATTGTTGAACTTAATCCTGCTCCGCCAGAAAAGTATGTTCCGTTGCGGGTTGGATAATCTGCTGTAATTACTCCGTATCTTAAATAGCGCTCCAAATTGTTTTGTTCATCATATTTATGGATTGTAACCAATCTGGATTGCTTTTCCTTTGGCAAGAAGAAATAAGTATCATTCATTCCTAGTGGCTTAAAGATTCGTTCCTGGAAAAATTTATCTAAGGGCATTCCGGATGCAACCTCTACTAAGCGCCCTAAAACATCTGTATTTAAACCATAGGTGAATTTCTCGCCTGGCTGATGCGCTAATGGAAGTTTTCCTAATCTATCGATTGCATCTTTAAGTGATAACCTGCCACTTTCGAAACCTACAGGAATGCCGGCTTTCGCGTAAATTGCTTTATAATTTGGCGAGCCAATAACTGCATAATCGATGCCCGAAGTATGAGTTAGTAAATCGCGGATAGTTACTTCTCTTTTTGCCGGGACTGTAGTATAGGTGCTGTCGGCAGCATTAAACTGATCGAGGACCACCGGTTTGGCGAATGCTGGAATATATTTAGAGATCGGATCATCAAGCAAAAACTTGCCTTCTTCGAAAAGCATCATCACAGCCACGCTGGTAATGGCCTTTGTCTGCGACGCAATGCGGAAGATATCGTCTGCTTTTAAGGGTTGTTTTGAAATTGCATCACTATAACCGAAGGCTTTATTATACACTATTTTGCCATCCCGCGCTATAAAGGCGACAGCACCCGCAATTTCCTTTTTATTGATACTGTTTTCGATCGCCTGATCTATTCGCTGTAAACGGCTTGTGTTCACCTTTACGGTGGTTGCCGGAGCTAATTGCAGTGATTGGGCAATCTGGGCGTTAGTATCAAAATAAGTACATGCAGCCAATAATACCGCTGCGGCTAAGTTTTTGTAGCTAATCATCATGTATTTATAAAGGTTATAATTCAGAAATTGTAAATGTGAGAAATTTGACTTAGTAATTAACGGACCTCAGTTTTTTGCTAAGTGCATATACGCAAAAGAAATCAAATTTTAAACATTTCCAATCATTTAACAATTTAATAAATAGTAACACAGATACCTTGAGAAACTACGGAATACTATCGATAAAAATAATTCTCTGGATAGTAGGAATAATTTTATTCCTGGTGCTGCTGTTGTTTGTGCTTATCAGGGTTCCCTCTGTTCAGAATTTTGCTAGAGGCAAGGCTGTAAATTTTCTGGAAAAGAAAATTGGTACTAAGGTGGAAATTAACAGATTAACCCTTGGGCTTCCAAAGCTGATTGTTTTGGAGGATGTTTATTTTGAAGACCAGAAAGGCGATACCCTTATTGCCGGAGATACGCTTAAGGTTGACATCAGCCTGTTAAAGCTGATGAAAAATACAGTTGAAATAAATGAAATTGATTTGCGTGGCATTACAGCAAATGTGAGCCGCACTCCCGATAGCGTTTTCAACTTCGATTATATCATGAAAGCTTTTGTTAGTGAGCAAAAAAAGCCTGTACCAACAGACACCTCGGCTGCACCAATGAAGTTTTCTATTGATAAAATTAATCTCGACCGCATCCGCGTAAAATATAAAGATGCGCCAACTGCCAATGATGTCTATTTTTATTTAGGACATTTTGATACCCGCATTAAAGAGTTTAACCTGGGTAGTATGCGTTACAACATACCCAAGTTTAAGCTGTCGAATGTCAATGCCGTAATCATCCAGGGCAAACCGCCGGTAAAGGCTGATTCTAAAACAGCAAATATTGTTGAGAGCCGACAGCCTATAGACGTGGATTTTCATTTGGGTAGTGCCGAAGTAGACCGCGTTAAAGTTGCTTACCGAAATGATGTATCGGCCATTAAGGCTGATGTAAACTTAGGAAAGCTCAATGTTGAAACAGATAAAATCGATCTTAAGAATAAGGCCATAAGCTTGGATAATGTCGATATGAGCAACTCGGCCTTTGGCATAGTCTTAGGAAGAAAGCAAGCTGCCAAAGTGGTTAAGAAGGAAGCAAAGGAAGAGGTTGAGGCACAGGCGGATGTTTGGAAATTTACTGCAGCCAACATCAACTTTGTTAACAATGCCCTTCGGTTTGATGACATGAACATGCCTGTTCAAAAAACCGGAATGGACTATGGGCATTTAAACATTCGCAATTTAAATCTTGATGCATCTGACCTGGTTTATGCCATTGATACCATCTCCGGCCGCATTAACTCTGGCAGCATGAAGGAGAAGAGCGGCTTTGATTTGCGACGCTTAACTACCAATTTCTTCTACGGCAAAAACAAAACGTCACTGGAAGATCTGTATGTACAAACATCTCAAACTTTACTACGCAACGAAATAAAACTTGCTTATCCTTCTATTGAAAGTTTAAGCGCTAATCCTGGAGATTTGCGGGTTGATGCCAATTTAAATGATAGCAGGCTGGGCTTGCGCGATATTCTAGTTTTTGTGCCAACCCTGGCAGCAACCGAGCCCTTTAAAAGCCATTCGCATGAGGTGCTAAACATTGATGGAAAAGTAACCGGCCAGGTGAAAAATCTTTCTATTCCAAATTTACAGGTATCCGATTTTGGCAACACAAGCTTAAACGCATCAGCAAGAATCATCGGACTGCCCGATATGAACAAAGCGTTTTTCGACCTCAACATTAAAAATTTTAACACCCGTAGCCGAGATATTTACGCCCTTGTTCCACGAGGCACAATTCCCCCTAATATTCGCGTACCAGATGCTTTAAATGTAAAGGGAACTTTTAAAGGCAGCATGGCAAGCTTTAATACCAATCTTAACCTAAATTCTACCGACGGTAGCGCCAAAGCGATTGCTTATGTTAAGAATGGAAAAACAGTTAGTTACAAGGCTGATGTCAAAACCTATAACTTAAATGTTGGCCGTATCATCCGCCAGGAAAAAACCATGGGCAAGGTTTCTATGGTAGCAAAGGTAGATGCGAGCGGAACCGATCCCAAAACCTTAACGGGCTCATTCAGTGGCAAGGTAATTCAAGCTCAATACAATAAATATAACTATCGCAACTTAATACTCCGGGGCACTGCCAGAAATGGGGTTGTGAATGCGGTTGCCAACATGGCCGATCCTAATATTGATTTTGACTTAAAGGCCAGGGCTAACCTTAACCGCAAATATCCGGCTGTTCAACTTACTTTAAACGCCGATAGCATCAACCTTCAAAAATTAAATTTCTACCCGGATGATTTCCGCTTTCGCGGGAAACTGGTTGCCGACCTACCTACTGCCGATGTGGATTATCTGAACGGTACTATAAATCTGACAGAGGCTATTATCGTTCGCTCGGGGCAACGTATTCAGTTAGATACGGTTAGTGTGATTTCTACCGCATCGCCGGATAGCAATACGTTAAAGCTTCGGTCTGAAGTATTGACGGCAAACGTAGCTGGTAAGTATAAGCTCACCCAAATTGCCCCTGCAATTCAATCGGTAATTAATAAATACTATAATACGGGCACTGTAACATCGCAGGCTGTTGAGGGGCAATATCTGCAGTTTGATGCTATCATCTCGAACGCGCCCTTGCTAGCGCAGATTAACCCTAATATTAAAGAAATGGCAACCGTTACTCTTAATGGAAGCTTTGATGGGCGCACTGGGCAGTTAACCGCCAATGCCGTAGCGCCACGAATAGTTTATGGCAGCTATGATATCAATAATTTGAACTTTAAGGTTAACACGGCTAACAATGCCATTGACTATTCTGTTGCATTTAATCGCTTAAACAGCACACAATTTCAATTATTAAATACGTCGATAACCGGAAACGTTCAAAACAATATTCTAAACACTCGACTGGAAGTGCGTGATGCAAAAAACAAACAGCATTACCTCATAGTCGGGGCTCTTAAAGCTAATGGACCGAACTATGAATTTAACTTAAATCCTGATGGGCTTGTGTTAAACTATCAACCGTGGACGGTAAGCCAGGGTAATTTTATACGCTTTGGCAATCAGGGAGTAATGGCACAAAACTTCACCATTTCTAACGCCGGCCAGCAACTGTCATTAAATACATCACCTGCTGGCCTAAATAATCCTTTGGCCATCACTTTCAGCAACTTCAAGATTGAAACCCTTACCGAAATAGCCAGAAAAGATTCGCTTTTGGTAGGTGGTACTATTAACGGCAATGCGCTTGTGCGCAATTTCCAAACGCAGCCCATTTTTACATCCGACCTCAATGTAAATGATTTTAACTACATGGGAGATACGGTTGGAAACATTGCCTTAAAAGTGAATAATGAAAGGGCTAATACTCTGGCTGCAAACATGCAAATTACAGGAAAAGGCAATGATGTCAGACTAACGGGATATTACTATACCAACAATAGTAATTTCGATTTGAATCTGAATATTGCTACCCTGAATCTGCGTAGTATTCAAGGCTTTACAATGGGCGGCATGAAAGATGCCAGCGGACCCCTTAATGGAAAGCTAAGCATCACAGGTTCAGCATCGAAGCCTAACATTAACGGGGATATAAACTTTAATAATGCAGCCTTTAGAGTTGGCGTATTAAATTCTCTTTACAGGATAGACAACGAGAGGCTACGATTTAACGAAGAAGGAATACGATTTGACAGCTTTGCACTTACAGATTCGGCAGGTAATAAGCTTTCTGTAGATGGAATGCTTTATACGTCCAATTATATTGATTACCGCTTTAATCTGGATGTAGACGCTGACGACTTTCAGGCTTTAAATTCTACCTCCAAGGACAATGAATTGTACTATGGCCAACTCTATATTGACAGTCACCTTCGCATTCGCGGAGATATGAATCAGCCAGAAGTTGATGGCAATTTAAAAGTACTCAAAAATACCAAACTCACCCTGGTACTTCCGCAAACCGATCCCGGCTTGGTTGAGCGGGAAGGCATTGTTGAATTTGTGGACTTGAATAACCCCGAAAACAACACGGCCTTAACTTCAAATATTGATTCGGCCAAAGCATCAGCAATAACAGGCTTAAATGTTTCTACTAATCTCGAGGTTGATAGAGAGGCTGAGTTTAATATTATTGTTGACCAGGGAACAGGAGACTTCCTCAAAATTAAAGGGCAGGCGCAACTAAACGCAGGCATAGATCCAAGCGGCAAAATGAGTTTAACAGGAAACTATGTACTCGATGAAGGTTCTTACGAACTCTCCTTCAACTTTATAAAACGTAGGTTTGATATCCGCAAAGGCAGTACCATTACCTGGAACGGCGAACCAACCATGGCCGACATAGATGTAACCGCAGTTTATGTAGCTGAGACCGCCCCGCTGGATCTTGTTGCAAATCAACTTGGTTCGGCTCCTGCATCAGAAGTAAATATGTATAAACAACGCTTGCCTTTTGAACTTCTGCTGACTTTAAAGGGCGAACTAATGAAACCGGTTATTTCATTCGACATTGACCTTCCTGAAAAAAACTATAACGTGTCATCCTCAGTAGTGGCTACCGTAAACAGTAGGTTGGAACAATTAAAAACTGAACCTTCTGAACTTAATAAGCAGGCATTTGCTCTTGTTCTACTGAATCGCTTTGTGTCCGATAATCCATTTAGCAGCAGCGCCGGAGGTTCAACTCCACAATCGCTGGCCCGTCAAAGCGTCAGCAAATTACTTAATGAGCAGCTGAACAACCTGGCAGGAAACTTAATTAGCGGTGTCGATCTAAACTTTAATTTGGAGGCTACCGATGATTATACTACCGGGCAGCTACAGAACCGTACTGACTTAAATGTGACTGCTTCTAAGCGACTGATGAACGACCGCATTAAGGTTTCATTAGGAAGCAATTTTGAGCTGGAAGGGCCACGCCAGCCACGGCAGCAAGCAAATAATGTAGCAGGCGATTTAGCAGTAGACTATCAGTTGTCTAAAGATGGCAGGTACTTACTCCGGGCATATCGCAAAAACCAATATCAGGTTGCGGTTGAAGGCCAGGTTATTGAAACCGGGGTGGGCTTCATCATCAATGTTGACTATAACAAATTCAAAGAGATATTAAGACGAAAATCTGAAGAGGAAAAACTACGCCGGGAAAAAGAAAAGGCAGAACGAAAACTTGCAGCAGATGAGTAAACTACTTAAACACCTTGTTTTAGCAGCATTTCTCCTTTTTGCTGCAGCTTGCAGTACCACCAAATATGTACCCGAAGGAGAATATCTTTACCTGGGTGATAATGTTAAAATCGAAGACAAGAGCGTTAAACGCCAGGAGGCAAAAGCCCTGGCATCCGAGTTACAGGGGGTTTTACGCCCCAAGCCTAATTCTCGTTTTTTAGGCATACCTTTTAAACTACGTATTTATAATTCGTTTGGAAATCCTAAAAAGGAAAAAGGCTTAGGTAATCGCATTCGCAAATCTCTGGGCGAACCACCCGTATTATTCAGTACTGTGAAAGTTGACTATAACCGTAGCCTGGTGCAAAACAGGCTCGAGAATCGGGGATACTTCAGGGCTTCGGTTACTGCTGATAGCACCGTAAGGCGAAAAAAAGTGCGCCTTACTTATCATGCTTTCCCTGGCCCGCAGTATATGATAAGCAGCGTACGGTTCGCTACTGATAGTTCTTCATTAGGAAAGGCTTTAACCAGCACTTCTCCGAAAAGCTTTTTAAAGGTTGGAGATCCATATGACCTGGACGTTATCCGTTCTGAGCGGAACCGCATCGATACCCGATTGAAAGAGCAAGGCTTCTATTATTTCAGTCCAGACCATATTTTAATTCAGGTAGATAGTACAAACCATCAGCAAAAGGTTGACTTAGTGGTTAATGTCAAAGAATCGATGCCATATAAAGCCCGTCAGGTTTATACAGTCGACAACATTTTTATCTATCCAAATTACAAGCTTTCTAATGATTCACTTAGCGTTCAGTACGGAGAACCACATAAAGATTTTATTGTGATAGACACAGCCCGTACCTTTAAGCCACAGGTTTTCGAACGGACCATGTTTTTTCACAAAGGCGACATTTATAATCGCACTGACCATAATATGTCGTTAAACCGCCTGGTTAATTTGGGGACATTCAAATTTGTAAAGAATAAGTTTGTAGAAACTTCCGAACAAGGCGATAACGAACTGGATTCTTATTATTATTTATCTCCTTTTCCAAAAAAATCACTAAGAGCAGAACTATTGGGGCGCTCAACGTCTACAAACTTCAATGGCTCCGAATTGAATATAAGCTGGAGAAACCGTAACGCTTTTCGCGGCGCCGAGCTTCTAACTATTACTGCTTATACCGGCACTGATATTCAGGTATCTGGAGTAAATCAAGGCAACAGTTTGTTTCGATTTGGTGCTGAAGCTAATTTGAACATCCCGCGATTGATTTCGCCTTTTAAATTCAAAGCATCCAGCGCATTTATTCCCCGAACCAAAATAATGCTGGGCTATGATTTATTGAATCGTTATCAAAGCTATTCTCTTAATTCTTTCCGCACATCTTTTGGTTATGTATGGAAGGAAAACATCCGCAAAGAACATCAGCTAAATATTTTTTCGATAAACTACGTACAACCTTCTAATGTAAGTGAGGCTTATAGTGAACTGGCAAAGGCACAGCCCAGTTATGCAAAAGCAATAGAAAAGCAATTTATCATCGGGCCGAATTATAATTTCCTGTTCACTAATACCATTGAAACAACACGCAAAAACACGTTTTACGAAAACTTCAATATTGACCTGTCGGGAAATATTTTAGGACTGGCTACGGGAGCCAATTACAAAAAAGCCGATACCGTGCAAATCTTTGGTGCCCGGTTCTCACAATATGTGCGCTTCGAAAATGATTTTAGGCACTACCTTAACCTGGGTTATGGTAACCAAATTGCCAGCAGGATAATTGTTGGCTATGGCCTGGCTTATGGCAATTCATCTACACTTCCATTTATTAAACAATTTTTTATTGGGGGAACAAATAGTTTGAGAGCTTTCCGCGCACGTACACTTGGTCCTGGAACAACTACTCCTGCCGATAATGAAATAGCTATTGCACCCGACCGTACAGGTGATATTAAACTGGAAATCAATACTGAATACCGTCCTAAATTCAATAATATTTTAAGGGGAGCTGTGTTTATTGATGCTGGCAACATCTGGTTATTACGCGACGATCCTCAAAACCCCATGCCGGGAGCAAAATTTAGCAAAAACTTTCTCAATGAGTTAGCCGTTGGAACCGGGGTGGGACTGCGTTTTGATTTGTCATTCTTTGTTTTAAGAACTGACCTTGCGTTCCCAATTCGCAAGCCCTGGCTCCCTGCTGGCCAACGCTGGGTATTTGATGAGATAGATTTTAGTCGGGAGTGGCGGAAAGAAAACTTGATATTTAATCTTGCTATTGGCTATCCTTTCTAACAAAACAACCTTCACAAGGTAAACAGCATGCCTTTACAAACGCTTGTACATTTTTGGAATTTAACAGTTAAAGCCTTATCTTTCAATTACTATGAAAGACAACTTTTCTGCCCACTCTGCACAATACCTGCAATTTCGGCCCAATTATCCTACTGAACTTTTTGACTTTCTCAAATCATTAAGGACCGATTTTAAAACAGCCTGGGATTGTGGCACTGGCAACGGGCAGCTGGCTGTTTGCTTAGCTAAATTTTTTGATAAAGTTTACGCTACAGACCTTAGCGAAAAACAAATAGCCAATGCTATTTTAAGAGATAACATTGTCTATAAAAAGAATATGCGGAACACTCGAGTTTTGAAGATAAGCAGTTCGATTTGATAACCGTAGCACAGGCAATCCACTGGTTTCATTTTGATGATTTCTATAGAGAAGTAAATCGGACTTTGAAGCCTGGGGGATACTTCGCCGCAATTGGATACTCTTTATTAAGCATTGATAGCGAGCTCGACCCAATCATTCAAAACCTATATTACAACGTAATTGGAAAGTATTGGGATAAAGAAAGGAAGTATATCGACGAAGAGTATCGTACCATTCCCTTCCCTTTTAAAGAAGTTGAGTGCCCCAGAATAAAAAGCACATTAAACTGGAGTTTTGATCAGTTAATTGGATATCTCAACACCTGGTCGGCAGTGCAGCACTACATCAGGCAAAACAATGCCAATCCTGTGGATTTAGTTTATGAAAGCCTTTATGAAAAGTGGGGAAACCAGGCAATAAAAAATGTGAACTTCCCAATCCTGTTGAGGGTTGGACAAAAAGAAATTGACTAATTATATACCATATGAACAAGGAGACACTTAGTGCCTTAACAAACTCTATTGAAGAAGTTAAAGCCATAAATGCAACAATAAAAATACTTAGAGAAACCGATTCGCCGGAGGAAATGTTGGCCAAATATCAAGGGAGGAAAAATTATTTAATAGGCTTTTTAATTAACGAGCTAACCACCTATTCGCCAAGAAGTCTCGTGGCCTTAAAGAAACTACTGGAATAATAAGGCCCGGCAAAACACCGGACCTTTACATTACTACTGTACCTTAGTAACCCTTCCAGAGCCACTAATATTAGAATTAACAATTGGAGGATTTCCTTTGTATCGTACGGATCCACTTCCGCTAATATTCGCTGTTAGCGTGTTATTAACAAATATTTCCAAATCGCCCGAACCAGAAATAGTTGCATTGGCACTATTCGCAACCAAAGCATAGCCGTGTATTTTTCCAGAACCGCTAATCTGAGATTCGAAGTTTTGGCAGTAACCTTCTAAGGTTATACTTCCACTACCACTTAATTTTGTTGTTACCAAATTCTGCTTCTGCCGGGGCAGATAATTTACCAGAACCTGAAACTTCGAAGTTGAGTTCCTTGGAAGCAAAATCATCAATAACTTCAACATCTCCGGAACCGGCCAGTTTCACTTCAGAAAGATCTTCGGTATAAACAACCAAATTCAAGTCGGTATTCTTTAAACACTGACTGCTGTAAATTTTAAGCCTCCCGTTTTCGACTTTTGTTTTGATGTAGTTCAACTGGTTAGAACTACCTTCAATTTCAATTCGGTTTTCCGATGCCTTTCTAACTATTAAGTTGCCCTCTATCTGGTAGTCGATCTTATTGAAGCCGGCAAGTGCACGGCTTTCAGATTCAAAATTATTATTGCCCGTAATACAAGGCATAAATACATCTTCCATGCAGCCGCCAAGAGAAATG
>CBIHNR010000153.1:0-13346 GCA_966211215.1 uncultured Pedobacter sp.
TATTCGATAATAAATATTTTAGGCCTAAGTTGTTAATTATCTGTTTTTTAATTGTAGGATCTTTGTAGGACATATACATATCGCCATGAAAAATCGTTTTGTACGCCGCGGTTTAATTTTGCTAATAGGGGGTATTGCTTTTAATGTTGCAGGATACCTTATGGATAAACATAATATTAGCTATTATGGCTGGCTAATGATAGCCGGAGTCATAATGTTTGGAATTGGTTTTATTACGATACTTTACAGCTTTATACGCAAAGTGGAAGCTCAAGGTATTATTGAAGAACGGGCAGAAGAAAAACAAAAGAAAAGACGCTTTTGGCTAGAATCGAAAAAGAATAAACGTACGGCTCATACCTGAATTCGTAAATAAGGGTTTTTATAACCTCAATTTAAGGTGAGATTTTAAACACGTATGTTCTCCGAAGCGCAATCTCTCACAAATTAGGCTGCTTGAAATCCTTTGTCAGAGGATTTCAAGCAGTGTACATTTTCTCATAGTACTCTTTCGCCATCCTGCCCGATTCAAAAGCGATTGAAACATCGTTGGCTGCTTGTTTTATTATTGAAAGCCACTTTTGCTGATTTTGGTAATACGTTGGAAGTATGTCAAGTTCCAGTATATCAATAAGGTGCAACGCTTCCTGTTTATCTTTTTCCTCCGGGGAGAAATGGCCATTGGCGGGTTCAATCAGAAAGCAATTTTCATTATGGCGGGCAAATTCGGGAATCCATCCGTCCGGGATAGAAAAGTTAATGCTTCCGTTCATCGCTGCTGTCATGCCGCTGGTACCGGATGCTTCGCGGTACAGGCGGGGGGTATTCAGCCAAAGGTCTGAGCCCTTTTTCAATAAAGCTGATAATTCCAATTCATAGCCAGTTAAAACAGCGCAATTTTTAAAGGGCTTAATTCGGTTGATAATATGATTAAATATTCCAATTGCATTGTAATCTTCAGGATAAGGCTTGCCTGCCCAAATAATCTGAATGGGAAATTTACTGTTATGAACGAGATTAAGAAAGCGGTCCCAGTGATACATGATCAAGTTTGCCCTTTTATAGCCCGCAAAACGCCTGGCCCACACCAGTGTTAGTATGTTTTCGTCAAAGAGCTTTCCTGTCTGGTCTGCAACTTCTTTAAAAAGCAATTTTTTCAGGTGTTTTTTGCGAGTTGCGATGCCTTCATTATCGCCCGTGGCAATAGCTTGTTCTAATACAGGGTCCGCCCAAAACGATTTGTTTTGCGCATTAGTAATTGACGTAATGTTACATGTTCCCTGATTTCCTTTCCACATGTCCTTTGCTACCTGTCCATGAAGTGCAGAAACGGCATTTGCCTCTTTGGCAAACTTCAGCGCGGCCAAAGTGTAATTGAAATTATCCCCCTGAAGACCTAAAATATGCTTCACCTCATGGTCTTGCATATGGTAAAAGAAACTCATCTCTTTTAATTTGGCAAAGCTATGTTCCTCATTGCCGGCGGCTTCGGGAGTGTGGGTTGTAAACACCACGCGTTTTCTTACTTCATAAAGGTTCTGAAATTTGGCGTAGAGATAAAAATTTAATGATACAGAATGCCCTTCATTCATATGATAGATCTCAGGGGTCAAGTTTAAAATATCGAGTAGTTTGGCTCCGCCTGTTCCCAAAACTATCGATTGTGCAATGCGTGTAGATTCATTTGAAAAATATAGCCTTTGGGTTATTGATTTAGATAAATCATCGTTCTCTGGTACATCAGTGCTTAAAAGGAAAAGTGGAGCGGTGCCAAAAACTTCGGGCTTAAGTAAATAGGCTTTTACATGTACAGGCGAACTATGGACTTCAACCGTAAACACAATACCCGTGTCGATTAGAAAGGAATAATTTTTTTCGATATAGTTGGCCTTCATGTGGGCGTTTACATCCCAGCCCTGGTCATAATATCCATACTTCCATAAAATGCCGATGCCTATCATGTTTTGTTTTAATTGATAGGCGCTTCTAAGGTGAGAGCCGGCTAAAAAGCCTAGTCCTCCGCTGTAAATTTTTAAAGCCTGGTCTATGGCAAACTCCATAGAGAAGTAAGCAACAGATTTTGAATATTCTGGGTTGGGCTCGTAGCTGAATATGTTTTGCCTTGTTAGCATGGTAAATAAGCTGGCGATAGAGGACTATCGGGTTAACAAATAAAAATCCGCCTAACATATTGGTTAAGCGGACTTTAAGTACTATGTTTCTGTTTGATGTAGCATTAATCAAACATCATACCTGCATGCATTTGCTATTTCTTTAAGCCAATCTCCCTGAGCCTTTCATCGAGATATTCGCCGGCCGTAATATCGGAATATACCTTAGGATACTGGTCGTTAATGCAAATATCCAGGCATGTTAAATCCATGTTACCTTTCGGGTGAAGGAAAAACGGCACTGAAAAACGGGAAGTTTTCATCAACTCGCGTGGAGGATTTACCACACGATGAGTAGTAGATTTCAACCTGTTATTGGTTAAGCGTTGCAACATGTCCCCAACATTTACTACAATGTCGTCGGCATTTGCTTTAACAGGGTACCAGTCACCGCTACGGGTTAAAACTTCAAGTCCATCAGCACTTGCACCAATTAATAAGGTAATCAGGTTAATATCCTCATGAGCTCCCGCCCGAACGGCATCGGGCGGTAAAGCATCAGGGTTATCAATAGGGAAGTAGTGTATAGCCCGAAGTATTGAATTGCCATTAAGGATTTTATCTTCAAAGTAGTTCTCTTCAAGTCCCAGATATGTGGCAATAGCTTGTAAAAGATGCTTTCCTGCATATTCCAGGCGCTCGTAGACTTCTTTAGTTACATCATTAAATCTGGGTAATTCCTCAACAATAATATTATCTGGGTATTCTTCTTTCGAAAATTCCTCACCATGTATAGTTTGTCCTCTTTGCCAAAATTCTTTTAGGTCAGGGATTTTAGCATCTTTAGCTTTTTCTTTGCCTTTGCTTGTATATCCCCGCTGGCCTGCAAGTTCAGGTTTCTCATACTTCTGTTTAAATTCATCAGGCATAAAAAAGAACTTTTTAACTTCAGCGTAAAGTTCATTCATAAGCTCATGAGAAAGTCCATGATTGGCAATAGTAACAAAGCCAGTTTCGGTAAACGCCTTTCCTATATCTTCAGAGAATTTTTTTTTCTGTTCAGGGCTGCCTTTCAGGTAGTCATTTAAATCAAGGCGCGGAATATTCACTTCTGCCATCTTTAATTTGCTAATGTGTTTAAGGCTAATATAGCTTATTAGGGGAAACCTGCGAAAGTAATTTTTTTGTTTAAAGCTGTTGCTCGTAGCTGATAGCAGTTAGCCGTTAGTTCTAGCTGATAGCTCATAGCTGATAGCAGTTAGCTCGTAGCTGATAGCAGTTAGCCGTTAGCTCATAGCTGATAGCTCATAGCTCATAGCAGTTAGCTCATAGCTCATAGCTCAATGCTCATAGCTACTAGCTCAATGCTCATAGCTACTAGCTCATACCTAACCGCTCTCCCTCTACCATTTCAGTAGCTTAAGTGTCATAATTAAACGCTTGTATTCCTGCATTTAAACTTAAATTTCAGCAAAATTTATTTAATGCGTAATTTTGCACCTCAAACCATTAATTCTATAGGTAATGCAAGGTTTTAGAACTGAACTGGAAAACCCGATTGTACAGAAAGACATTATAGAACTTGAGAAAAAAATCAGGTTATTCAGAGAAGGTAAAATTCACGAAGAGAAATTCAGAAGCCTTAGGCTTGCACGCGGGGTATACGGGCAGCGCCAGCAAGGGGTTCAAATGATACGTATTAAGCTTCCTTATGGAAGATTAACCACACAGCAGTTATTAAGAATATCGGATGTTTCCGATAATTTCGCAACTGGTAACCTTCATATCACAACCCGCCAGGATATTCAATTACACTTCGTTAGCCTGGAGCGTACACCTGAGCTTTGGGCTGAGTTGGAAAAAGATTCAGTTACTTTACGTGAAGCTTGTGGTAATACTGTAAGAAATGTTACAGGTTCGGCAATGGCGGGTGTTGATCCGGAAGAGCCGTTTGACATTACACCTTATGCACACGCATTCTTCGAATACTTATTGCGTAACCCAATCTGCCAGGATATGGGCCGTAAGTTCAAAATAGCATTCTCCTCTTCAGATAAAGATACCGGTTATGCTTTTATGCACGATTTAGGCTTTATTCCAAAGGTGAAAATCGAAAATGGTGAAGAAGTGCGTGGTTTTAAAGTGATGTTAGGTGGAGGCTTAGGTTCTCAGCCACACATTGCTGAAGAAGTATCAGACTTTATTCATGAAGACCAGATTATTCCTTTTGCAGAAACCGTTATTCGTATTTTCGATCGTTACGGAGAACGTGCAAAACGTCATAAAGCAAGGTTAAAGTATCTTATTCAGGATATTGGCAAGGATGCGTTTTTAAAGTTGGCGCAAAAAGAGCAGCCAGCAATTAAAGTTAAAAGCTTCAAAATAAACAGAGATATCCCTCAGGCAAATCCAGTGCTTCCAACTGCAGATGTTCCGGTTCTTGAGATTACCAATCCACTTAAATACGAGCAGTGGTTAAAGTCAAATATCTACAAACAAAAGCAGGATGGTTATGTGGTTGTTGGTATCCGCGTTCAGAACGGAGATATTAAAACTCCAATTGCACGTAAGTTCGCAGCCCTTGTTAAAGAGGTTGCAGCAGATGACATCCGTTTAACCAATACTCAGGGCATTATGCTACGCTTTGTAAAAGAGTCTAGCTTGCCATACGTATTTGAAAAACTAAACGAGCTAGGTTTAGCAACCCCCGGTTTTGAAAGCGTTGCTGATATTACTTCCTGCCCTGGTACTGATACATGTAACTTAGGTATTTCTAATAGTACAGGGATTACTCGTGAGTTAGAACGAGTTCTTTTTGAAGAATATCCTGATTTAATTTATAACAAAGACATCACTATTAAAATTAGTGGATGTATCAATGCCTGCGGACAGCATGCTATGGCTGCTATTGGTTTCCATGGTTCAAGTATGAAAATTGGAAAAATGGTAGCTCCGGCCTTACAAGTATTATTAGGCGGTGGCCCAACCGGTGATGGTACAGGTGTTGCTTCTGAGAAGATTATCAAAGTCCCTAGTAAGCGTGGCCCGCAAGTGTTGCGCACATTGCTTGAAGACTACTTCAAAAATTCCACAGAAGGCGAGTTATTCAATCAATATTACACCAGACAAGGCAAGATCTATTTCTATGATCTGTTAAATCCAATTGCCAACCAGGAAAATATTACTCCTGATGATTTCATCGACTGGGAACAAACTGAGGCTTACAAACCAGAAATCGGTGTAGGCGAGTGTGCCAGTGTTTTGATAGATCTTGTGGCTACTTTATTATACGAGGCTGAAGAAAGGCTACAGTGGAGCGAAGATTCATTCAAGGCCGCTGAGTACTCTGATGCTATTTACCATTCATATACTGGCTTTGTTCTTTCTGCAAAAGCTTTATTAGTGGCAGAAAGTGTTAAAACCAACACCCAGTCAGGTATCATTAAAGATTTCGACGAGAAGTTTGTAGCAAGCGGAAAAATCGAATTGCCATCTTCTTTCAACGATTTAGTTTATCAGCTTAACCAAAACGAGCCTACCAGGGAGTTTGCTGAGTATTATTTACAACAATCTAAATTGTTTAATCAGCAACTTACCGAGTATCGTAATGCAACTTTGGTAAATAGCGAACTTTAATCAAAGAATAATGTCTGCACACGTGGCTGATGAAAAGCCTGAAATCCGGAAAGAGCACAATACGCTCTTTCCGATTTTTTTGAAGCTTGAAAAACTAAATCTGTTGTTAGTAGGAGGCGGGAATGTTGCCCTCGAAAAACTTCGTGCGATATTTCATAATACTCCCAATGCGAAAGTTAAGCTGGTAGCGAAAGAGATATCTCCGGCGGTTGCTTCTTTTCTAAAAAGCCATCATGTACCTTCAGAAGAAAGAGCTTTTCACCCAGACGACCTCCAGGACGTAGGCCTTGCCATTGTAGCTATTAATGAAAAGGCAGTAAGTGCCGAAATTCAAGCACACTGCAAAGCCGCGGGAGTACTAACAAACGTTGCAGACACGCCTGATTACTGCGATTATTACCTGGGCTCGGTAGTCCAAAAGGGAAATCTTAAAATCGCCATTTCTACAAACGGCAAATCTCCAACCATTGCCAAGAGGGTTAAAGAAGTCTTAAACGAGACATTCCCTGCCGAAATTGATGAGGTGCTGGATAATATGGAAAAAATCAGGAATTCCCTCACGGGGGATTTTTCTGATAAGGTGCGCCAGTTAAATGATATAACCACGGTATTAGCCGTTGATACTGAGCCTGAAACATTTAAGCATAAGAAAATAGTCACGGTGGTGCTGTATATCGCCGCCTCGATGTGCTTGATGGTTTTAGGCCATTTATTGTTTACTTATATCACGTACGAGAACGTAACAATTGCAACTGATTGGGCAAGCAGGCAGTTTACAGCAGACTTGTTGATTTACATGCTCGGAGGCTTTATCGCCCAAATGATAGATGGTGCTCTTGGAATGGCCTATGGTGTTAGTGCAACTACATTTTTGTTATCGTTCGGGATAACGCCCGCGGCAGCAAGCGCTAGTGTGCATACTTCAGAAATATTTACATCTGGAGTTTCGGGTTTAATGCATTTGCGTTTCGGAAATGTAAACAATAAGTTATTTAGGAATTTATTAATTCCGGGTGTTGTAGGGGCCATTACCGGCGCATATATATTGTCTTCACTCGAAGAATATAGTTATATTTTAAAGCCAATTGTAAGTTCATATACGCTGATTTTGGGGATAATTATAATTCGCAAAGCGCTTCAGGCAAAAAAGAGAAAGAAGAAAACTAAAAACATCGGGATTTTGGCAGTGGCCGGAGGCTTTATGGATTCTATTGGAGGGGGAGGCTGGGGGCCAATTGTTACCTCAACTTTGCTCGCCGGTGGCAGAAATGCCCGCTACACTATCGGTTCGGTCAATCTTACTGAGTTTTTCGTCGCCTTTTCAAGCTCGGTTACCTTTATATTATTTCTTGGGTTCAACCATTTTCAAATCGTTTTAGGTTTAATATTGGGAGGGTCATTAGCAGCACCTATAGCTGCGAGGCTATCCAGCAAATTGCCGGTTAAAACAATTATGCTGATAGTAGGTATAGTTGTAATTCTGGTATCTCTGCGAAACGTGTATCCGGTATTATTAAAACTTTTATAGGATTCATTCTCTGCAAAAAACCATTTTGTACAATTTTACAGCATGTTTTATATATTGTCTCTATAGAATTTAAGGGAAAAAAAATCCGTAAGTTTGCTATTAACTCCATATATAAACAATAGTGTTAACCAAGAAAACTAAATATGCAGTAAAGGCGCTGATGGCTTTATCGAGGAATAAAGACAACAGGCCCATGCTCATTTCTGAAATCGCCCAGAAGGAACAGTTACCTAAAAAATTTTTAGAAGCCATATTGCTCGAACTTAAACGAAGCGGTTTTTTGGGTAGTAAAAAAGGCGCTGGTGGCGGATACTATATGATGAAGAAGGCCGAAGATATTAAGCTTGCCTCTATAATCAGGGTTATTGATGGCCCCATTGCTTTGCTTCCATGTGTTAGTTTAAACTTTTATGAACGTTGCGAAGAATGTACGGATGAACTGTATTGTGGCATTCGTGACGTAATGAAGGACGTTCGGGACGCTACCCTAAAAATTCTGACAGAAACGAGCGTGGCAGATATGATTAACAGGGAAGAAGCGATGAAGCATAAACTTGAGGAAGAACGTGCTCATAACCTTTCGGATGAAAACTTTAAAGGAGAATTTAAAGGTTCTGATTAAATAAAGGCTTAACTTAAGCGAATTTTACATTCTTTTAAGAACAATATTTTGTTTTCAATTGTTAAAGATACGCCTGAGACAGAGGGATTCCAAAGTTTGGGTGATAAGGTTTAAGCAAGCGGCCGGGTTGTAATATACCCGGCCGTTTTTTGTATTCCTTGATTTGGTTATATGCCAGAAGGCCTGTTAGGTTGAAACAATTTGATCACTAAGAAGATGAAGAAACCGACAGATAGGAAGATTGCGAAAAAAGCAATATAGTCGCCATGCTGAACATAAAAAGTTAGTTCTTCATTTAAGTTGATGTCGGCTTTTAAAGCTGTAGCCACCCACCATTTGCTTTGTTGAACTATATCACCTCTTTGATTGATAAACGCAGAAATGCCTGTATTGGCAGATCGGGCAACCCAACGGCGGGTTTCAATCGCCCTTAATTTTGCATAAGCCAGATGCTGGTCTTTGCCAGAGGTATTTCCCCACCAGCCGTCATTGGTTACAATAGCGATAAACTGAGCGCCTTTTTTTACATATTCCGTAACGTATCCTCCCCAAATAGACTCATAGCAGATAACCGGAGCCGCACCAATTCCGCTTTGCGAAAAGAAAACAGTTGGTTCCTCCTGGTATCCATAGCTTCCGGTGCTTCCGCCAAATGCTGCAAATGCCGGCTTTAGAAATGAGAGCGAAGAGGAAAATGGCGTTTGCTCAACTCCCGGGACTAGTTTCGATTTATGGTAAAACTGAGGCTTAGATGAGTTTCCGATTTGAATAGCTGCATTGAATACATCAAGATACTGTCCATTTCCCTCTAAATACCTGGCCGTGGCTGTTTTTGGGTTATCATATAGCGAATAGCTTTCAATCCCCGAAAGGACATTCCCATTTCTGTAATTTGTTAGAAAGCTCCTGATAGTTAAATAATTCAAATTAGCTTGAATTTGGCTTTCATTCGAGCCCTCTGGAATTGCCGTTTCTGGCCATATAAAATATTCAGTATTAGGTTGGGCAACGGAGTCCGAGAGGTGAATTAACCGTTTAATTTGTTCGGACGCCGGTAAATTCTGAAACTTTTGGTAAGGGTCAATGTTTGGTTGAGCAATAACAATATTCGCTGGATTCTCGCGCTCCTTGTATTTCGAATACATGGCAATGGAGGCCGCCATGGGAACCATTACAACAGCGAAAAGTGCGGCAGCGAGCCTTTTCTGAAGTTTCAGCCCGTTCTCCTCTTCTGAAGCTTTTGCGAGGCTTAGTTCAAATGCCAGTATGTTTGCCAGCCATATCCATAAAGTTCCCCCGTAAACGCCTGTATATTCGTACCATTGTATTAACTGGTGAGAACTCGAGAAGCCATTTCCTAAAGTCATCCAGGGAAAAGCCAGGTCCCAGGTTTGGTGCAAATATTCATAGCCAATCCAGAAAGAAACCAGCCCAGCATAACTCCAACCTCTTCCTGTCTTCTTTCGCAATTGATAATATAGCCAAAATGCTACCGACATTAGAAGTGCTGCTAACCCGAAAGGAATCAAGGATATTAGTGCGGCAAGTCCCGATGGCATAACCGCATTAAGAGAGTTAAAAACCCAGTAAATGCAGGATGTATTCCAAATAAAAAATACAAGAAAGGAAAGCAGGAATATTTTTTTGCCTTTCTTTTTTACATCTGAGAAAATTAAGGCTTCCGTAGTTTGAAGCAGGGGCACAAACGCAAGCAGAAGCAATGGCGCGGTAAAAGGCATGGGCGGCCAGGCTAGCCACAAAAGAAAAGCACTGGCTAATGCCTTGAAATACAATTTTTGCACGGTAATAGTTTGAGGTTTTTCTTGCCCGAATTTAAACTAACAACTCTGGCGAACTTGCCCCTAAGGTATGAAAATAACATTAATTGACTTAGTGCTTACCCTTTAGTAATTAGCTAAAGGTGCCCGTGCGTACACCGCCAAAGTCTTTGAGGGAAGAGTGACGCAAGTCCGCATAACTAACTCGCGAATGCTTATTTGTTTTTCTCAAGTAATTCTTCAACCCTGTTTCTCTCTGTTTGCAGCTCTCTGGCAAGCTTTTTTTCTTTCTCGTTTGCTTTAACCTTATGCGATTGATACTCAGCAGAGATTTCATCAAATAGTTGCCTACGGTAGCGGGCTTCGTGCACACTCCGGGCTGCGGTGAAGAGGCTTGCGGCAAGGGCAACAGCCAAAATGATAATAGCACCCCACATAATAGAATTATACGTCGATTTGTCCACTGAACCGCCTAGTAGTTCAACCTCGTTTACAGAGGCTCGTGATTGTTCCAGATTTTGCTGATAAGTTGAGGCTCGCTGTTTAAGGTTGGCTATGATCTGAGCCTGGCTATTAATCTTGGCTTGAAGCGGAGCATATTTTCTCCTCTCGGCATGCAGGCTATCCTGCACATTTTTCCAAAGCAGCGCAAGGCGGTTAGGATTAATTACTTTATACCCCTGATTGCTCCATGAGCGCCGCAATAGATCCTCGTATTGCCCGTTTAAACTTGGGTCTGCTTTATATGGAGTGGGAGCCTTGCGTGCAGGTATTGCAGGCTTAAGTGCACTGGTATCTTGGGCCGAGGCCGGATTGGCCAAAAGAAACTGAAAAAGAAATATGGATGACAAAATGATTTTTATAGCGTTTTTCATAGATGACATAAAAAAATTAACCAATGTGAAAATATGAATTAATAATTATAACAAAAAACTAAACCCGATTTCTGTACTATTTGTTAACTCTGAAATGCCCGGATTATGATGCAGCCTAGATTTTTATTATCAATTAGCCTCCTTTTACTATTCTCCAGGCTGTCTCTAATGGCTCAACCCAAAACTGAAAATGTTGTTTTAGTTACCATAGATGGAATGCGCTGGCAGGAAATATTTCAGGGGGCAGACCCGGAAATTATAAGCAACAAAAAGTATGTTAAAGACGCGGCTTGCCTGAAAGCTGCTTTTTGGGATATAGATCCCACCATTCGGCGCATGAAACTGTTTCCGTTTATTTGGAAAACCATAGCTGCTAAGGGGCAAATTTATGGTAATCGCCTGTTGGGAAACAAGGTTAATGTTGCAAACCGCTATTGGTTTTCTTATCCGGGCTATAATGAATTGCTAACCGGGGTTCCGGATAAGCGCATCAAAACCAACGCCCGCCGTAATAATCCTAATGAAACAATTCTTGAGTTTGTTAACCATCAAAAAGCTTTTGAGGATAAAGTAGCCGTGTTTGCTTCCTGGGATGTTTTCCATTACATCATTAACCAAAAGCGGTCTGGCATA
Source organism: uncultured Pedobacter sp. (assembly GCA_966211215.1). Classification (GTDB taxonomy): domain Bacteria; phylum Bacteroidota; class Bacteroidia; order Sphingobacteriales; family Sphingobacteriaceae; genus Desertivirga. Next base: position 11,184 of record CBIHNR010000153.1, read on the forward strand.
CATATAAATGCGGGCAATGATACAGCGAGAGCTGCCAAGCTCGGTTCGAGAGAGATGTATTTAAATCATTTACAACAAATCTCACCAAGTCCCTGGAGCGCAACACGTTTTGATAAATTTACCCATCAATATGCGAAGGAATATTTTAAAAAGAGCCATCCAAAGTTGCTGCTAATCGCGTATGGCGAAACAGATGAGTATGCCCATAATGGGCATTACGACTCATATTTGAACGCCGCAAACAAAACTGACTCATTTTTATGCGATATATGGGATTGGATTCAATCGGACGAAAATTATCGGGATAAAACCACATTAATAGTAACCACAGACCATGGCCGGGGAGGGGGAAGAAATTCATGGCGAAAACATGGAATCGGCAGGCCGGGTTCTAATCATACCTGGTTCATGATCATGGGGCCCGATACAACTGCTTTAGGCGAAGTAAAGGAGAAACAGCACTATTACAATAATCAATTGGCAAAAACCATCGCGGCTTTTCTAAACGTAGAGTTCCCGGCAAACGGTAATCGGGGGACTATTGTTGCAACTGCATTTGAAAAGTAGGACAGCCATAAGGTTCGACTAAGATATTGTCTAATTCGCTATTTATATCTCATACCTCTAACTCGTAATCTCCGTCTCCCAATCTCCAAAAAATCTCTAAGTTTACACCATGAATATTGGAATTATAGGCTTAGGCGATATGGGGGCGATGTATGCCCGTAAATGGTCCGAAAAAGGATATTCAGTTTTTGGATGCGATTTGCCGGATCGTATCGAAATTTTACAGCACGCTTTTCAGGGGACCAACGTTTCTATTCTTGAAAATGCTAAAGCTGTTGCCCGCAAGTCAGACTTTTTGCTGTTTTCGGTTGAGGCTTCAAAAATTGCCGATGTAGTTGCCGCGACTGCCGATTCGGTAAAATATGGGGCCGTAATTGCGGGGCAAACGTCTGTAAAGTATCCAGAAATAGAAGCATTTGAAAAATACCTGCCTTCTGATGTTCATATTTTTACCTGCCACTCTTTGCATGGCCCTGCGTTTTCAACTCAAGGCCAAAAATTGGTGATAGTACCTCATCGGATAGATAAAGAAAATTATAATCGTATTCGCCCGATATTTGAAGCTTTGGAATCTGAAATTATTGAAGTTGATAGCTATCACCAGCACGACAAAATAATGGCAGACACCCAGGCTGTTACACATATGGGCTTTGAAAGCATGGGCACCGCCTGGAAGAATGCAGGCTTTTACCCATGGGACCATGGGGCTTATTCTACAGGAATCGACAACGTTAAAATCCTTACAACCTTAAGGATATTTAGCTATAAAGCGCACGTCTACGCCGGATTAGCGATCTTAAATCCTTTTGCCCGTAAACAAGTGAGGCAGTATGCAAAATCTGAATCAGAACTGTTTAAGATGATGATTTGTGAACAGGAAGCCGATCTAAGGAAACGCCTTCAAGTTGCCAAAGAATTTGTATTTCATGGGGAACATGATTTTATTACTCTGGATAAGCAGGCAATGAAGGATTTTAAAATGGCTGAAGAAGCCGGCCATTATCGCCCGAATTCGCATCTTAGTTTATTGGCAATGGTTGATGCATGGCATCAGCTGGGCATAAATCCATATGAAAATATGATCTGCCAGACGCCGCCATTTCGCCTTCGCCTGGGCATTGCTGAATATCTTTTCAAGAATGATGATCTACTGGAAGAAACTATTCAAACTGCCTTGTATGATAAAAGTATCCGTGCCGATGATTTAGAGTTTCATTCAGCAGTAAGAGAATGGGCTTCAATTATCGAATACGGAGATATGGATGGGTATTTATCTCACTTTAATCAGGTAAAAGATTTCTTTGCAGACAGATTGCAGGAAGGGGCGAGGCAAAGCACGAAGCTGATTGAGAAGTTAACGCAGCATTGATAGCATAAACTTTCCAAAAGTTATGAACTTTTGGAAAGTTTATGACTGAAAACTAATTGATTTTTAACAACCTAGATTTTTCAGTGTCAGAAAGGGAGCTATAGTCTACAATATTTAATGATGACCCAGAAGAAGAAACTGTAGTAGATTGCAACTTTTCAGTGAAGGTGCTATCGGTGATTTTATACATTGCTCCACTGGCAGGATCAATTATTAACATACCAACG
>CBIHNR010000154.1:0-13310 GCA_966211215.1 uncultured Pedobacter sp.
CACTTTCCTCTAATCCTGCATTTTGGAGGCCTGCAATCAAAAATCCATTGACTACAGGCCAAATGCCCCCGTTATGAAAATGACCCGGAATATTTTTAAACCGGAAGTTATGGTTCAGTTGAAGTGAATGATACAAGGCGCCTTCTTCGATTATTGGCCAGAAAGCTGGAATTCCTTTGTTTTTTGCCTGATTAAAAACATCCAGCAAAGCGGAGTTTATTTTTGAAATACTTGCTTTAGACGGAATATCTAATAATAACAGCAACGCTATAGACCAGGCATCGAACTTTTCGACCCTGTCCCCAGGCGAAAAAGACGCTATAAACGTTTTTGAAATGTCGCGATTACGTAATTGCTGCTGTTGTGCCCCCGTATATAAACTGCCGTCCAATTCAGCTTCAAACAAAAAATGTTTTTTGATGGCGAGTTTAACTGCATCTGCCTTTTCTTGCCATGCCGTATTTTCAAAATAATACCCTGCAAGGTGTAATGCCCAGTAACGCAAAACCTGGTCATACAGCACAAACCCATGTGTAATATACTCGTCAGCCCAATTGCCACTCATAGGCAAATACATCAGGCACTTCCTGTTAAATTCCCAGGCATCAGCCAATTTAAAAATTAAGTCGCATTGAGCTTCAGCGATCGTCTTTAGTTCAATATCTTCTATTTTAGAAAGGTATTCAAGTGCTCCAATAATCCACCAGAAACTGGCATCCGTACGTCCGGCAACACTGCCGAAGCTAATCGCTGTGACTTGTCCCTCCGCATTCACTTTAATATTTGATGGAATCTGCCCATTTTCCGCTGCTGCCTGTTGTAATAACCAAAGAGAGTTTTTGAATATGGGATATAGCTCCTCTATCTCTTCAATAAGGATAGCCAGGCCTGCAACAGCACTATCTCTTGCCCAAATATGTTCGTAGTTATCAAGCTGTTGCGATGAAGCTTTGATTCCATAACTTGAAGATGCTGCTTTTAGAACATTAATTGCTGCCGCACTTAAGTGCTTTGTTTTATTTAATTCCATCAGAATAAAAAATTAACAGCTCTGGCGCGGGTGCTGGTGCGGACACCCGGCACCAGGCTGATTTCAAGATTGGCCTGGCAGCCAACCTCTTATGTTAAATAATATTGAAGATTAAACCCTGTTACCGGCTTAGAAACTATTTCTGTCATTGCTAGTTTCTGCGTTGACCTCCTCACCAAACACTTACTTAGAAACTGTAAGACAAACCGGCAGCAATGGTTCTGCCAGTTACCGGCCTGGCCCTTATGATGTTAGTTTGATTATCAACTATTGAACCTTCTTCTGATTCTGTAATACCCAATGAATTGAACACATTATTAGCATTTAAAGTAGCAGTAAAGCGCTTAGTGATGTTGTAGTTTAGGAAAGGGTTTACCAGCACATAAGCAGGAAGAATTAGTTTATTATCATCTTGGGCATAAGTATTTGTAGTACCAATTGCACTTACACCTGTCGTAAAGTTTTTAAGTTTAAAAGTGGGTACAAGATTGAAGATCAGGTCGGCTTGCCTTCTTGGCTTATTTCCTTTATTTATGCCAGAATTTATACGTGCATGGGTAAAGGTAGCACTTCCACGAACCTCAAACTTTTTAGATAACTGATTGATACCTTCCAGCTCCAAGCCATAAGAAATATAGTCGTTTTCTATTGTTTTTTGAGTTGTAGCTTCGTAGCCGCCGGTCTCGTTTACCTTGGCGTAGAATCCGGTTAAGAATAAACCTCCTTTATTGTATTTGTATTTGTATCCTAATTCAGCCTGGTTTATTTCATCCAGAACACCCACAGCGCTACCGTCTGCAAATACATTTGAAGTAAACAAAATCCTGTCGGCTTTGGCAGCTGCACCTTTGCTGTAGCGGCCAAACACTGCTTGGGATTCATTTAGCTTATAGTTTGCACCCGCAGAATATGAGAGGTACTTGTATCGATAGTCAACCTTAGATGGATTTGATACATTAACTTGCGATACGCTCTGTTCGCTGGGAGAGATATTTCCGTTGTTATTTATATCAAATGTAGTTTGGGCGTTACCAGAGTATGTTCCAGTTACATCTCCGAAATCGTATCGTGCGCTGGCATCAATAGTCAGGTTCTCAGTTAGCGGAAATGCAATTCCTGCATAGGGCGCAGATGTGTTGTATTCGGTATTGTAATGGCGGTGAAGGTTACCCCAAAGTGGAACCCCGTAGGCAAACAAGCCGTTCTCACTAATATTGGCACCTTGCGCAGTAAATGCATTTAACGGACTTGCATTGTTGCCATTGGAATCCTGAATATAGGAGTTCCATAACCAGGACATATCAATGTGTTGAATTGAGTTGTAAAAGCCAAGCGTCAAATCAACCTTATCGATCTTCTTCTTTACTTTAAAATCGTTTACAAAATTATTAAAGTTGTTTAGCTCAGTATCGAACATATGGATAACCACGGCATTATTACCAGAGTAAACAGATCCATTATTAGCATACCTTAAGCTACCTCCAGTTAAATTGCTGCCTGTCGCCGTACCAACGCTTGCTAAAATATCTGCCGTGTTTCCAATCATAGCTGGAAATGGAGATATAAAGCCTCCAGAGTTGATTGCATATCGCCCTTTGTTGTCTATCGTCCAGCCATTTCCTAAGCTAAAGTTGAATTCGCCGCCAATTGCTGTAGAAACCGGGTGCATACCATTGGAAACACTGTTACTTCTAACTGAACCATTTATGTCCAAACCCACATTTTGTTGAATATTTGTATTTTGAAAAGCCCCATGTTTAATATCAAAACCGGGTAATGATGTGAATTCAGGGTTAGAATTTGTTCCTGTTACCTGAATTGGAAGAGGCAAATAGGCAATAGCCCTATCATTTAGATATTTGAAGTAAAGGCGGGCATATCCTTTGCTGAAACTCTTTGAAATATTAAATTTCAATTGTCCGCCTTTATTGCCTGAGTAACCTGCAGTACGCGGGCCTTCGCCTTGCCTGAAGAAGCCGCCTGCGTGGAAACTGAATCCTTTTCCTATAGGCGCTCCATAATCGAAATCTGTACGGAAATTTTGATAGTCAACACCGAAGGATGTAGATACAGCTCCGCCTGCAGTATTTCCTGTTTTGCTTATAAAATTGATAATTCCTGAGGGTGAATTGCTTGCCAAGGTAGAAGCCGAGCCACCTCTTATCGCTTCAATACGGGCAACAGATTGGTCTGCCCTTAAGAATATGTCTGATGTAGCAAAGGCGATATCTCCGAATTGCAGTAATGGTAAACCATCCTCCTGTAGCTGAAGGTATTTGGAACCTCCTGATGAAATAGGCACACCACGAACGGTTATGTTGGTATTTCCATCTCCGGCAGAAGCTTCTGATTTAATACCTGGAATTGAACGGAAAATTTCGGCTGTGGTACGTGGCGCCGATTGTGTTATTTCGACACCTTTTAATGAGCTGACGGATAAGCTCGTGTTTAATTTTGAACCGGGATTGGTAACACCAGTAATTACAACTTCCGTTAAAGAAAGTAAGTCGGACTTTAATACAATAGTTAAGTTACTAATATTGCCAGCGCTTAAGTCTACCTCTTTCTGTGTAGAGGCAAAGCCCGTGTAGCTGACGGTAAGCATTACCTTTTCTGCAGGTAATCCATTTAAAATAAATTCGCCTTTTTCGTTAGTAGAGGTTCCTTTGCCTGAAGCTTTCACCGATGCTCCAATCAGCGATTCGTTAGCAGCATCCGTTACTTTGCCGCTTATGGAAGCCGTTTGTGCAAACAGTAAGCTACTTGTAAACAGCAACATAAAACTTAATATGAAACTTTTCATCGTTATAATTTTTTAATGGTTTTAAATATTTGGTTATGTGAAGCTAGCAAGAAGATTGTTCGGATTTGTTGCTTTTGGAGCTACGGCAACCGCAAACATTTTCGCAAACGTTTGCGAAAATGTTTGTTGTTGAAAAGTTGTATATTGAACAGCTTTATAATAACCATTGAAACCAAATATTACCTTAAAGAAACTTGCTGATATGCTGAACCTCAGTATATCAACTGTGTCCAGAGCATTAAAAGACCATCCTGATATTTCTGAAAGTACCAAGCAAAAAATTCGTGAACTGGCCGGTGTGCTGGAATATGAGCCGAATACGTATGCTATCAATTTGCGCACTAATGACAGTAGGGAGTTCGGGGTGATTGTGCCTTCGGTGGCCAACTATTTTTATCAGTCGTTTATCAGTTCCCTTGAAGAGGAAGCTAGACTATACGGTTATTCCTTGCTAATCCTGCAATCTGGTGATGACCCGCTAATTGAACAGGAAAATCTCAGAAAGTGCCGTCAGAACCGCGTAGCTGGGGTGTTTGTTTCAATTACTTCTACAACTGCCAACTACGAGCCTTTTATGAAATTAGGTGAAAAGGATATTCCAGTAGTGTTTTTTGATAAAGTACCTTCGTATGAGGCTTGTAATAAAGTTTGTGTTGGCGACACGTCTGCGGCAAATCTGGCTGCAGAAGCTCTCATCGTGAGAAAGAAAAAGCGTGTATTAGCAGTATTTGGAGATATCGGGATGTCTATTACCCAAAAACGAATAGAAGCTTTTACTGGAAGCTTTAAAAGCAATAACTCAGATGCGGTTTTACAAATTGAATATGCAAAAAGTTTTACCGAAGCTGCCAGGACAATTGAAACAGCTTTTGCTCAAACTCAAAAACCCGATGCTGTTTTCTGCATGAGCGATGAAATATTAACAGGTGTGATGAAGAGTGTTCAGAAGCTTCAATTAAAGGTGCCTGATGATTTAGGGATTATTGCTATAAGCGATGGTTTTATTCCTCAACTTTACTACCCTGAAATTACTTATACTGAAACCAGCGGTTTCAAATTGGCAAAACTTGCTTTTACACGGATGTTGACTTGCCTTTCAGGAAATCCCTTTGTACAGGAACTAAGGCTTGATTCCATTTTGATTAACGGAGGGTCATTGTAGAACGCAGAATAAAGCGATCTTGATTTTCTAACTTTTTGATTTAAAAATGAGTCTTATCGACTTATAATAAGATGTAGCCAAATGTAAAAACTCTATTTTATACATCGGCCCCGTTGCTTTCGCATACACCTCAAATATAAAATCGCAACAGAATCAAAAATTTAATACATTACTTTTAATAAAACTCATTTTTTATTGTATATTTAACTATATTTATATGCAATAAATAAATAAGTATAAAAATACTCATCTACTAAAAACATCCTATCTATGAAAACTCAACTTTTAACCTCGGCCAATTCTAATATTCCTTAGTTACTACTGATTATGACAATGCATGGCGCTATTATTCATAACCTGCCCTTGCATTTATAATCGCTTAAAGTTAAATAATCATTTACTTAACTAATGGAAAGAGTATGCAAAGCCGTTACCTCTATTCATTGCGCCTTTTATTAGGGGGCACTGATATCATATTGATCAACCTTGCGTTTTTTACCGCATTTATAATAGCTAATCATGTAGACAAGGCATTAGATTTTGTTCTCTATCGTGACTATATAATTAACATCAACATTCTATGGGTTTTAAGCTCCAATATGCAAACCCTGTACGCTAAGAATACTGTTACAAGCCTCGAAAAAGTCTATCGTGCTACCTGGCGCAGTATCGTAATGCACATGGTGTGCTGGGCCTTCTTCCTGCTATTCTCGAAAGACAATGAAATTTCAAGAGCATTTATTAGCCTGTTCTACACCTCATTTTTTACGTTTCTCTTGGGAAGCCGGTTTCTTCTTACTGTTCTCGAAAATATGCTGAGCAAACATTTCAGTATTCGTAAGCCTGTAGCGGTTATGGGAATGAACACTACCGGAATCAGGCTGGCAGCTTATTTTGAAAAGAACCAGCACTATAACTTTGAAGGATTTTTGGACCACGACAGCCAACTGTTTGTAGATAATAATGGAAACTTATTGCCAGCAGCCTGCGAACAAATCAAGAAAGCTGCCGATAGCGGCATAAAAGAAGTATATGTTTCCTTAACGGCCGAAAAACTCTCGGACGCTGGCTCATTAATTCAGGAAGCAGAAAGGCAATGTGTGCGCCTAAAGTTTGTGCCAGACTTCAGCCAGTCTCTGGCCTCCCCCTTCTCCATTAACTATATGGGAGATTTTCCGGTAATCAGCCTACGCAAAGAGCCTCTGGAAGAGATGCACAACCGCTTCAGAAAACGAATTGCGGATATTTTATTCAGCACTGCGGTTATTCTGTTTGTCATGAGCTGGCTCTATCCCATTATCGCAATTTTAATTAAGATTCAAAGCCCGGGACCGGTACTTTTTAAACAGCTGCGAAGCGGCCGCAATAATGAAATGTTTTGGTGCTACAAGTTTAGGTCCATGAAGATGAACAGAGACAGCGACTCTAAACAGGCTACAAAAAACGATAACAGAGTAACTTCGATAGGGCGTTTTCTTCGCAAGAGCAGCTTAGATGAGTTCCCTCAGTTTTTTAACGTCCTACTGGGCAACATGAGCATTGTTGGGCCACGCCCGCATATGCTAAAACACACCGAGCAATATAGGGCAATTATTGACAAATACATGGTACGTCATTATCTAAAGCCAGGCATTACCGGCTGGGCACAGGTAAACGGATTTAGGGGGGAAACGATTAACCTTGATTTAATGGAAAAGCGTGTTGAGCACGATATATGGTACCTCGAGAACTGGTCCGCTATGCTAGATGTTAAAATTGTTTTCCTAACAATAATCAACATGATTAAAGGCGAAGAGAGCGCCTATTAAATATTTAGAAATCGTCATCATCCTTATCAACCGGCTTGGCAAATACTACCGTGTATGCAATATAAGCAAGGCTGACTACCAATAGTATAATAAGAAATGTGAACATGGGTGTAAAGATTATATGCATCGTTTTCTTTTAATGGATTGAATTCATATACGTGTTTAAAATTCATAAGTTACAAAGTATAAACACTTTACAATTATTAGATTTAATAATTATAATAATTAACGAACTAATCGCATATCATAAACTTGCAGGCAATGTACAAAACTAATATTTAATAAATCATGTACCTCTCAAAACTAATTTATCAGATAGGCATGAGCAAAGATACTAAAAACAACTAAGTTTAAGGTTTACAATCGTTGCCCAAACTTGCACAGCTTAGCGCCTGATAATAGATTTCCTATTGTTTAATTATCTCAATAACCAAAAAAGGCGGCCAGCTTGTTAAGCTGCCGCCTTTGATTATGTAAGGATGTCCTATTAGTTTTTTACAAGTTTTGTTTGGCCTATGATTTTGTTAGTAGTTTCATCGATTAGATGAAGTACATAAACACCTGGCAACAATGCAGTAATATTGTCTTGAATTGTTTCGGTTTTACCGAATGATTTCACACGCACTTCATTGCCACTTAAATCATATAAAACAACTTTAGTATTTCCTGATCTTTTAAAGTCAACGGTATATTTATCTGACGTTGGGTTTGGAAATACAGCAAGCTGAGCGCCGTTTAATGTGTAATTCACAGAAGTTAAATAAGAGTTGACAATATTGCCGGACTTATCCATTAACTGAAGCCTGTAAAAGTTATCGCCTGCCTGAGGGTTTACATCTGTAAAAGAATACGAAGATTTTCCACTGGCCTCTACAGTTGCCAGCGTTTCAAAAACATTTCCATTCACAACCCTCTGCACGATATACTTTGCAAGACCTGCTTCCGAAGAGCTAGCCCAGGTTAATAAAGCACCTGCTGAACCCTTTTGCCCCTTAAAACTCGTGGCTGCAAGTGGCAAAGTTATTATCTGTTTAAATAATAAGCTCATCCTGTTGTCGCCATAAGACGCCGCAACTGCCTTGTCTATTGTAAACGAATATGAAGGATTGGCTTTAACGTCAACAGTAGCATTCAGGTAATTATCTTTTAAGAAAACCTCGGTATTTTCAACTGCTGAAAGATCTGTAAAATTTAAACTTACATTGCTGGTATTGGTTGCAGTAAGGCTTAGCTTAAGTTCAGTTACATCAGCAAGCTCTGGCATAAAGTTGATAGTAAGCTTAACATTGTCGCTGGATAAGGTACTTAGAGCAACTGTACTTCCACCAAAAAATAACGCATCTTCATTACCTCCCTTGGCGCTCTTCCCACTTTTAAACACCGCAACCGCCTCTTCTTTATCAATACCATTACTAAGATTCATTCTCAAAAGCTTGTTGAAGCTCGATGAAACTCTAGCAGGCGCAGCACTTAGCCCAAAATCAGAGCTAAATAGTACGTCATTTTGGCCATATAACAACCTTACAGGGGAACTGGCAACAGATTTACAGCTTTCTGTAAATGTAACAGAAGCCCCACTTGCCGTTCCTTTAGAATAAAACGCCTGGCCTGGTGGAATATAACGAGGATGTACGCCCTCTGGGGCATTTGTTATTACGTTATCTTTATAAGTTACGAACCCACCGCCCGGTTTAAGCATTTTTAATTCGTCTGTAACATTATTCTTTGTTACGGCAAACCAGTCTATGACAGCTGGATATGGGTTGCCTATTAGATTATAACCATTATAGAGGTCCTCTCCCGAATTATTGGTATAAGAATAATTAACAACTATATCACCCTGATTAATTGGGCCCACATATTGTATCGTTGAACTTTCTGGTACCGAAAATGGAGCAACTAATTTATTGGACGAGTTTGGCGCACCAGAGTCATAACCAGTCCTATCGCCCCTATAGTACACGAAAGCTCCAAATCCCGGAGACAAAGTTTCTGATATATTGGCCACAGGAGTAAACTGGGACTGAGTTAAAGTTGCAGCTTCATTATACTTATTCAAAGTAACCGCATATGGAACACTTGTATTACCAGGGTCAAAGCCATTGGCTGCGCCTCCTGGCCCAGTAACAATCATGAAGCCCTGCAACTGCTTATAAGTTTTGTTAGTAAGGCCTGTTTCATTGATTGGAGCACTAATCCCTCTGGAACTGCGATAAAGCGCAGAGCCGCCGGTAAAAAAAGACTGCACATTAACATTTCCAGTAACCGATGCCCCACTAAGTAAGGGAGCAACATTTGCGTTATTTGTAGCCGTGGCCGTTAATGTTAAATTCCCGTTTGAGTTTAGGGCAGTATTGCTGCCAACACTAACAAGGTTAGAAATACTCGCAGGTCCGGTAGCCGTTTTAGTGCCGTTTCCATTAGCTGTAAGATTATAAAATCCGGTTGAATTTGTCCCACCTATTGATTGAGCAGAGGCACTATTAAAAACAACTGTACTTCCAGTGTTACTGAATACAGCATTGGCCGCATTGTTAGTCCAGTTGCCACCCAATGTAATAACTCCGCCAGAGGAACTATTTGTTATTTCACCTCCATTTTGATTGGTGAAATGGCCTGTTGTTCCATTTATATATACGTTAGATCCGTTGGTTATTACCACTTTGGCACCGTTATTAATTAAACCTTGCGAAAAAGCAAAGCCGGGTGCCAGCAGTCCCAACATTAAAATTGAGTAAAGTTTCGGCATAAAAGGATGTTAAATTCCGTAAAATTACATTTTTTGTTTGGCCTTGAGAGCCCATTTCTCTAAAATATTCATTAGTTCCTCTAGCTTTACAGGCTTACTAGTGTAGTCATCCATCCCTGCTCTCAGGCACTCGTCCCTATCACCCTGCAAAGTGTTGGCTGTCATAGCAATAATAACAGGCTGTGAACTTAAACAAACCCTTATCATACGGGTTGCTTCCAGTCCGTCCATTTCTGGCATTTGCACATCCATTAAAATTACATCGTAAGTATTTTGGCTTACTTCTTCGAGCACATCTTTGCCATTGACAGAAATATGTGGTTCGTAACCTAGTTTATTAAGCACACGTGTAACCACTTTCTGGTTCATAACATCGTCTTCTGCAACTAATATTCGTAACGGGTATTGTTTTGCAAATTCTGTGGAAAGTTTTTGCTTAGCCTGCTGCTGCTCAACGTTACCACCTGCACTACCTTTTTGTTTTAGTACAGATAATACCTGTTCGCTTAATGCCTGTTGGTGAATAGGCTTACTCAATATAGCATTAAATAATGTGGCATTCTTTCTGAAGCTCTCATCGCCATGCTTATTCAATAAAATTATCGGTAAAGATTCATTGATTTTCTTAACGGACTGTGCAAGCTCAACACCATCCATGCCTGGCATTTGCATATCTGTTATAACTAAACTGAAATCAGGGGTGCCGGCCAGGGCTTCGAGAGCTTGCTTTCCAGAATGGGCAATGCTTACGGATAAGCCCCAATCTTCAAACTGCTCTTTCAGAATACGGCACACTGTGGCGTTGTCGTCAACTAATAATACCTTTTTGCCATCAATTCCAGATCTGTCAATTTGCACAGATGGCCTTGAAGACTGGAGGCTCTTACGCGTTACAATAGTAAATTTAAAGCTGGTACCCTCTCCTTCGCGGCTTTCAACGGTAATTGCTCCGCCCATAAGGCCAACAAGTTTTTTACAAATTACAAGCCCAACACCCGCCGCTCCATTAGTGTTCATTGATGTGTTAGAAGGAGAAAGTTCTTGCAACAAAGCCTTAACCTTGCCCGAGGAGATACCAATTCCGCTGTCTTTTACCTCAAACTCAAGTTTAATCTGGTCATCATCATGGGCATCAATTAATTTAACCCCAACAAACACTTCGCCTTTCTTAGTAAATCTAAACGAGTTTTCAATAAGGTTCATTAACACTTGCCCAAGGCGCAAAGAATCGCCAACGATTTGGGCAGGTACATCCTTTTCTATTTTGTAAACAAGGTCTAAGCCTTTGGTGGCAGCTTTTCCTACAAATACGTCCAAAACCTCCTCAACGCTATTTCGAAGATCGAAATCCTTGAGTTCTAAATCTCTGCCTGACTCAACTTTCGAATACTCCAAAATATCATTCATCAATATTTCGTTGATGAGGGACAGCAATTTTTCCCCTGAATAGTGTATAGTTTGAGCATATTCTTGCTGCTCTGAGGTCAGATGGGTTTCGTTTAACAAGGCAGCCATCCCCATCATGGTATTCATGGGAGTACGAATATCATGGCTTATTTTGGTTAAAAGCTGGCTTTTATTCCTATTAGCCGTTTCAGCTTCATCTTTTGCTTTTTGCTCAGCCAGCCGTGCATAAGAAAGAAGTTCAGAACGTTCAAGCAATTGCCTTTCAAGGTCGGCTTTTTGATGCCTAAGCGCCTTCAAACGAGATTTATGAAACCAATAAGAGATTAGTATTATAACAGAGGCTATGATAAGCTGAAACCACCAAGCCAAAAAAATCGATGCTAATAGAATATTGATAAAAACCATACAGCTCATGTTGTAATAGTAGTTTGTTAATTTTAAGGCGTTGTTGCTTACTTTATGTTATAAACTTCCACCTCTTTAATTTGATATGGCATTACAGCGTACACTATATGACTTCCTTTAAGTGACGGTTTGCTCGCGTAGCTCTCCAAATCCTTTCTTCCCATAAAACCCATAACCCTTATTTTAAACGTTTTCGAATCTTGATATAATATAGCTTGAGGCCCATAAATCTCAACAAGCTTAGCGTGAACCACTTGAGCATCAACCTTTTTCTCAAAAGGCCCCAAAACTAATGCCAAAAGGGCATCGTCATCTTCAGATGCAATTTTAAACCCATTGCCTAATGGCCCCTTCTCAGAGCCACTCGCTGGCACTACATTGGCCTGCTTTGGCGAATTTTTGTCAGCTGTGATATCGATATCCTTCTTTTTTAAGGCCGCCAAAACATTCACAGATGTATCCGAAGAAAACGGAATTGCCGGCTTCTCTTGTATCTTTTTCTTCTTTTTACCTTCCCATTCGAAGTTAACGCCAATAAGAAAGTACTTATTATCCTTTGATTCGGGGTTAAAGATATACAATGGAAGCGACCAGTTCTTATAGCTCAATGATAAAAGCAGTCCTTTTTCGAAAGAACTCTTAGTCTGATATAACTGAGTATGCTGCACTGAAGCACCTATTGCCAGCCAATCCTTTACCTGATAACCAACTTCAGACCAGCTGTAAATGAAATTATTTTCCCTCGTTTTAAACCCCAAAGTATATTGTGGTTGTGATGATAAATAGAAATTTCCGTACTCTAAATCGATATTAGCCCCAATAGAGCCCCCTCTGTAAGCACCCCACACGCCGCCGACAATCGGACTAATCGAATATTTAAACGACGCCTCGTTGGTAAACGTTTTTCCAATATATGCGGAGCAGGATTTCATCTCTTCGTAGTTATAACGGCCTTCAAAATATAATCCATTATTGAACTGATAACTGGCGATGGGCGCGACTACCACGCTCCTATCGCTTAACACATAGAAGTACTGCTCAATACTTCCGGATGATTGTGCCTTAGCTCTATGCCACAACCCTAAGGCTATCGGCATTATTAGCAGCAGCAGGTTTCTTCTCATGTTCAATAATTATTGATTCTGCGGTTGCAAGCTTATTCAGCAAGCTGATATCCTTTAGATGAGGATTCCAGTGAAAAATCAACTCATCTATAGGGTGCCAAAGCAATACCCACGCAAAAACGTCTAAGCTATTAATTAATCCTGAATGTAAGCCATGTTCTTCATCTAATACCATAGGCAAAAATCCCTGATAAATTAAAACAACCAAAAAACCAACGGCTAATACTGTCCAGTTTCGCTTTTTAAACCTATTAAATTCTCTGGTCTTTTCAGTATGTTTTTCTGTAAAATGCCGCCTGATGGCATACATCAACGGTTCAGCATATTGTTTATCAATATCATTAACACACTTTAGCTTATAGAAAACGGCATCGTATCTTTTCGCAGAAGCTACTGAAGCCATGATGTATTGCTCGAATTGATGATTTAATTGGCGCTTATATATAGGTGCTGGGTCATGCTTATTGAAATAACTATCAATAACATGTTTATCCAGGCTCATAAAAATATTTACGCTTTTTGATGAAATTGGCTCACCCATGAGATAAAGAGTTTGTTAACATTAGATATGGTAGGTTGAGAGTTTAAAACTGGAGCATTTCAATGCCTGAATGATACGCTATATCAGTACGCACAAAGCTAAAAAACGGTGCACAGATGTTTACACTTGCCAAGCCTTCAAACCCACAACTTCTCTTATTTTCTAAATGGATTGCCGGAAAACCTAAAATAGTATTAGCGTAAATCTTATTCATTATCAAGTATTAGATTTTATCGATATCGGCTTATACGCCTGCGTTGAAGCTAAGTTGCGTTTATTTA
>CBIHNR010000155.1:0-13308 GCA_966211215.1 uncultured Pedobacter sp.
ATCGGTAGGGGAGGGTAGTGTTATCAGCATTGGCTGTTATATTGCTTGTGGCTACCGTCCACTCTGCATTCTCATCGTAAATAACTTCCTGGGCAATACCTCCGGGTGTTGTTACCCCTGCGCCAATAAGTATACTTGTAAGTTCAATTTCTTCCGTAGGCGTAACCTGTGGTTTGGCCGGATCTGCTGCGGGTGTACCGGTTAACACAAAAACACCATTCTCATTAAGCCCTATAACATCAAGTCGTGGATCATCGGGATCACTGGCGGCTAATGTTACAGTTGTATCATTGCCATTGTACAGGACACCGCCTATAACATAAACAGACTCGCTTATATAAAAATTAAGCCCGGTACCAGTCCAGCTTACATTGCCTCCACTTATAAGCCCGTCAAATACAGCAATAGGAGCAAGTATATACCACTTTGCTGTAGTGCTGTCATAAACTTCAAGAGTTCTTAAGTACCTGTTATAAACAATAGATCCTTCATTCTTACCCTTTGTTGCTTTTACTCTTGGCGCAAATAGTATACTATCACTGCCCACCCTGTCCCATATATTACTACTGCGACTGCGGTTGTAGTATTGTTGATCAATAGTTGTCTGGGCCTGTGTCCCAAGCGCCAATAACAAAAACGATATAAGTAATTTTAACTTCATGCTTTTAAAATGAAAATATATTCCTGGCCTGGTATAAATAAATCACCATCTTGTGTTTTTGTAACAGTATTGCCGGCCAATGTGTGATGGTTATCTTTTTCAGTTAAACCTTCCCTTACAGTTAACAGCAAAGTCTTGCCGGTAAATACAGCGTTTGTATAGCTGTCTGATTCAGCTGAGATGGTGACCGCTAGTTTTACAATCGAATCACCTCCGCCGGTTCCTGTCTCGCATTGAAAATCATAAGGGGCAATTGGGTCGCCGGTATTCGTATAAGCAGGGGTTACGTAATTATGTGTGATCCTGATAAATTCTTCCAGATACGGCGGAAGTCGTTCTATATCTCCCGCACACCCGCTTTGCTTTATCGTTTGCAGTATGGTGGCTGCGTATTCGTATCTTCTTTTATAATCGTTATAAAGACGGTCATTGTTGATATAAGAATCCAACGTGTCTTTTAAGTCAGCCAGGTAATCGTACAACACTTCCAATGTTGGCGGAGTATCTGCAGATGTTTCAATAGATTCTGCTAAAGTATCCAGCACATATAAATAACTATAAGTGTTATGCTGGTATGTAACCGCTGATTCAAATTCGATAGCGTACTCACTGTCGTAGTAATCGCCGCCCGAAATAAGATCAAATGTTGCAAGGTTTGAGGTCAGGTTACCTTCACTCATATCTGCACTCCACGATCTTGTTAAATCTTCTATAGTGTAATCACCCTGGGTATAAACTGTTTCATCTACATAGGTCAACGAAGGAGTAAATACATCAAACTCTTCTGTTAATGTTAATTCAGGATATTCGTAATTAAATACGAACGTCCTGCTTAATGTTGTCACCGTATAACTTGGGTGACTTAATGTGTAAAGAACAGTATAAGTGCCTAATTGAGTTCTCCCGTCAGATGCTAATGCCAGGGTGTGTTCTTTCTCAGTTAATGCAGAACCATCCCACTCTACATCCGGCGAAGTAAAAGAACCCGGATAAACACTTGTGTCTGGTTGTGTAATAGTAAAGTGCCCAACTAATTCCTCAGGCACACCGCCAGGATAGTTACCGGTATCAGATAACACCAACTTAGGCATTTCGCCCGTCAGGTCAAATGTGGCCCGGAAGTCTATAAAACTGCTTAAATCTGGCATATTGGATTATTTTAAAAGAAAGCCGGCGACTAGAAAGAAGCCGGCGGTAAGACCAACCAAAAAACAACCAACCGAAATCAATCGGATGCTTATTTCTTATTTAAGGACTTCTTTATGGTAGGTAAAACCTTCTCGTGCTTCTTTTCGCTTACGAGTATCTCCACAAGCTCCTTAATGTGGTCTCCTCCCTGTTGGCGGGATACGGTTGCAATTGGTTCTCCGGTAGGCCATGTAAATAACATTTGTTCTCTGTCGAACTTAATTACCTCCTGGTCTAAGGCCCGCTTAATAGTTGCTTTCAGATTGGCAGACATATCTTCTGCTTTCTTAATAAAATCTACAGGATCTTTTTCAGCCCACGCTTCAGCGTATTCCCTACATACATCAATCGGTGCTTTATCGTTTCCGCCGGTAGCAGCAACAAAGTCTTTGATCTCTTCGTCGCTCATGTTAACGGCCTTATTTAAAGCATCCAGTTTTGCGTTACGGTCTTTGCGCTTACTCTTAGCCTCTTCTTCTTTATTTACCAAAAAGTAAATGGCTTCTTTTTTTGTATCACGGTTTTCTTTGTCGCCTCTGAAGTTTGAGAGCATCATGTAGTAATACATATACTCGTCATTTGCAACCCCACCTCTTAAAGTAATTTCGCCAAGAGGGGCAACAAATTTTATAGTGCGGAATACCGCTATACTGTCGCCCTTTGATGTTGATTGCTGATCAGCAAATGCGATCTCTACGTATTCGTTTATTGATTCGTCCCACACCGTGTCAACTACCGGCACATTCAACATAAAAGGCCCGGTGAATTTTCTTGGACTTTTTGTATCTGGTTTAATCTGGTAACACTTGAAGGTCACAGATTGTCCACGCTTCAATGCGGGTACGCTATCTTTTAATGCTTTGGTGATGTTGTTGTAATGGATGACTTTTTTTAACATGGTCTATATTTTGGTGGTATAATAAAAAAGGATGGCCTTACGGGGCCACCCCATAGATTAGGAAATCTTCTGCTTCACAAAGTGCTTAGTACCGAGTACCTGCAAGCCCATTGTAGAGCTATACAACACCTTGATCACATCTTGTTCAAGATCATTCTTCGTTACACCGTCAAGAACTTTCGCCTTGAACTTGCTGTCTTGCCCGTTTTCCCCAACGAGGTAACGAACAGCAATGCGGTCTTCCATACCACCATCCTGAGTCTTGATCTTCTCCATTGGCATGAAGTAAGCAGAGTCAGCAATAGTTGGAGCGCCGGTATAATCAATCAATGAAGTATGATTGAACCAGTCCATAGGTTTCTTAGCGAAATGACGACCGTAGATAGAGAAGGTTTGCAGATCAAGATTTACATCTTTGCCTGTATTCCAAACCGCACCGGTAGTAGTAATAGAAGCTGTACCACCTAAGTTCAGGAACAAATCATCATTCTTCTGATTCCATGAAGTACCAGCAAGGATCATATACTTTTTAGGCGCACGAACAGCATCCAAAGAAGCATTTACACGTTTCCAGTCAGTAAGATCAATTGAGGCACCCATTGTATCCTGGATACCGCCCTGGTTAACGATCCAGCTATCCAAGCCACGGGTTGTAGATACAGTGTTGCCATCTGCATCAGTCAGGGTTGGAGAACTTGAGCCGAAAGTTTCAGCAGTAGGTTCAGATAAGATCAATGCGTTTGAAATGTCGGCACGAAACTTCATTGCAGTTTCATACTCAGCTTTCTTAAACACATAAGGCTTACCGTTAAAAGAAACTTCAACTTCAGAACCCCATTGGATGTCTGTTAATTGGAAAGCATCTTTGAAAATCTGCAACTGACCGCTGTACGGTGTAGCACTGTAACGACGAGCTGAAGGATAACCAGAGCCTTCGCCGTAAGCGCCAGAGAAGAAGGCGAGCTGCGCATCATCTGTTAATACGATAGTTGAACCGTCGATTGAAGCGAGGGTAATATCGTTGCCTGAAACTGCGGTAACACGTGCAGTACGTACCGTAGCTGTAGCAGCAGGCAGTAATGCAATATCACCAACACGTACAGCAGCCGCACTATCAAGAGTGATAGTATAAGGATTAGCTGCAGCAGGAGGAGTAGCGTCGTTTACCTGTCCGAGAACGTAAAGTTCATCGTTCACATGATAATGGAAAGTAACAGCTTTTGAAGGCTTCATGTTACCAAAAAGTTCCATCACATCGAGGAAGCACTGTTCTTCATTTTGAACATCGAGGATCTTCCCTAAAATTTCACGGGAATCCATGTAGTTGATAAGAGACACGAAGTTTTTATTCGTAGTGCCGTAAGACATTGCCATAGTTATTGGATTAAAAAAAAATAAAAATTACCCACGGTGTTGACCCTCTTTAAGGAAAGCCTGTAAAAGGTCTTGCTTAAAGTTTCCGGTTCCGCCGCCGGGTGTTTGTCCTACATCGGGTTTAGGAGGATTCTTTATATCATTGTAGATTTCCTGCCTTCCCAATGTTTTTCCATAATTAATGGAGGTTTTTTCGTAGGCTTGTGGGTTAGAGGCAAATGCAATTACCTTGTACCATTTCGCCAAGTCAGTCGTTCCATCGGGCTTTACAAAAGACTCGAAGAACTTCTGAGGATTGTACGTTTGCTCAAGCAGCGCATTTGTGTCAGCCAGTTCAAAATTTGCCTGGTCGCCATCTCCTATAGTAACTCTCTTACCAGTGAGGATTTGTTGGGTCACAGGGTCGTTATCAACAAACTGCTTCCATTGCTCCGCCATTTGTGAGTTGTCCTGGGGTGCTTCACGCTCTGGCGCCTTGAATGCTTTCTGCTGTTCAATCAGTCGATCTCTGACCTCTTTTGCAGCATACTTCAGCTCAATTTTACCGAGGCGTTGCTCATCCTCTGTGAACGTCTCATCTAAGCCATATTGATCTACAACCTTCTTCTTGTACATGACCGCAAAATCATCATCGCTCAAGTCAGCGTACTTGCTGCGCAAATCCCTTCTCAGGATCTCCTCATCTGCAAGGGCTGAATAGTCGATAGTCTTTGCTTCCACATAAGGAGTAAAGTCACCGGTTGACTTGTAATACTCCAAAGCGCCAAGAATATAGTCGTCGTATCCTTCGTTTTTTAACACCTGCTTCCAGTCCAGATATTCTGGTTCTACAGGAGCTACGGGAGTAGCTGGTGTAGTTTCTTGTGTTGGTATTTCCGGTGTAACCGGCGTCTCAACCTCAGGTGTTTCAACCGGGGCTTCCGGTTCCGCCTGGTTTTCAGGTTCGCTAATATCCTCACGGGTATCACGGCGAACAATATTCATCTCCTCAATCGGTCGGTCGAAAAATCCTTTTAATTCGTCTTCCATAGGGTCGTTTTATTGGTTTTCAATATCTTACGAGAAATTACGATAATTTAGTACGTTGTATTTCGTATGTAAAGCAAAGATAAAAGTGCTATTTTGTATCATTGCAATTTTTAGGGTATGAAATTTTCTTCCGGCTCAAACACCTCTTCGCCCTGAATATCAGGCTGTTTGGCGTTTGCCTGAATTTGGGTAGCTTCTTTACGGCCTTCCTCACGAACCACCGTGTTATTAGCTTCCGATTGGAGTTTCAGCGCCAGGAGTTGCCCTTGTATTTCGCCTTTTAATTTTTCCAGCTCGCCTTTTAATTGATATTCTATTTGTAAGTTTTGCTGCTGTACCTGGCCTGCAACCTGCGCACTTTGTTGTTGTATCTGGCCGTTCTGCTGTTGCATTTGCATTGCCTCACGCTGCCTGTCCTCTTTGCGTTTCTTAACCTTATGAGCGATCAACTGTTGCGCCTGCTTAATATTCTGAGTATTCTCGATCATAAAAATATCCTCAGGCTCAAGCAGGTCGGTGCCGGCAAATTGTTCTAATCGTTGAAGCAGCCTTGCTCTTTGTTCAGCATCCGGCCTATTTTCAATAATGATCCCAAATTCATGTAAAGCCAGTTTCTCACTCAGTTCAATAAACTTAACCGTATTCGTCCCTAGCGAACGAACATAGCCACGAACTTCTCCACGCTGTACCACATCCTGCAGGCGAAGCACAACACTCGCTGCCAGTTTCTCAAGTAATTTTCTTTCTGCATAAACAATATCGCCAAGCGCATTATTTGTAGATTGGCCGGCCATCTTAGCCACGGTGGTCAATGTCCTTTCGGCGGGTGTAGAGCCGTCTGTGAGTTCATTTAATCCTAATATCTGGCGGGCTGTTTCAATATAACTCTGGATAAGATCCCAGTATATCTTCACTTCGCCGAATGAATTATTAGCCTGGTACTCTACCGGTTTATTTGGAGTAGCCTGCCCCATCATATTCTGCGCCCGGTGTACCATGATCTGACGCTGCCAGAACATATCAAGCAGGTCTTTGGGAGTCATCTTCTCACCACCGGCGCCTAAAGCAATATTCTCCAAGGCCCCAAGGTCAATAGTCCATGCGCCGGGGATAGCTTGCGCTAAGGCATTTTGCAGTTTATACCACGACAGTTGAATTGCATCGCCGATCTGTAAAAGATTCTGCATCTTGCCCACGGCTTTCATATCATAGAAATCGACCGCACGTATATGAAAACTCATCTCTGTTTCTGATAAAGAAGATTTACTTCTCTTCATGTCAGTACAAAGACCAAAATCAAACATATAGTTGGTGCCTACAATCCACTTTGCTTTGTAAACAACCTTAACTGCCGTTCTCTTAAATTTGTCTTTTACCTTGTTACGGTCTTCAAACCCGGCACGACCGAATACCTGATTACCACGCCTGTCAATCCGCTGTTCGTATACCAGGTCGTTTGTGGAATAGAACTCAATATCGAGTACATTGAGCCGGTGTGTATCGTATCCATAACTATGATTTATTCTTACAAAATCTGAAATACTATTTGGGTTGCCGTATTGTCCTTTTAACTTGGTGGCAATTTCTTTGTAGTCATCCTCTGTAAACTGATCGCCGGCAATCTTCCGTAATTCAGCAATCGTTAACTCCATTATTTCCCCGCAGTAAAACTTATCCGAACCATCAGCATTGCGGAATGAACTTACTACCAGGGCATCCGGGCGTACAGGTCTGCAGCGGATCATGTTATTCTCATCAATCCATTCTCTCCATCCGCCGTATCCTACATCAAATAACTCTTCAGCTATTCTTCTGCGTCCTTCTTCTGCGTTATTCTGACTTAATACTAATTCAACACCCAACTCAGCTTCTATCGCCATCTGGTGCTTCATGGTATAAGCAGCCTGCATCTCCAGTTCTTCCATGTCGCCGGGGTCGCCTTGTTCTGCCTGCAACATTGGCGCCTCCATTAATTCAGGATCTATATTACGCATGGCTTCACGCATAAGTATTCTTGTTTTCATTGAAGAATACTCAGCAGTTGTTTCATCTTGTGCAAGTGGATCAATAGGAGTAGCAATGATGTTGTAATCATTGTTCATCATCATGCTTATTGCTATCCTTCTGAATTTCGGAATGATAGGAAGAATGCTCCAGTCAATATTCAACCAGCTCTTTTCTGAATCAGCAGCTACACCAAGTAAAGGCTTGTATTTACTTACACTCTGTCTTCCTTGCGCATAGCTTTTAATTACATCAATCTGGTACTTGTCATTATATCCAAATTTGAAATTGTTTTTATTATAGTCATCCCAGGCAGCTTTTACAAACTGCAATATCCATTCACGCCCTTTTTGTCTGGGGTCAATGGCATGGTTAGGGAAACTTCCTACAAAGTCTTTTTTCATATTGGATTAAATAGGGTACTTTGGAAATAATTCAGTTATCGTTGAAGTAGCCGGAGGTTTTTGCTTATTCACCAGTCGCTTGTCGGCTATAAGGGCGTAACCTGCAGCCATCGCCAGATCGTACTTCTGTGTTTTATTGATGTCAAAGTTTAGCCAGTCGGTTAGCAAGTCTGGATAGTAAACTATATCAATGTAATTCTCGATGTAGGTTTCTGTTTCTTCAGCAATCTCCTGGTGTGTTTGCTGACTTGCAGATATGCCTGGATTGTTTTTTCCGGGTAACCACATTAAGAAATTGCCATAACCTCTGTCATTGAAGTAGTGCATCAAACCTATCTTCTGATTTTCGAAAAGTATCTGGCACCCGAAGTATACACAGGTCTTCAGCATGTCTTCGTAAAATATCTGCGCCGTTTGAGGTCTGGCTACATATTTCATCACAAAGGCATTACTATAATCGCTGGTGTCCATTGAATCGAACTTCTTCTTAACTATGGCAGCGCCTTGTGATCTTCTTGTATCTTCTGTAGTGTTATGATCAAACGGATCACAGCCTATCACAAACTTCCTGGTATTCTCCGGGTTGTATAATTCACCGGATTTCCTGTAGAGGTTACATTCTTTCTCCCAATCTTCCGGCAGGTAGCAAGCCTCCCATCTTCCGTTCTCACTCGGCTCCCATATAACCTTCGTATCTCTCTTGCCATCAACCCACATTAAATTGCCACGAGTCTTATAATTCTTCATCCAGCTCAACCGGTCGTTGCGGTCGTTGAGTTTCATTGAGTCGTAGAGGCATTTGTCGCCGTCAACCCTGAATGCTTCTTCAGGTGTCAGCGGCTCTTTTCTAATCCTTGACGATAAGGCCCTTGGTGAATTTGCCAACCCTCTTCTTTCTTCAAGGATTTCGGCAAGGGCTTTTTCTTCATCCGGGTATCCGTAGTCGTCGTAGTATCTTGTTCTGTGCGCCGGAGTAAAGTACCTGTACAAACCAGTCGGGGTTCTCTTGAAACCCTTCATGTCAAGATGATTACTTTCTTCCCACAGTTTTAAAGCAGGGCCGCCACCTGACTCTAAATCTTCAATCGTAGATGTCAGGAGGGCCTTTCCGATCACATTACCTTCGTCATCTAAGTAGCAGTAGTAATTTATTTGGTGCCTGTCATAAACATCCACCTCTACAACTTTTCCTATCTCGTCCTCTAGCTTACGGTATATTTTTTCACCATCGTAAGCAACTTTATTAGATGAGCGATAATCAATAGAGGAGTTTAGCTCTGCAGAATCATCGTTAAAACTTGCATTCTTACCCCTGCCTGCAGTCTTTAAAAAAGTTACAACCTTCTTTAATGTTGAAGACTTATCCCACTCGGGCAAAAAGAACGAAGGAAGTTTTTTGAATGGATAAATAACAGCCCTGGTAAATAAAGAAGCCGCATCCGCATCTGTCTTACTTTGAATACCGGCCTTTGAGTTAAATGCTCTGGAGATGTATTCAAACAAGAAAACACCGCCACGATATGATTTACCTTGCCTACGCTTGGTGATCTCCAACATTCCTATACAGTCTGGATCATCTATTACATATTCAAGGAAATAGAAATATTCCATGTCTGTTACACGGAACTTTGGATAACCTATGTCAATCTTCCACCAATTCATGTAGAAGTAGTGGAGACCGGTCAGGTATACGGCCTTCCCGTTATTCATAAACCATACGCCGTTGATCCTTCTGTCCCACTCCCTTTCAATGATCTTATTCATCTCCGGGTCGAAATAATCAGGATCGGCCTTCTGGCGTTGTTCCTGTTCCTTTTCTTTCTTGGCCCACCATTCAGGAAGCACTTGTCTCTCCCACTTCTGTTCTGCTTTTTTATGCGAACGGGAAATGATCTGCCTTGGTTCTACCTTGCCTGTGAATTTATTGTACACATACCCCTCTGGAGGCAGGTTGCACTTTAAACCCTGAACTTCATATACGGAGCCGCCGGGTATTTTATTAAACACCTTTTGTCTCCTTTATTTTTAAAGCAACCATCTCCGGCGTGAAACGCAAGGCCTTGCTTTGGTTTAATAATTCAGAATCGTCGCCGTATAGTTTGCGATAGAAAACACCAAGGTCTTCAGCTATAACCACCATCTCCTTTCTTAGCTTATTCTTCAAATCTGTAGCCCTGATTATGTCGGCGTCATCCATGTGAGTAACCCTACCCTCTTCGTCAACTGTCTTGGTGCTGATCTTAACCATAGTTCTTTCGAAATACTCTTGGAACATTTCTTCGCAACTGGTAATAATCATCCATGTCTTTGTTGCGCCAAATAATCTCAGGTAAGTAGATACAGCCTTGAGGAACCAGTCTTTTTTAAAGTCAAACAGGTTGTCCAGAAACGCTTCTGACCGGTTGTAAATGCCGGCCACCGCCGCCGCAACCTGCTTCCTGGCTGCCAATTCCGGGTACATCTTGGTCAGAGGAGAGTTTTGATCGTATAGTGCTATAATGTATCTTGCTATACCATCGGCTTCCTCTGGCAAACAATCAAGCACCTCCTGTAAATCAGGGTACGCCTTGCTTAATTCCTTCTTTATCAGAGGATTAAATACACAGGCGCTAAAATCCTTATCGGTTAAATGGTGGGTCATAGGTCGGATTACGATAATATAGTACGTATTTATTCGTACTTATGCAAATTTCTATATATGGTTTGAAACCATTGCAATTTTTAGGGTATGAAAGTTTTAAGGCTGGTCGTACAATTTTGAATACATCTCATCCAGGTAGCCTTCAAATTCATTTATCGGCATATTAACCAGGTGTTCTATACCTGATTTCATGGTTACCCTTGTACAAGTAAGCGATTCCTGCGATTCAGGTATTCCGCCGTCTGAATCTGGATCATACGATTCAATCTGAAGTGGATTGATGCGGGCGTATGAATTAACAAACATAGCCTCAGCCATTGGGAACCCATCTTCGTCGAGTTCGCTATCACGACTGTACTCGTATATCTTTATTACCGGGAACTCTATGTATCGGGTGCTGTATTTCATAGTCAGGATTTTGTATTATCTACCTTGCGGTAGTGCTCACGCCATAAGACACTTGTCAACTCCTTTGACTTGTTGATAACTTCTGTTTCACTCCACTCTGGATTTTGTACGTGCAGGCACTCGTGAAGTAAGATCTCCAGATGCTTTCTTCCTTTTAACCGTTCATCTAATTCAACAACACCTTCACCGAGATCAGCTTGTCCCCAGGCTTTCTCTCTTCCAAGTTTTTTATAGATGACTTTTATCTTCATGCGTTAACAGTGTGATAAGAATGACAGTCCTTACATTTTACTTTATACTTTTTTACGCCGGCAGCAGAAACAATTGTTTGATGAATTGTATTCTTTTCGCTTCCGCAACGTGGGCAGCTACTTTTAGGTTTGTTATTTAGTACGCCAACATGAGTCTTAGGATTAAAATAAAACTCAAGCTCTTTGTAAACTTTTTCTAACAGGCGCACATCTTGTTTGCAATACTTCACCATCTTATCCATTGCCTGTTTGTCTTTATTGAAAACAATCTTTGTCCACAGGTCGAATGAAGTATTGATCTTTTGCCCGATATTCAAATACCTGGCGATATAGTTTAACCGGTTGCTGTTAAATCTAAATTTCGACCTTGATACCTTTAATGTGTCAATACTTTTATAATCCGGCATCATTGGTATACGATGATAAAGACACCTTGTTCTCACCCACGGCAAATCAAACCTGTCACCGTTGTGCCCAACTAATTCATCCGCTTCATTGGCAACCTTTACAAATTTCTCAAGCATCCCCTTATCACTTTGGGTTTTATCCCAGGTTAAGTGATAAACATCTCTCTGTCCTTCCCATTTATAACAGATGGTTATTATAGCTCTTTCCTTGATGATGTTATCATAAGGTATATTCAGCTTGTAACCAGCCTGCCAGAAATAACCGATGTTCGGTGAGGTTTCAATGTCGAAGTAGAGTCTTTTGATTTTTGTCATTGGCTTACCTTATAACCGCCGCTACCTCGTGCAGATTAATGTAGTACAGTTGCTCTTCAGGATCTAAGATTTTATAACATGCGTCATGCGCTACGATAAGGTCGTTCTCCTTTAACCTGGTTGCTGCAACTACAATAGCTTCTGTACGGGTAACGTCGGTGATAATAATTCCATTTGAGGTTTTAGCCTCTTTGGTTTTTCTTACAATTACTTTATCTTTTACGGCTTTCAAACTAATCCTGTTTACTATATAAAATTTTTAGCTATAATGTCTTCTTATTCTAAAGTGTATTCTTGTATGGTCTCAAACCTTTTTTCAATAAAAGTGAATATAGCCTTGGTAGCTTTTTCACTCACTCCTGCCGATTTTCCTTTTATGAGATAATACACAAATAAGGGTACGGATTCAATGATCAACAGTGCAAAAAGTAAGGCAATGAAAAAGGTGCCGGCTAGGGCAAACCATATAAGTTTTAGTCTGGTCATAAGTTTTGCATGTATTCACTCCATTGCGTAGCCATTGCCTTTGCAATTCCCGAGTATGTTTTAGATCTTAATTTTGCTCTGTCTTTCGAAGGAGGTAGTTTATTCTGGCCTCCATCTGTTTGATTACTCCACCTCTGCTTCCCATTAACTATTCTTGGCTCACGATAATCAGTATGTTTTAAAACAGGAAGATTCTTCAGCCATAAACATGTTGCTTTGCTGGCATCATCGCCGAAGTAATAGGGCTGTATAACCTGGTCTGGCTTTCTGAATCTTGTACTCATTACACCGACAGGATTCTCAATAGCTACAAAATGTATCATTGAGTTGAAAATTTTAAGAAAGAACTCCACAGCTTGCTCTCTTGCTGCTTTTCTATCTTCTCCAACCAAGGTGCCGGGTTTAACCCTTTGGTGATAAGGCCCTGATTGGTAGGCCCATTCTGCGCTACAGGTTAAATATGTACAATCTGGAAAGAATATCCCCATATCCCACTTACCTATATTGATCTCCGTTCCGGCTTGTGTAATCAGCCTTCCGCCATCAATCGCTTTAAAAACATCCATGTGCAGATGCCATTCAGGATGGCCGCCGCTACACTCTTGCAAGTCACACGAATATGCTTCGTGACCCAATTCCCTGAATGCTTTACAAACTGCCTGACTTTCTTCGCAACCTACAAGGATTAACATACCGCCTCCTTATAAGCCTGCAGCTCGGTTTGGTTAACAATATAATAGTCTACGTCTTCTATGCGTTGCTCGTAGGCGT
Organism: uncultured Pedobacter sp.; assembly: GCA_966211215.1. GTDB lineage: Bacteria > Bacteroidota > Bacteroidia > Sphingobacteriales > Sphingobacteriaceae > Desertivirga. The sequence goes on from CBIHNR010000155.1 coordinate 12,838, forward strand.
ATTCTTTCTGGAAGAAAACCGTATCACCTTCTTTTACTTTCCATTTTAATGAAGGATGTTTATAGCGGAGTACACCGTATGTATCAACCTTCTTCTTTCTTAAGGCTTCTGGAATAATGATCCCGCCTTTGGTTTTTTCGCCGGTGAACTCATTGTCAACTTCAACCAGGCAAAACCCGTGTAGTGGAATGATCTTGCCGTTGCGGATAGCTGCGAATATTTTATTATACTCAACCTGGTAATAATCTTGGCCGTCAACTGTCATCCGGTTTTCATCGTAAACAAATGTGAAGTAGTGGACGTAAACTGTATCGCCTTCCCTAACCTCTGGCTCTACTCCTTCGTTTGCAAAATCTTTACGGTATTCTAATGGAAGGGTTACAACCTCGGCTTTACAGTTTACATGCCACTCGGGTTCATAGGTGGTATCTTTGTATAGCTTAATGCCACTTTTGGTATTTATTTCATCGT
>CBIHNR010000156.1:0-13264 GCA_966211215.1 uncultured Pedobacter sp.
TAGTCAATCCTAAACGAAATATTGGCTTAAGCCTTTTTCTGGGCACTTTTATAGTAACAGTTATTTACGTTTTAGCCAATGTGGTGTATATATCTGTTCTGCCACTGCATGAAATTGCCATTGCCGAAAAGGACCGCGTGGCTGTTGAAGCTTCAAAAGTGATTTTCGGAGGTATTGGCACGATGGTGATAGCCGTCATGATTATGATTTCTACATTTGGCTGTAATAACGGCTTAATACTATCAGGTGCGAGGGTGTATTATACCATGGCTAAAGATGGCCTGTTCTTTAAGAAAACTGCTGAGCTAAATAAAAACGCAGTTCCAGAATTTGCGCTGTGGATTCAATGCCTGGTAGCCTGTATATTATGTTTAAGCGGTAAATACGGGGATCTCCTGGACATGATTTCCTTTGTAGTTGTCATATTTTACATGCTCACTATAGCGGGGATTTTTATTCTGAGAAAGAAGATGCCAGAGGCTGAGAGGCCATATAAAGCAGTAGGTTATCCTATTTTGCCTGTTTTATACATCTTAATGGGCCTAGCATTCTGTATTTTATTGATTATCTATAAACCAATTTACACTTGGCCTGGATTAATTATAGTGCTAATCGGCTTGCCTATCTATTACCTCTGGAAGGGGAAAGACTAATAGGCTGAGCGAATGATAGATGATAGAAGGAGTGAATCGGCAAATTTCTTCTATCATTCCTTGGTCAATCGTTTATTTCAGTTTCATTCCGTCATCCTACCAGACTTCTTCAAATACCTTATTAATAGATAAGCTAGCACCAAAACCACAAGGGCAATAGCCACGATGATATTCCTAAAATCGTTATTAGTGCTTATTACATTGGGGTAGTTTTTTAAAAGAAGCAGAACTATCCCGGTGAGCCAGATAAACTGCGTATTATATTCTTTCAAGATCCATCTCCGGGCGTTAAACTTCATGCTGCCAAGGGTATTGCCGATGTCTGCAAAATTAATCCACCATCTATTTACGCGAGAGCAGTAAGCATTAAATTGCTCTCCAAATTTCTCCCTTAAAAAATTCTCTTCCGCTAATACAATAGCCTGGTAAATAAATAGAAACAGGGGCATAAAAACCGCTAGGAAAACCAGTGAATTGGATAAAATACCTACTCCGAGAAGCATCAAAATATTGCCCACATAAAGTGGATTGCGACAGTGATTAAAAATTCCTTCAGTAACCAAATTATCGGCATAAACTTTTTTGTCCCGGCCACCACGTACAATATAAGCAAGGCCAATGGTTAGCCCTCTAATAGCCTGTCCGATAATTGTAATCGTTAACCCGATGATTATTGGCCATAGGTAATAGGTGGCCCCTAGCTTAGCTTCTGTAAATACATCGGGCGAAGGAAGGAATAGAGCGAGATACAGAAATATGAAAAGAATATTTCTGTATTTAAAAAAGAAGTTTCCAATTGCAACCATCTTAGTTTTTTATAGCAATTAGCCCTGTAAAATTATACCATTTAAAAAATACCTCGCAATGCGAAAAGCCTGCATCTCTCAACATCGTGATATTTTCGCTTAGTTTGTAAGGAATAAGAACGTTTTCAAGCGCCTCTCGTTTTTGTGAAATTTCCATCTCACTGTAGTGGTTGCGCCGTTTCATATCATAATAATGTTTCATATCATAATAATACTTAATGAAATTTCTGTTAAATAGACTGTCTTCAGCCAGAATTTTTTCAACCAGTATTAAAATGCCTCCGGGATTTAGTCCGTCAAAAATGTTTTTTAATAGTTTTTCCCGGCTAATAGGCCGTATAAATTGTAAGGTCAGGCAAAGCACAGTAACCGATGCATTGTCAAGTTTAATGCCGTCCTGAAGATTTGCTGTGGTAAGTTCAACTGGCCTTTTAAATCCGGCGTCCTCAAGCTTCTGCCTGCATTTTGCAAGCATTTCTTCAGAATCATCCACTCCGATAAATTTTATATCATCGGGAATCATGGTATTCATCCCTATCAAAGTCGTCCCTGTAGAGCAACCCAGATCGTAAACGTTAGTGCCCGCTTGCACATGGTCGGCCGCCAGTTCTGCAATCATCCGCTGCATTTCCCCATAAAATGGAACCGACCGGTTTACCATATCGTCAAACACACCGGCCACTTTGTTTCCAAATTTAAAGTCGGCAACGTTTTTTATTTCTTCCTTAAAAAAATCATCTTTAGTGCCGGGAGGCTCAGTTTTAATGCCAGTTTTCCCTTTCATTTACCAGTAATTTATATACAACATGGACTTTCTTTAAAAGTTGAAAGTAATGTGAAAATTGTTTCAAACGCTTTGTCTATTTTTGCAACCGTTTAAAACGGCGTTATACTTAAAAGAATTCAATTCGATGAAGAACGTAAAAGTAGGATTGGTGCAGACATCTTGTACTGCAAACAAAGAAGAAAACCTAGCTAAAGCAATTGCTAAAATTAGGGAAATAGCTGCAAAAGGCGCACAGATTATTTGCTTGCAGGAACTTTTTACCTCACTATATTTTTGTGATGTTGAGGATTACGAGAATTTTAAACTTGCCGAGTCTATTCCTGGCCCAAGCAGCGATGCTTTAAGTGCTGTTGCCAAAGAGCTTAATGTAGTTATTATTGCATCTCTTTTTGAAAAACGTGCGGAAGGGCTTTATCATAATACTACTGCTGTTTTAGACGCAGACGGTACATACTTAGGCAAATACCGAAAAATGCACATTCCGGATGATCCGGGATATTACGAGAAATTTTACTTCACGCCGGGTGATTTAGGATATAAAGTTTTTAAAACTAAATATGCAACTATCGGAGTGTTGATCTGTTGGGATCAGTGGTATCCGGAAGCAGCCCGTATCACTTCATTAATGGGAGCAGAAATTTTATTCTACCCTACTGCAATTGGCTGGGCTTCTTCGCAAGATGCAGAGACCAATACAGAGCAATACAACGCATGGCAAACCATCCAGCGTAGCCACGCGGTAGCCAACGGCGTACATGTGGTAAGCGTAAACAGGGTGGGCGATGAAGGGCCGATGAAATTTTGGGGAGGCTCGTTCATTGCTAACGCTTTCGGATCAGTTCTATACCAGGCATCACATACCGACGAGGAGCTAATCGTCCAGGAGCTCGACCTTGAAAAGTCCGACCGCTACCGCACACATTGGCCATTTTTAAGAGATAGAAGAATTGATTCCTACGCTCCAATTACCAAGAGGTATATAGATCAGGAGTAAATGGAACGAGAAGATGGCTTATTGTTCATAGTTCATGGGAAAACCACCTACAAGGTATCATCTTTTAACTAGTTTATGGCATTTAGATTTGAGGGCCTTCAAGTATGGCAGAAGGCTATAGCTTTAAGTGATGAGATTGATAAAGTTGCCCGAGAGTTTCCCCGTATTGAGCTTTTTAGCCTGGTTTCGCAAATTAAGCGAGCTGCAGATTCTGTTGTTTTAAATATAGCCGAAGGATCGACGGGACAATCAAAAACAGAGTTTGCCCGTTTTCTAAACTATTCATTGCGCTCTGCAATTGAGGTGGTTAGCTGTTTATTTATGTCTAGAAACCGAGAGTATATATCTCCTCAAAAGTTCAAAGAACTTTACGATGAGTATGAAATATTGTGTAAAATGATTACGACACTACGAAATTCTTTATGAGCACCGTTTCCATGAACCATGAACCATTAACTATAAGCCAACTTCCCAAAGAACTGGGCTACTACTTTCCTGCCGAATTTGCAGAACACGAAGCAACCTGGTTAAGCTGGCCACATAAGGAAGAAAGCTGGCCTGGTAAGCTAGATAGTATTTATGCTAACTACAGCCAGTTCGTCAAAATATTAACGCAAAGCGAAATGGTAAGAATCAATGTTGCCAACGAGGCTTTGAAAAACTTTGCAATAAGCCACTTGCAGGCTGCTGGGGTTGACCTAACTAAAGTTGAATTTTTTTATCATCCAACCAACGATGCCTGGTGCCGAGATCATGGGCCTGCGTTCTTAGTTAATCCAAATGCGGAGATAAAAAAGGCGATAGTTGATTGGGGGTATAACGCATGGGGAGGCAAGTATCCTCCCTTCGACCTTGACGATGTTATACCTACATTAATTGGAAAACATTTTAATATTCCGGTGTTCAATCCGGGTATTGTAATGGAAGGAGGCTCGGTGGAATTTAATGGAAAAGGCACTGTTTTGACTTCAACCTGTTGCCTTTTAAATCAAAATCGAAACCCTCATTTAAACCAATCTCAAATTGAAAAATACTTATCCGATTACTACGGAATAGATCAGGTGCTGTGGGTAGAGGAAGGAATTGTTGGCGATGATACCGATGGCCATATAGATGATACGATTCGGTTCGTGAATGAAGATACAGTGCTTTCTGTTGTTGAAACTAATGTAAATGACGACAATTACGCCCTGCTTCAGCAAAATTTGAAGTCATTAAGTAAAATGAGGCTCTTAAACGGCAAGCAGCTAAATGTAGTTGAGTTACCAATGCCAGAGGAGGTAATTTACGACGATATGCGTTTGCCAGCATCTTATGCTAATTTTTACATCAGCAATAAGCATGTAATTGTTCCCACCTATCGCTCTAAATTCGACGAGCCAGCTCTGGATATCATTTCGCAATGTTTTCCGGAAAGGGAGGTAGTTGGTATAGATTCAACAGATATTATCTGGGGGCTGGGTAGTTTCCATTGCCTGAGCCAGCAGGAGCCAAAAGTTTAAGCCTATAGCGTAAAAGTATAATTGAGAAGGGAGGATTCAATCTTCCCTTTTTCAGTATAAATCAAATCGTATTGCAACGCACCATTCAGAATATATTTGGTTACCATTCTGTCTGTCTGACTGATAATAAAATATTCCTTAACCCCGGCTTTTTCATATAAAGCCTTTTTCTTTATAGTATCGTGCTGGTAATTAGAAGAAAGAATCTCAATAACAATGTCTGGAGGCCCATATATAGCATCAGCATGAATTATGTTTTTGTTCTCATTTAAAATAACTACAAGGTCTGGCTGAACAACCGATTGCAGGTTTTCAAAGTAAACATCTATTGGGGCAGCGAAAACCACTCCTTTATTATTAGATTCTAAAAAGAGGTAAAACAGGGCATTAATTTTAGAGGAAATTGCCTGATGTTCAGTACTTGGAGAAGGCGACATGCTTAATTCGTTAAAAATAACTTCGCAACGGGTCCCTTCAGGAAGCATCCTGTAAATATCTACTGCTGTTGCCGGTATCTTAACTTCCATTTTTTACAACCTTTGCTATATGCTAATATACAAAATGAGGGATAAAAATCATACCAGATATTGAAGCCTGAATAAGTTACACCACCTCAGCAACAACAAAAGTGCTGCCACCTACAAAAATTAAATCATCCTGCGCAGCTTCCTCTTTTGCCGACGCTAAAGCTTTTTCAACAGATTGAAATACTTTTCCTTTTAATCCCACTGCTGCTGCTTCATTAGCCAGTTCATCTGCAGGTTTTGCCCTTTCCAGCTGTGGGGCGCAGAAATAGTATTGGGCATAATTCGGTAACAAGGAAAGAACTTTGGTTATGTCCTTATCCTTAACCATTCCCAAAACGATATGTAATTTCTTAAACGGGGTTACTGCAATGTTCTTTAAAACCTCTTTAATACCGTCCTCATTATGGCCGGTGTCGCAAATTACAATAGGCTGAGTGCTCAGTGTCTGCCAGCGTCCACTTAAACCGGTTAGGTTTTTAACTTGTTTTAACGCGTTCTGGATATTTTCATCAGAAATAGTAAAGCCTTGTTTGTTTAGTTCTTCAACACTGCTTAAAACTCCCTTAACATTTTTTAATTGATAGCCTCCGGTTAAGTCCAGGCTAAGATGCAATTGCTTAAATCGGCCCTCAAGCAGCCGGCGAGCCTCAATCTCGAAAAAATAATTTGCCGGTAAATGGCTTCGTTCTTTAGGTTTTGAGTTGCAATCTTCAATTTCCCAAATATCAGATGCGTATATAAGGGCAGAATTGGTTTCCCTGGCTTTTTCCTCAAAGACAGCAGCGACTTCAACTTGTTTCTCGCTTATTATCACCGGCGTATTGGGCTTTATAATACCAGCCTTCTCAAAGGCTATTTCCGCCAAAGTGTTTCCCAGAATGTTAGTATGGTCATAACCGATATTGGTAATAATTGAAAGAATAGGGGATATTACATTTGTTGAATCCAGTCTTCCGCCTAATCCAGTTTCTATTATGGCGATATCAACATTCTGCCTTGCAAAGTAATCAAAAGCCATAGCTACGGTTACCTCGAAAAAGGAAGGTTCAATTTCCTCAATAACCGTTTTTAGGTTGTCAACGAAATCAATAACCTTAGCCTCCGGAATCATTTCTCCGTTCACCCGTATTCTTTCACGGAAGTCTTTTAAATGGGGAGATGTGTATAGTCCAGTTTTAAAGCCGGCTGTTTGCAACACTGCTGCCAGCATGTGCGACGTGGAACCTTTGCCATTGGTGCCGGCAATATGTACACTCTTAAATTTACTTTGGGGGTTATCTAGCTTGCTGCAAAGCGCAAGTGTATTGGTTAAATCTTTCTTTATAGCCGAAGCCCCAATCCTGGTAAACATCGGCAAACGCGAGTAAAGATAGTCTAACGTTTGGCTGTAAGTCATTAGGAATAAAAAGTGGAATGGAATTATCTCACCTTAAAGTTGAAAGTAACGCTTCCTTCCTGTACGTAATCGCCGTTTTCAGATTTATTGAATCTAATTTGTTGAGCTGCACGAATACATTTTTGCAATAAGCTGTTACTGGCGATAGTAGTACCTCTTCCAATTGTTGCAGCAACTACCGAACCGTTTTGGGCAACCCTGATGTTTATCACAATTTTGCCTGTTTCCTGCCCGCTATCTTCAACTTTAGGCCGATCTATTACAGTACGGTTTGGAAGCCTTACATCACCAAATCCTGTACCGCCGGACCCATAATTAGTAGCCAGGTTAGAGCCATCAGGATCGCCTTGATTTCCTGGAGTTGATCCTGTTCCATCGCCGCCACCTGTGCCTGTGGATTTCTTGCCTTTATACAAAGCATTTTCATTAACAGTTGGCTTACTTTCTTTAGGGGTAGACGTCGACGGGGTATTTGATGTACTCTTTGGAGATGTAGAAACCGCAGGTGCGTCTTCAATATTTTGCGTTACCACGCTTTTATTGCTAGCTTCTGAAGAAGGAGCATTATCCGGCTGTGGTTCAGTAATTACCCTATCAGGAGGAGTATTGTTTGCATTGGGTGCTGTAGAGGGCTCTTCAGTACTCATAATATCATCACCCATACCCGTTTCCGCTGTACCATAATTAACTAAAATCCCACCCGTTCCCGTCATTTCAACAGGAGGGGTAAAAGAGCCGAAAGTTATTAGGTAACTTATTAGCAGGAATAAAACCATCGCACCAACAGAATACATTAGTGCTTTAGGGTAATTATTTTCTTCGCGGTATTGCATCTTATTTAGGTTCTGTAGCAAGTACAAGCTTAATAGCCAGCTTGTTTGCTATATCCATTATCTGTACAACATCCTGAATAGCCACCGTACGGTCAACTGAAAGTACAATAGTTAGTTCATCTGCTTCTTTTTTGTAAGTCCCCAACCTTGGCTGAATCTGGTCAAAGTTAATGGGCTGCTTATTCAACATGTAATGAAGATCCTTGGTTACAGCTAAACTAACGGTTTTTTTTGACACAGATTGCCCTGAATCTGACTTCGGAAGCATTAGTTTAATAATGTTAGGATTGGTAACAGTTGATGCAATCAAAAAGAAAAGCATCAGGAAAAACATGATATCGTTCATTGCAGAAGTATGTACTTCTGCTGCTGGACGTTTTCTTCTTCTTAAATTCATCTTCCGGGTTCCTCTAACAAATCAATAAATTCTACGGCATCAGTTTCCAGCTTCAGAATTACCTTATCCACAAGGATGTTTAAAATGTGGTAGCCAACATAAGCCAAGATACCTATCATCAAGCCGGCTGCAGATGTAATCATCTTTTGGTATAAACCATCGGCGATAAGGCCCATGCTGATATTGTCTGTTTGAGATATGTTAAAGAAAATGTTGATTACCCCGGCAATAGTACCTACGAAACCAAGCATTGGGGCAATACCAGCAACGATACCTAAGATACTGATGTTTTTTTCAAGTTTGGATACTTCGAGCTTCCCGATATTTTCAATTGCGCCCTCGATATCTTTAATTGGCCTGCCAATACGTAGCAATCCTTTTTGAAGCATCCTGCCAAGTGGCGAATTGCTATTACGGCAAATAGCTACAGCCGAATCTAATTTTCCGGCAAGTATATGCTGCTTTACCTGTCCCATTAAACTGGATTCATCAATCGCTGCTTTTCTGATCGTAAGGTAACGTTCAATAAAAATAACAAGGCCCAGAAAGAGTAAAATCCCGAGGGGAATCATTACCCATCCGCCTTTGTAAAGCAAATCGATGAAACGAAGTTCTTTCGCAGCCTTTACTGTTTGAACTGCGGTAGCAACGGTGTCCTGTAGTACTGTATCTTGTAAAAAAAGCATGTGTGTTTAGTTGTTTTTAATCTTTAATATCCAGGCATCTTTCGCAATGGTTTCGTGTATGCGCCTTTTCTCTTTCTGTGCCGATTCTTCATCTGTAAAACTGCCGAGGCTCACTTTGAACTTTGGCTTTTTGGCATCATTTACAATGTGAGCATCGATACCTTTTTTGCGTAATGTCTTGATAAACTCTTCAGATTCCGACTTCCTGTGGAATGCGGCACAAATTATTTCGTATTTAGTTGTTATTGCCAGTTTTACACTGTCTTTAGTAACAGGTACGGCTTTCGTTTTAATTTCAATTGTATCCCGAGCCTCTTCAACCGTAACGCCTTCCTGTTTTTGTAAGTCTGCATAAATACTATCAGCGGTAGCCATAGAATCTTGCAATGTTTTTTGCTTTGGCGCGGGTTCTACAGGAGGCTTAGCCTGCACTTTGGAAGTTGTATCATTACGCTTGATAAGATTGAACACCTGTGGAAAATATAGGTACGAACCAACTACGAAGGCAGCCACCATTAGTAAAAGTACCAAAATCAGAATTCCGGTTTTGTTTTTCCTTCCTTCAGGAACATATGGTTTCTCTACTTCAGGTGGAGCTTTGAATTTAATGGCTGAAAAATCTGGAGGGGCATCTTTCAGGTTCTTATGAAGCTCCATCACTGGAATTAGCCCATAGGCAGAGGAGTTGTCCTCAACCACGGCTGGCTCAAAACCATATCCGGTGGCTGCTGTTCTTAATTTGCCAAGAGAACCAATAACCGCATATCCTTTTATTTGAAGCGATTGCTTAATGGTGTCGCTGTACTTTTCAGTGAAATACCTGGCAGAAGGCTCTGATATATTTCTAACGGAACAAATATGTTTGATTAATTCCGGGCTTGCAGAGATATTGCCATTTGTGAAGGTATACTCTTGGGAGGGAGGGAAAAATATACCCTGCCTGTCATCATAGTATGCAGACGTTTTTTTCTTAAAGAAAGTACCAATACCAGGCAAGCTAACCTCGTTAAGCTCGTTTAATAACTCAGAAACATATTGCCCTACATCCATTCCGGTAAAATTAGCTTAAAAAATTAATCGTACAAAACCTATCAGAATGAATAATTAATACCTCCGAATGCAGTGAAACCCACTTTCGGGTAGTATAGCAATTGCTGGTATTTGTTGCCAAACAGATTGTTAACACGTAAAAAAAGTCCGAACTTCTCCTTAAATAGGTATTCAGCGCCGCCGCTCAAATCAAGGTAGCTCTTTACCGTTACGGATTTTTAGCTGCCATCGGCGTTGAACGTTAATGCTTGGGAATCTCAATTGAATACCACTTCGCCATCAAGCTTTAATTTTTTATTAAATGCAAAGCGCACATTCGAATGAAGCCTGAAACCTGGCTTTAGCCATGCCTCTGCCTCATTTTTCATATCATATCTGTTAATTTCTACTTTTCCCGTCCAGTTTAATGCATCAGAGGCTTTGACATTTAATTCACCCTCAAGACCTAGCACATTGCTATTGCCTGTATCATACCTTATCTCAAAACGTTCTGCTCCTTTTTTGTAATTAACATATAACGGCATATTTGAAATAGTTTTGAAATAAGCCATAGCCTTAAAACCAAATCCAGCTCCCCCGTTGCCTTTAATACCACCATAGATATTTGCTTTTTCAATGGAGTTTTCTATCAGATTTTGCTTTAAATATGGATTTTCATATGAGAAATTACGAAGCGAGCCTTTAATTACATCACCCGTGTAGCCTCCAAACAATGTAGCGTAACCGGGTACAATCGGAAGTTCCGCAATTACCACAGGAAGTAAGTTAGTACGGCTATTTGCGCCAAATTCTTGCACGAAGTTTATTCCGACAGATATTTTATAGTTTTTACCCTGAAACTTAACATATGGGTTGGCCCTAAAAATATGATTACCAATATCTAAGGAGTCATTTGTTTTAGTAAAATCCAGGGATGTATTTGCTCCAATATTAAATTGCTTCCATACATTGTTGAAAAAGCCGCTTAACGCAAAGGAGTTTTCTTTTGATCCATATTTACCGGAGAAAGCATAGGCATCTACCTTTGCAGCATAATCCAGAGGTTTGTCTTGTTCATAATTTTTAACGAGTTCTCCCTTTAACGAAAAAGTGTTAAACCTTTGTTTTTTAGGGTCTTGATTAAAAGTTAGATCGTCCGGATTGTATGCATAGAAGTAACTTGCGAGTCGGTCAAAGCCCAATTCGCCGTTAATAGTAATTTTATCCATGATGCTTCTTCCAAAAACTCCCGCTTGCTGGCGAGAACCCTTCTGGCGATATAAGCTTCCACTTTGCCCCAAATGTTTGAAATAAAAGCCAGCCTGTAAAGCCTCATCCTCACCGTTATTAAGGTAAAGTTCGCCCAGTGTAGTACCTGAAGTTCCAAGCGCTGCGTTCGCATAATTATTTAAAAAAGGCAGAGCAGGAGGTGCAGACAAAGGCTGTGCTTCTAACTGCTTTATATCGCTGTTAAGCTCGAACTTCTTGTCGAATATAGAGTAGCTCAAGTTCGGCCTAAACGGCTTATGGTTATTAAGGTCCGGGCTGCGGCGAATCTTAGCCGCATCTGCTAATACGGGTTTGTAAGGGCGTACAACTTCAATTTCTTCTGTTAGTGTTCCTTTAGCAGGCGTGCTTGCCTCTGGTTTTTTTTCTTCCGGCTTGTTGGTTTGCGCAAGGGTAGAAAAGCTAACCAGCAGAGAAAAAATGGTATATGGAATATAGCTAAATTTCATCTTCTTATTTCTTATTGTTTAACTGGTTAAGTTTTTCCTTTGCAGTTGGTATGATGTCGTCTTTTCCTTCGTAATTGTCAATAACACTTTGAAGCGTACTCTTCGCCTGGAAAAAATCCTTAAGTGAAACATAATTATCGGCAAGTAAGATAAAGCTTTTGGCAACCCAGTAGTCATGGGATGGCATTTTGTTTATCAATTCAAACGCAGTATTTTCTGCCTTTTTATACTCTCCCTTGTGGTGTTGAATATAAGCTAAAAGATACTTGGCTTCAGCGGCTGTAACTGTAGTTGTTTTAGTTGAGATTTCCGTGAATTCTTTAACTGCCGTTGTGGTATCACCCTTTGCCATATAGGCTTTTCCGCTGTATAAACTCGCCCTGAACTTGTCTTCAGGCGATGATTTGTCGAAGTTCTTTATCAGGCTCACGTATTTGAATACGTCATCATACATATCCATATTGTAATACGCTTCCATTAAGTTATTAACAGCATAGCTATAGTTGGCCTTATATTCTGAAGTAAGTTCAAGCTTTTTCAGATAAACAACAGCCTCGTTATACTTTTTCTGTTTAAGGTATAAGTTAGAAATGCTGATTAAAGCTCGCTCTGTAAAATCACTTGTCCAGTCATTTAAGATAAAAGTATAGTCTGGAATAGCTTCGTCTGGCCTGTTAAGTTTTACCAGGCTTTCTGCCCTGATAAACTTTGCATGCTTCTCATGGATTGGTTTTGGAAATTTATCAAAATAAGCGTTTACGGATTCAAACGCGCCTTGGAATTCGCCTTTTAAGAACCGGTTATTAGCAGCTTGAAAAGTGATATTGTCCTGTTCTGCGGTGCTGAGGTTCCCAATACTGGTTGAGTTTGCATAGTTCAGGAAGCCATCGGCATCACCTTTATCCAAATAAATGTTTTTAATTGATTCCAGGGCAATTTTAGCTTCGTCTGTAGTAGAAAACTCTTTTACCACACGCTGGAAGTAGGTCAATGCTTCATCATCTTTATCCTGATTGTAGTTTACAAGGCCGATGGTAACCAGTGCCCTTGGAATATAGCTGCTTCTCGGATACTTCTCCACCAATGTCAGCAAATCTGCTTTAGAGCGCGCATAATCATTCTTAACGAAATAGGTATAGGCAATCTCGAAGCCAGCATCGTCAGCATAGTTGGAGTTTGGATACTGTTTCAACAGGGATTGATGGGTAGCAATTTTTGCATCGTATTGCTCTTGCAGTCCCTGTATCATTCCTCTTTGAAATAATGCATAATCTTGTCCCTGTCCATTCCACGCAATTACTTTGTTGTAGTGTTGCATAGCTTTATCGTAGTTTTTGATTACGAAGTAAGAGTCTGCTAAACGAAGGGTTGCATCATTAATGGTATTTCGATCCTTATCGTCGCCAACTATAAAGCGTTCGAAATAATTGGCTGCTTTTTCATAGTTTTCGTTTTGAAAGGCAGAATACCCTAATGCATAATTGGCATAGTTGTAAACTTCTGTTTTCTTTGCAGCAGGCAAAGCCAGGAACTTTTCAAACTGTCCTACAGATTCGCCGTATTTTCTAACTTCAAACATCGCCTCTGCAAGCCAATACGTTGCCAGAGCTTCAGTATCATCATCCACAGCATTATTTTGAGAGCGAATAAACATGGAAATACCGTTCTCAAAAGCACGTTCATTGTAAAATTCAAGGCCTCGGAAATAAGTTACCCTTTGATATACAGATTTCGTTTCAGCTGATTTATTTGTAATTGTTTCTAAAATGTTAACAGCTTCGCGGTAGTTTTTGGTCGATAAAAGTACTTCTCCAAGCAGGGTTTTAGCTTCGTTTGTCCTTGATGATTTTGGATAAGTTTTAAGGAAATCCTGGACAGCATCTAAAGCTACCGAATGGAATTCGAGCTCATAAGAAAG
>CBIHNR010000157.1:0-13248 GCA_966211215.1 uncultured Pedobacter sp.
TTACGGATTCAGAAGTGATTAAATGGGTAAAGAAAGCCTTGTTCGATAGGGAATTTAAACCCGCCCAGATCATCATTACGCTCCTTAATCCGGAACATCAGCCACTGAAAGTATGGAAGGTAAACAACGCCTGGCCCCGCAAATGGTCTGTCAGTGATTTAAACGCCAATGAAAACTCTGTTGTAGTAGAGACGCTCGAACTTTGCTATAGTTTTTTCACCATAGAATAGTTAACAGATGCCTATACAGATCACAGAATTAAATATTTCTGTTTCAGTAAATCAACCCGGGCAGTCAACCTCTGTGCCAGCTTCAAACCCGGAAAGTGCGCAGCAAGAGCGATCAAAGCTTGTTGAGGAATGCGTAGATCAGCTGATGAAAATTTTACAGGATAAAAAAGAACGCTGATGGCTGAGGAAAAAGGTGAAGTAAAAAAGATGTGGATCCGCTCCTACAATTCGGCCAAAATGGAGCAGAAGGATTTTTGCGGAGAGTTTTATGCGATGGTAAATCCCGAAAACTACACCGTAGACCTGAAGATGGAAGTTAAAGGCGGACAGGGGCAAGGCACAAGCGGGAAGCAACAAAAGTTTGCTTTTAAACAGCCGGAAGAGTTTACGTTCGAGTTCCTGTTTGATAACACGGGAATCATCAACGGAAAGCCGAATGCGAAAGGTATTGCTGAAGACTTGAAGAACTTTCAGGATCTGGCTTTCCGCCTGGACGGAAAGGTGCATGAGCCTAGGCATGTGCATGTTATCTGGGGCAGTTTCGATTTCAAGGGACGGATAACCGGGATGACCATTAATTATAAGCTGTTCAATCCAGACGGTTCTCCCATCCGTGCCACAGTTAAAGTCACTATTAAAAAAAGTGAAGAGGAGAAGCGAAGAACTGCGGAAGAAAGGAAAGGTTCTCCTGATTTAACACATAAGCGTATTCTAAAAAAAGGAGAAACATTGCCCTGGCTATGTTATACCATTTATGGCGATCCTAAATTTTATATCCAGGTTGCAGAGGCTAACCATATTTCAAACTTCAGACAAATCAAACCAGGGACAGAGATTTTTTTTCCGCCTTTTGATAAAAGAGAATGAGTCAGGAACGCACCATACCATCATCGAGACCTAAGTCGGTCTGCACATTCACCATATTAAGTGAAGGTACCGCTATACCTGGTACGTACCATGTGCTTAGCATTGTGGTCAACAAGGAAATTAACAGGATTCCATCAGCTACTATCATTTTACTGGATGGCGATGCTGCAGCTGAAACTTTTGAGATTAGCAACGCTGCGGAATTTGAGCACGCCAAAAAGATCGAAATAAAAGCCGGATGGAGCAGCGATGAAGAAACCATCTTTAAAGGAATTGTAGTTAAGCAAAATATTAAAGTTAAAGATCAGAATTCTGTTCTGATGGTAGAATGCAGGGACGAAAGTGTTCGAATGACTATCGCCCCCAAAAGCAAGTATTTCAAGGATAAGAAGGACTCGGAGATTTTCGAGGAACTTATTAATCCTTACAGTCTGCAGAACGACCTGGAAGCTACATCGCTAAAGCACAAAGAAGTAGTTCAGTATAATAGTACCGACTGGGATTTTATGCTATGCCGTGCAGATGTGAATGGGAAATTATGCGTGGTGGATGATGGAAAGATCTATATCAAAAAGCCCGATGTAAGCGCTGCGCCAGAACTTACCGTTCAGTACGGATCGACTGTGCTAGATTTGGAAGCAGAGATTGATGCTCGTTATCAATTTCCAAAAGTAAAAGCCAGCGCCTGGAATTCCACTGATCAGGAACTGATAGATACCGTGGAAGCTTCGGAACCAAACTTGCCTGCTGCTGGAAATCTTACACCCAACCAGCTATCAAAAGCTTCTTCACTTGATGCTGTAAACATGATCCATAGCGGCAAAATAACCACTCCCGAGTTGCAGCAATGGGCAGATGCCCGCCTCCAAAAAAACCGGCTGGCGAAGATTCGTGGTAGGGTAAAAGTGGAAGGATTTGCTAAGATGAAACCGGGGAAAATCCTTCAAATAAACGGCGTAGGCGCCCGTTTTGAAGGTAAGATTCTCGCTACCGGAGTTCGCCATCAAATTGAGCATGGCGACTGGCATACGCATATACAATTCGGAACCAATCCTGAATGGTTTGCAGAAAGCTTTAGCATACAGCAACCCCCGGCGGGAGCTATGCTTCCAGCGATTCGCGGCCTGCAAACCGGAATAGTTACCAAACTTGAAAACGATCCGGAGGGTGAAGACCGGATTATGGTGCGATTGCCAGTAATCCATAAATCGGACGAAGGGATCTGGTGCCGAATTGCATCACTCGATGCCGGAAAGGAGCGGGGAATGTTTTTTCGTCCCGAGATTTCGGATGAAGTTATCGTAGGCTTTATCGACGAAGACCCTCGTCACGCCGTAGTTCTGGGCATGCTTAACAGCAGCAAGCTTCCCGCCCACACACAGCCTAAAGACACCAATCACATCAAAGGCTATGTATCTCGGGAGAAGATGAAATGGATATTCGACGACGAAAAGAAGGTCATGAGTATAGAAACTCCCGCAGGAAACAAACTGATCATTTCAGAAGAAGATAAGGGCATTACCCTAAGCGATCAGAACGGAAACAAGATCGTGATGAACGATAAGGGTATCCAGATAGAAAGTATTAAAGATTTCACGATCAAAGCAAGTAAGGATTTGAAAGCCGAAGCAATGAAAACAGAAATCAAAGCCAGTACCGAAATGAAAATCAAGGGAGAGATAAGTGCAGAGTATGCTTCGGGCGGCAATACCAATGTAAAAGGAGCAATTGTAAACATTAATTAAAAATATGCCTTTCGCAGCGAGAGTTGGAGATATGCATGTATGTCCCATGGTGCAGCCGGGACCGGTACCTCATGTTGGAGGGCCAATAATGCCACCAGGTGCTGTAACCGTTTTAATCGGCGGAATGCCAGCCGCATGCCTTGGCGATATGTGTACCTGCACCGGGCCGCCGGATTCGATCATTAAAGGCTCGGCAACAGTGATGATTGGAGGAAAACCTGCTGCCAGAATGGGCGACAGTACGGCTCATGGCGGAAGCATCATAGCCGGATGTGCAACGGTAAACATTGGAGGTTAATAAAACAAACATTGAACCCAATACTATGATCAATGAACAGAATCCGGATAGAAATTTTATTGGCAGGGGGTGGAGCTTCCCGCCTCAATTCGACATCAGCTCAAAATCGGTAGTAATGACCGAAGATGTTGAGGATATCAATAACAGTCTGCATATACTGCTTTCCACTGTTGCTGGCGAGCGGGTGATGAATATGAGTTACGGCTGTAATCTGGATGCGCTTGTTTTTGAAAGCCTGGATACCTCAACCATTACCTATATCACATCGAAAATTGAAACCGCTATACTCTTTTATGAATCGAGAATAGAGGTTCAGAGAATTGAAATCAATACCCAGAGTATATTGCAAGGAGTGGTTTTAATTGAAGTAGATTACATAGTAAGCCTTACCAATAACCGATTCAACTTTGTGTTTCCATTCTATAGAGAAGAAGGAACCGAATTATCATCCATAGTACCGATTCCATAGCACAGATGACAGCTTGCGCAGATAACATAAACCCACTATTACGTAGCGGCAGCAATCGCCAGGAGCGTATCTTACCTGCTCTCGACCCGAATTTTGCTTTGCCAGATAACCGAAATTTCGAGCATTGGATGGTATATGCACGTAATCTAGCTGGTCATATCAAGTATTTCAACAGCGCCAACCAGCACGTCAACAAGGAAAACTGGCAACCTTTTTTCGATGCCGATGTGTCTGCGCAATTGGCTTTGATAGGAGTACAAAATGTAAATAATTATAAAGAACGGATAAGGGCGTTATTTGAATCCATCCAATCTGAAGAATTTAAAAACGATGCCGTTCAATTGCATAAAAACTTCGGATCGCTCTTTAGTGCATTGTACTCCCTGGCTTATAGGATCGATTATTTTCAGAAGGTTTTACCTGATGATATCGCGCTAAAACGAAGCATCAGTAATCTCATTTATTCCAAGCTTGCCCCGGCATTGCGCAGGTTGCTGGGCTACTATAAAGCGGCCGACCAGCATTACTCGCCCAAACTGATTCAGGAAGTTCTGGATAGTGATTGGACTATTCTTGCTTACAAGCAGGAGAAAGCCAAAGATATTATCGCCAAAGGCTTGTCTGATAAATGGATTTTCGCTTTTAACGATTCCGAAATTATTATCGATTGGATTGATTACTATACCAATACCATCACTCCTGATAAAACGATATTTAACCATGACGCTGCAGTGGTAGCAGATGCGGATGTATGGAAAGTGTTGAACCATGCCGTAAATCACAACTTATTTTCAGGCATCTTCGCCGAGTTTCTTTCGGGCTATGCCCGTTTAGTACGGGATGCTCAACAGCAGCTTTTGAAGGCCATCACGCAGCAAAATACACACGAACCGCATTATGCTCTTTATCTGACTTTTCTGCATCTGTTTAAATATGCACAGTCAGAATTAAATACCTATACAAAACGGCATCTAGACTATTACTATAAAGAAATTTTAAAGCTTTCGCCAAAAAAGGCCGAGCCCAACCAGGTTCACCTTTTCCTTGAACTGGCTAACATGACAAGGGAGTACCTGGTAAAAAAAGGCACGGCTTTCAATGCCGGAAAGGATAGTTTATCAAAAGACGTGATCTATACCAGCAATGAGGATATCATTGTAAATAAAGCCAGTGTAGCCGAGTTGCGTACGTTCTATCGCGCAAACACAGAAGACAAAATAGGGGCAATTCCGCTGAATGGAAACCTTTATGCGTCGGCCATTGCAAACTCTGCCGATGGTGCAGGAGCGAAGTTAACTACAGAGCAAGGCGACTGGCATGCTTTTGCCAATAAGATCTTTACAGAGGGAAACTTGTCT
Organism: uncultured Pedobacter sp.; assembly: GCA_966211215.1. GTDB lineage: Bacteria > Bacteroidota > Bacteroidia > Sphingobacteriales > Sphingobacteriaceae > Desertivirga. Next base: position 4,968 of record CBIHNR010000157.1, read on the forward strand.
GCAATACAAATGCCATTAGCAAATATTGGTTTTGCATTAGCATCGCACTATTTATTCCTGAAGGAAGGCAAGAGGACAATTATCGTAACTTTAAGTGGCACAGCGTTAAATAAACTAAATGCCAAGCAATTTGATTGCCTGATCACTACCGAAAAGGGATGGTTGTCGAAGACGCTCAGCATATCCGCTACTTCCACACAGGCGACTTTAACAATAAACCTGGCAGCGGCGGATGTCCCTGTAACGGCTTTTAATGCTGAGGTTCATCTTGATACTTTTCAGAATATTGATACGCCTGTTATTAAGTTTTTCCTAAAAAATGTTGCGGGCAATAATCAATACGAAGATTTGAAGGATGTGCTGGTGTCTTCTATTGAACTAAAAGTAAAAGTGGGGACGCTCTCCGGGCAGTTTAATACCGATGGCGTTAAAGAATTGCTCATTGCTACAGACAGCGGAACAGTAGATCCATCCAAACCCTTCCTGCCTTTCGGCCAGAATCCTAAAAAAGGAGCGGGGCTGGTTATTGGCAGCAAAGAAGTTTTTTCGAAGAGTAATACCAAATTTAAACTGTTTATTGAATGGGCAGAGCTTATCGAAAAAATTCAGGATATGGATGTTAACCTGACGAATGAGTTTTTCCCATCCGCACAGTTTATGTTTCTGCAAGGCGGCGTATGGACTAACGGCGATTTCTACAGCATATTAAACAATGAAAACGACGGTAAGGATAAAGGTGAAGTAGAGCTTTTCTGGGGAGCCGACAGTACCATGATGGCGCAAACGTATGTGCCTTCCAATGCTGCTCTTATTCCCGCAGATGCCCTTGTGGGCTATGAAGACGACTATAATTCCTATAATATTACCAGTCAGAAAGGTTTTATCAAACTACAGCTAAACGCTGATTTTCAATGGGATTATTATTATATGCAATTGCAGAAATATTTGATCTCGCTTGCTACTCCGGCAACTTCAGATGATATTTCAGAACCCATAAAACCCTACCTGCCAAAAATTCAATCGGTTTATTTAAGCTATGAATCATCCTGCAGTATAAACTTTTCATCATCAACCAATCCGGCAAAGTTCATTCATCTCTATCCTTTTGGCTATGATGAAATAGATGCGACCAATATTCTTGGGCACAAGGCTAAATTAATGCCGCAGTTTGTGCATACGGAAGACAGCGCCATCATTCACAACCAGGCTGAATTTTATATCGGATTAAGGAATGTAGTGCCGGCTCAAAAGGTAAGTGTCCTTTTCAAAGTACTGGATGGTTCTACCAATCCTCTGCAAAGTAAACCAGAGAAGCACGTTTTCTGGAGTTATCTAAGCAATAATATCTGGATCGATTTTGATAAAACAGAACTGAACGATGCTACTCAGCAATTAACAGAGACGGGTATCATTTCTTTTTCGATCCCTGAAAAGGCAAATCCCACAAACACATTATTGCCCGCCGGATTTCATTGGATAAAATCGAGCATTAAAGAGCTACCGGAACAAGTTTGTCGCTTGATTGATGTCCGGGCACAAGTTGTTCAGGCAACTTTTTCCAATCAGCAAAATGCGGAAGATTTCCTGCAAAAGCCACTGCCTGCAAGTACGATTACTAAATTGCAACAACCTGATTCGTCCATTAAAAAAGTGGAGCAACCTTACTCTTCCTTTGGTGGCCGATATACTGAGGATACGCAGAGCTTTTATACCCGTGTAAGCGAAAGGCTGCGGCATAAGAACCGGGCCATTACCATACGGGATGTGGAACAATTGGTTTTGGAAGAATTTCCGGACATTCATAAAGTAAAATGCCTGAACCATACCAGGCTTGAAATGGATGTAACTCCAATTGTTTACAATGAGCTTGCTCCGGGGCATGTTACTGTGATCACAATTCCCGATTTAAAAAGTAAAAATGCAATCAATCCTTTGCGGCCATATACCAGTCGCAGCCGTTTGAGCAGCATAAAAAGCTTTTTGCAGGCCAGAGCCAATTGCAATATGAAATGGCATGTCGAAAATCCAAGCTTTGAAGAAATCCGGGTGAAGGCAGAAGTGATTTTAACCGATATAGCTGCTGGAAATGCTGCGTTTTACGAAAAGCAATTGAAAGACGATCTCCTGAAATACCTTACTCCATGGGCATATACATTGAATACCGATATCCGCTTTGGAGGAAAAATAGCCAAATCATCCATCATCAATTTTGTGGAAGAACTGGAATATATAGAGGTGATCCTGAATATGAAACTGTTCCATAATAAAATGGACGGAACACCCGAAAGTGCCGAAAAAGATGAGATTTCTGCGTCTACAGCAAGAAGTGTCCTGGTATCTGCAGCAGCTTCCAAACATGATATTACCATTACCAAGAAACCAGTAAAGTCCGACAGCGATGAGTGTGAATGAACATATCACCATTAGTAAAAAGAATCTTCTGCCGGCGGGACAGGATTACGATTTTTTGCGGGCGGAGGGGATTAAACTAATCGAACAACTCGGAAGCAAGCTATGGACAGATTATAATTATCACGATTCGGGCATTACCATTTTAGAAACGATTTGCTACGCGATAACCGATCTTTCATATCGTGCTTCATTTGATGTGAAGGACTTGCTCGCGGTCGAAAAACCGGAACTGTTTAACGCTGATGAACAAGCCTTTTTCACTGCCCGGGAAATACTTACTACCGCTCCATGGACCATCAATGATTACAGGAAGCTTTTGATAGATCTCGATGGGATTAAAAATGCCTGGATTAAATGTAGCCTCTGCAATTGCGGCCCCCGGATTTATGTGAACTGTGCAGAAAGCAAGCTTAGCTATATAAAGCCATTACCGCCCGAGAATGCGAAAGAGCATGAAGTTATGCCAAAAGGCTTATATGATGTATTGCTGGAGTTTGATGAGGATGGTAAGAACGGTGATTTGAATAGCGGGAAAGTAAGCTTATCCTATAATTTATTAATAGCAGGTGAGCCGGAAACGTTATTCTTTGAGGTTCGGTTTGTATCGCTTCAGGGTTTTCAAAAACTTGAAAAAGCAAATGCCGATTTTAAGTTTTTCAGGCACCCCAAAACAAAGCTAAAAGCAGTTATCGCACAGGTGATCTCCAATAAGAAATTGCAGATAGCCGATATTGATGATACCCTGTTGGTAAGCGCATTACGAGGTGGAATGTATGTAACACTTCAGGTATCCATCGATGAATTCGCAACAGATCCACTGAGTGCAACTACACACGTTCTGAAATTTACCGATGTTCCGTTTCGTTTGGTGTGGTTAAGGGATGAAATGCGGGGACTGCTAAAAGTGAACGACCTGCGGGATATCCTTACTGAAACATCTATAAGTGGTATTGCAGCCCGTTATCTTCAAAAAATTCAGACAGCAGATAAAGTGCTGCAGTTAGCCACAAAAACCTTGCAGGCACATCGCAACATTACCGAAGACTTTTGCTGCATTGATGAGGCAGAGATTGAAGAAATCGGTGTGTGTACCGATATGGAGCTGGAGCCAAATGCCGATATCGAAAAGATACTCGCAGAAACCTATTACCTCGTCGCAGAATACTTTAACCCGAGCATCCGCTTTCATACCCTTGGCGAGATGCTGGAAACTAAAACTGTCGACGAAATTTTTGACAGTCCGAAACTGGCTCATGGTTTTATAGATGACCGGGACCTGGAAAGATCGGTGTTAAATCGAACGCTCTATTCCTCGGATATCATAAATCTGGTCATGGATATTCCAGGCGTGGTTTCTGTGAAGAACTTTGTGCTGGTACGTTTTGATGCAGAAGGAAATAGAAAACAAACAGATCCCTGGAAGCTTGACGTGTCGCCTAATAAACTTCCACGGCTTTATCTTGAAGGTTCGAAAATACTGGCCTTTAAAAATGGCTTGCCTTTTCTTCCGGATGTATTCGAGCTGATGGACACCATGCACGTGATTTACGGCAGCAGTATGATGCCCAAATTAAAAGATCACGACCTTGATTTGCCGGTGCCAGAAGGAAGATACTTCGATTTAAAAGAATATTACCCCATACAAAATTCTTTGCCGCAAGTATATGGCACCGGGTATGAAGGATTGCCATCCACCGCCAGCGAACTACGTAAAGCACAGGCAAAACAGTTGAAAGCTTATTTACTTGTCTTCGAGCAATTGCTGGTGAATTTTCTGGGCAATTTATCCAACCTGAAACATACATTTTCTATCAGTGGCAATGCATCACAAACTTCATTTCCAGTACTCTTAAAGGATAGCGATATAAGCGGCCTGGCCGAGTTATATGATGGACTTGATGAACTTTCGCTATACGCAATCACCGAGAGCAAAGAGGAATTTCTAACGAAACGAAATGCCTTTCTGGATCACGTCCTTGCCAGATTTAGTGAGAGTTTTTCCGATTATGCCCTGTTGTTGTATTCGTATAAACAGCAGAGCAGCGTTTCGGCAGAAAAGCTTATCCAAACCAAGGCTTCCTTTTTAAAGCAGTTTCCTTATCAAAGTGCTTATAGGGCGCAAAGTTTCGATTATACAGATAAGACAAGTATTGAAATTACTAAAGATTTAAGTGGTATACATCACCGTATCAGCGCCCTGCTGGGCCTGCAGCCATCACTCAACTACTTTCAATATAACATAATAAAAGCAGGCGAAATGTATTCAACCGTACTTAGCCTGAATGATGATGCCGATAAGGGATTGCTTACTTCTCTAAATACCCTTTCGGAGAGCAAAAAATTCGAGGCTGATGACCGGGACACGCTGATAAAAAATATCAACTTCAATATTGCTTCGGTTTCGAAGCTCATTAGCCAAAAAACTAATTATGCTATTGTTCCCGACGGCGCGGAATTTAAGATCGAGTTGGGTACACCTGCTTTAGCCTTTTCGGGCGGATATGCTTCCAATGCCGATGCCGATGCTGCCATTGATGCAATCATTGCTTTTGCAAAGAAAAATTTGGTGGACGAGCGTTTCATCATTGTTGAACATATCCTGCTGCGCCCGCAGGAAATTAACGATGCTCTGCTGGATGTTTGTGTTGAAGCCGACTGCAAATTCTGTGGAGATGAGGATCCATATTCCTATCGCTTAACCTTCGTTTTCGATGGCGAAAGTGAGCTAGCAATGAACCATTTCGAATTCCGACGTTTTGCCGAAAAGACGATTCGGGCGGAATTACCTGCCCATGTATTGTGCAAAATATGCTGGGTTAAAACTGATGTTTACGAAAGTTTCGAAACGGCATACATCAACTGGTTGAAGGATATGTATGCATCGCCCGACCCGATGGATGCCTGCAAAAATAAGGTAGGTGTAAATCCAAACGCCCTGAAAAACCTGATTTGCGAGTTCAGCAAATTAAAAAGTATATACCCGCCGGCCACCTTGCACGACTGTGTGGATGGGAATGATAATAACCGTGTTTTCCTAAATCAAACTACTTTATAAAAACAAAATCATTTCACTATGATACCTAAGAAATACGATGCTCACGAATACGATTATCCGGATTTTCAGCCGGATCAGGTATTAAGCGCCGATCATCTCAATCATTCATTTGCTTTTAATGAACAGCAGGAGCGTTTAACGCGCACCAACCTCATTGGCATTGGTATCGTATGTGGATTAAAAGCAAGTAAGTCTGCAGATGGAAAAACGGTTAGCATTAGCAAAGGAACGGGCGTTACTTCGCATGGATATTTAATTGTACATGGAAAGGAAAATAGTGAGGAGTCTATTGATTACAAAAAGTATCGTTCTTTCTCTACCGACATAGTAAAAGATATAAAATATGACGTACTCGTAAATGGTGCAACAGCAAAGTACTCCATTTGGGAATTGCTGGATGCAAACGAAGCCGAAGTTACCGACCCTGATTTAACCGACGCTTTTTTAAGCAATAAAGTTTGTTTGTTGTTCTACGAAATGCTGGCGATAGATGCAAAGAACTGTGACACTAGTTCCTGCGATGATAAGGGCAAAACCATAAGCATCACCGTAAGGAAGCTGTTGGTAAACTTTACGGATGCCGATAAGATTATTCTTGAACTGGATAACAAGGCACAAGCGAGCGGTTCAGGAGAAGTGTTTCCGGGAATTTATGGTTTGGCCGAAATAAAGCTACCCCGCTTTGATGTGCTTGCCAGTGGTTTAGAAACCACCAGCGATATCTTTAAGGCGTACCAGAAGATCTTCACCAAAACCTTTGTAGAGTCAGTCGGCAATGCACTGAACAATGCTTACAACATCTTCAAAACTTATTTAAAAGATAACACAAATCCCTTTGCAAACTTCAACAGCAGCTTCGCCTTCCTGCACAATGGAAGCATTGACAATAACGATCTGCTTCATTTTCAATACCATTGGGATTTGTTTTGCGACCTGATCGCTGCTTATAACGAATGGAGACTTGCCGCACTTCCTTTGGGAGGACTGTGTACTCCGCCCGAAGCACTTTTTCCACGACATTTGTTCCTGGCTTATTTCGGAGAAACAGAAGGCATCACGAAAAGCAAGTATCGGAACTACTATATCCCATCGCCTGTGCTGTCGCATCAGGAACAGGGATATAAAGAATTTAAGAGTTTGTTTCAGCGCCTGGTTAGGATGATTGCAAGCAGGAATCTGCCTTTGCCAACTGTGGCGGGTACAGCAACAGCCGATACCAACATCCGGATTACACCATCCACTATTGGTACTCAGCCTTTAGGAGAACGGGCAATCCCTTACTACTACAAGCCCAACGAAGCCTCTAATAAGCTAGTGGATGTTTGGAACTATGCAGAAACGAAGCGCGGGAAGCAGAACCTGATATTAAGTTACAAACCCACCTATAATACCACCGACGATTTCGTGTTGAATCCCTTGCGTTATGATCTGGAGCCTTATAATTTTATAAGGGTAGAAGGGCACATTGGTAAGGGATATGCAGCTGTGTTGGCTAACCTTAAGAAACTGGTTAATGATAACCGTTTGCCGGTAGATATTGTTGCGCTGGAGCTTAGTAACGATGCATCGAACACTAAAATCTCCGACGATTGCGCCATTACGCATATCCAGATGCAGTATGAAATATTGAAGAATGAGTTGAAATGCTGCTTAAAAAAGAATATTAAGTTTTGGGGAGAGCTGGTGATTGCCGATAAACCTAATGTGGCAGCCGATACTGGTGCCATTATTTTCCTGTCTGAACTCATTGTTACCATTCCCGAGAAGGATTCCTTCATCAATGTGAACAAGAGAACGAGCGGGATATTGGAGAAATTGAAAGAAGTGGAAAGCCAATATCGCCTGGTGAACACTAAAGTTGCAGACGAAGTGAATAAGCTGTTAAAATCCATCGATAAAGGCGAAAAAGCAGCGGCAACAGATCCACCAAAAGCGCATGTGTTGAAAGATACCATTGCAGAATTTCCAGCTGATAGTATTGCCGGAAAATACCTCGATTTTCAGAAGAACGGCAATGTTTCGATCGGCACTTTTCCTGTACCAGCAGCAACATTTACGAGTGAAACACTTTCTTATTATGCCATGCTCATCATTGATGCAATGGAAGAAATACTGCTCTTATTAAATGTTGAGGATGTGCTTTTGTTCGATCTTGAAAAGCTGGCCCAGCATAACGAAGCATTAAAAAAAGCTTATGAGACGCTGGAGAAATTGCTTTCAGTTTACCTGAAAACTAAAAAAGCGGTTTTCACCATTAAGACTATGGTTGGCGAATCATTTAATACAAAAGTGGATGCCATTGCGGTTGCCATACCCGAGATCATCGAGAAAAATGCTAATACCATCATATTACTGCTCTTAAATGCACCCGATACCACCAGCAATAACAAGCTGATTAGCGACCTGCAGAAAGCTACAACAAACGCGGCAAAACAGCAGGTAATTGACAGTGCATACGACAAATTGGATAAAGACGGTATGATGATCCCTGCTAAAAAGGACATTAACTATATAGAAGATCCGATACTTCGCGATATCTATGGCCACCTGAAAAACAGGAGCTGTTTATGTGGCTATGAAAGCTTAAAGGCTTTGCAGGATCTTCTTAAAAAAGAGATAGATGCCATAAAGCAGTTTAACCTTTTCTCTAAGTTTGTTAAGAAGCATCCGGGCATACAGCATAAGGCTGGTGTTCCAATGGGTGGTACATTTATTATCGTCTATCACCGCAAGGGAACTGCATCTGTTCCGCAGTTCGAGAAGGCTATTAAAAATCTGTCTGATGGTGTTGTGGTAGCGGATTTCTATTTGCCG
>CBIHNR010000158.1:0-13133 GCA_966211215.1 uncultured Pedobacter sp.
GCTCCGAAACCCAAAATTGTTACTAAGGATGGGTTCGTAACTTATCAATGGGACAGGTATCTACTTAATGGCCCCATTTCTGAAACCAATGAACCTTCATGGTTTAACGCTTGGGATTATGTGCAGATAAGTGATTTTAAGAATTGGAAAGAAGTTGTTGATTGGGCTTCTGCTGTAAATCCTACTGTAATTAATTTCAAAGGAGAACTTGCCGATCGGGTTAAAAAATTGAAAGCCGGGAATCCAGCTAAAGATGCATTTTTTAGAGAGGCCGTAAAACTCGTTCAGAACGAAGTGCGGTATATGGGAATTGAAATAGGCGAGTATTCGCATCGTGCTAACAATCCAGAGAAAGTTTATCGCCAGCGGTACGGAGATTGTAAAGATAAAGCGCTGTTGCTGGTTTCTATTTTGCAAAGCGCCGGTATTAAGGCGTATATGGCATTGGTTAATACCGACGCAGAGGAATATACCGCTCAATTTTTGCCTTCAAGCAATGTTTTTGACCACGCAATTGCAGTTGCTTATATAAATGGTAAGCAGGTTTGGGTAGATGCTACCATGTCTAACCAGGGAGGGGCCGGCACTAACATTCATTTTCCTGATTATGAAAAAGCGCTGATTTTGGCGCCGGAAACAACCGGGCTTGCTGATATACCGCGAAGTACCCTGGGAAAAACCACCTGCCGGGAAAGATTTACAATAACAGATAAAAGCAAGCCGGTTACACTCGAGGTAACAACAACATATACCCGAAACCAGGCAGACAATATGCGTTCGACTTTTGCATCGCAAAGTCGCGACGAAACAGAGAAAAACTACTTAAACTACTATCTTGAAAGTTACCCGGATATCGAGGCTAAAGATACCGTGAGAATAGTTGATGATAAAAAGTCAAACACATTAACTGTTTACGAGAGCTATCTTATTAAAGACTTTTTTAATAAAGATTCTGTAGCAGGAACTTATAATGCAAGCTTCTACGCGAACTATATCCATGAGCAACTACCTGAAATACGAGCCAAACGGAAGCACCCGGTATATTTAAACTTTCCTTTTGCTATCGACTACACACTAGACATAATTCTACCGGGCGGCTGGACTGTGGACGACAAATCCGAAACGGTTAATCGGGATGAGTTTGATTTTAGTTTCAGTGAGTCCGTTAGAGGCGATACACTGTCGTTAAATTACCAATTTGCCTTCTTGAAGGGATTTATAGCAGCTGAAAAGGCTCAGCAATTAGCGTCTGATTTCCAAAACTTGAAGGATAATTTTCTATCGTTCAGTTTTAATTATAATCCTGATTACAGGGAAGCTCCGTTTAAATTAAACTATGGAATGGTAATTTTTAGCCTCCTGATAGTACTGATAACAGGGGCGCTTGCATTTAAAATCTATTATAACCCTACTGAAGCTTCAGATCTGGACTTTGAGCCAAGGAAACTGGGTGGCTGGATAATCTGGAAATTGATAGGTTTCTTCGCTAGTATTGTTTTGATTATCAAAGGTATAGCTGAAAATGGTTTTTATACTATGTCTCTCTGGAATGCTAAAGCTAATACCGAGTTAGAAACAGAATATCATTTCTTAGTTGGCTTTGAGCTATTCACCAATATATTTTTAATCTGTTTTTCAGTATTTTGTATCGTGCTGATGCTCCAAAAAAGGGACATTTTACCCAGAATTATAACAATCTATCTGATAAGTACCACGTTTCTCTTAATTTCTGATAATATTTTATCATCTTATTTTTTACATACGGCTTTCGGAGACTACGCCCAAATGAAATTAGTTTTTCAAAATATCATTTCCTGCTGCATTTGGATACCTTATTTTCAAAGATCGCAACGAGTACGGGAAACTTTTGTAAATCCATATCCTCCTGTAGAATTCGAGCATTATGAGGAGGAGCAGGAAGAGGAAAAAATCTTAACTGAATGATTATACTGGCGCATATTTTGCAGTACAATTTATAATTACAGGGGTTTGTACGTTAAAATTGTGTGTTATGCTGATTGATCCAAAGAAAAATAGCGAGCTTATCAGATCGGAAGAGGACTTTGAAAACCAGTATGGGCATGCGCTTATTAGCAATCATACTGAGGAATCTGACGAAGGAATAGACTACTGGGCTTTCTGGGAAGATGACGAAAGAAATGATGACTAATTCGCAGCCAAAAACATTTCTATTTGTCTTAGTTAAAAGCTAGGCCTGTATTTTCTTTGCACCTTATCAATCCCCCTTAATAAACCTCCTGATACAAATCATCTATTGAACCTTTATATTTATTGAGGCTGTCCAGCCCAATTTCAACTTCTTCGCCGCATATCGGGCAAAAGAGCCAAAGCCCTTTTTTCAAATCTTCCATTAATACATCGGCCAGATCTATCGGCCCCTCGTGCTCCGGGCAAATTGCTTTCATCTCAAATGGATTTTATAATGCAAAGTTACCGCCGCAAGGCTAAGTAAATGTTTACTTAAGTTTTTGTTTCTGTTAAGTGTTAACCTGAGTTCGACTATGAATGTGCAGTTTGCAGGGGGGAGAGATATCAATGCTATTGATTTAAGGATTCTGTACTTGCGTTTGCACAGGGTGCGATTACCTTTCTCTGGCTAGTGTGTGCACAAGTTTTTGTATTTAGGCGATTTGCAGGAGAGCATTTGAAATCGGTAGAACTTGATTCAGAGGCGGTGCCTTGCGATTGCCTGGGTAAAAACTGCGAAGCACTTATTGAGCCCTATTTACTTCTTTCCGGATCATAATGCAATCCGGGCGTTAGCCAGTAAAGTAAGGCCACCCGTGAATATCGATAGTTAAAAGGAGCTAAAATAAATACTGTAGGAAATATTGTTGCAAGGTAAAGCAGCGGGTTTTCCAGATTTCCCGTAATCCAATAGGTAATAACCGCAACTGTAATCATCTCAGCAACATTCATCGCATAACTGATAAACATGGCAACATAGAAATAACCCGGCTCGCGCTCAAATTTTAGGTGGCAATGTGGGCAACTTGTATGCATTTTTTGCAGGCTGAAACCATACATGGGGCCAGCGAACATATCTCCTGTCCGGCATCGCGGGCATTTAGCATGTAACGCGGCTGGTAATTCTGATCGGTTTAGTTCCTTTTTATTGATTTCCAATGGTTTCATACTTGTTGATGTTAAATACTTTTTTTCTGAATTCTTCAGGCGTACATCCTTCTTGTTTTTTAAAGAATTTGCTGAAGTAGGAGTTATCTTTAAAATTCAGCTGAAACGCAATCTCTGAAATTTGCAGATCGAGGTTTACAAGAAGTCTTTTAGCTTCAAGGTTTATGCGGTTTCTGATAAGTTCGCCTGCGGAAGTGCCCAGCATTTCGCTGCATAGCGCATTTAGGTGATTGGGTGTGATGTATAGCAATTCAGCATATTCTTTGGGTAGGCGTAGTTCAGTATAGTGTTTTTCAATTAGTTTTTGAAAATTTTTAAGAACGGTGATATTATAGGACGTACCGGAACTTTGATCCCTTTCCGAATTTGCCTCTTCAATCAGGATAAACAGTTCAAGCATCAGCACTCTGAACTTATCAATGTTAAGTTGCGCCGAGTTTAATTTTATAGCTAATAAGTCTTCAAAAATGCCACAAACTTTGCTTTGCAGAGGTTTAGGAATCTGAACTACTGAATCTTTGGTATTGCCTCTGAAAAAGGAAAATTCGTCCAGGTAATCGGGGCGAAGCAGAAAAGATTGGAACAGTGTATTGGTGAAATTAAGGATGTACCCGTCGGCTTCGCCAATAAAATCCCAACTATGCACCTGCCCGGGAATCATAAAATAAATTTGGAAGGGCTCTACCTGAAATTGTTGAAAATCGACGGTATGATTGCCAGAGCCCTCGGTAAAAAGTACCAGATGATAAAATGTATGCCTGTGCGGTAAACGTAACTTATGGTGATTTTTCAGGTAAGGGGCAAAGCGGCTTATTAAAATATCGTTGTGCCGAAATTCTGAAAGCGAACATAAGTCGTATACTGGAAGGCTGCTCATATAGATACAAAAGTATACTATAACCGTGCCTTTTAATGGTGTACGTTAGGGTTGTAATGGTACTTTTTACTGATTTTGAATTTTTGGGCTATTTTAGTTTATCGGCATAGCCGAAAACCTTTTGCAGCAGGGCACTTTGCCTGAAAACAGAATTGTCCCTTATTTTTAATTCTTCGCTGGCAATTTCCAAAAACAAGCCATCAAGGGCTTTTTGGGTTACATAAGCGTTTAAATCTGGGTTAATTTTACTGGCAAAGGGAATTTTGTTGTATCGGGTGGTAAATTCTGCCCAGTACTTTGTAGAGCCAACTTTATTTAAGCTGGATTGGATTATTGGTTTAAACGCTGCGGTTAATTGTTCGGTGGTAGCGCCTTTAAAATATTGGGTACCTGCATCTTTTTCTCTTGAAAGAAGAATATTTTTTGCGTCGGAAAATTGCATTTGTTTAATGGAGCTAACAAAAATAGGCAAGGCTTCTTTCGCCGCGGCTTCAGCGGCTCTATTCAGGCTGGTTATAGTATTGTCGCAAAGCTGATTCAACCCTAGCCCTCTTAATGCTTTTTCCGCTTTTTGGGCTTCCGGCGGCAAAAGTATTTTTACAGCCAGGTTTTTCAGGAAACCATCTGCGGTGGATAGTTTAGACGTACTTGACGAAACTCCATTATTCAATGCTTCTTTAATTGCCGATGCTATTTCATCTGAACTTGGATTGGCAACGGCAGTAGCTTGCTTTATAATTTTAGAAACATTGATTTGCGCAAAACTATTCTTTCCACACAGCAGAATAGCCAGAAGGCTGATTGAAAATACTTTTTTCATGAAATTTCTAAACCCTTAGGACGAAGATAGAAAACAAGGGGAATATTGAAGGAATTGTAAGGATAAATAGCAGGGAAATCGCATTTAACTTAAGAAATAACGCAGAGCCATATATATATAAGTGGCAGACATCTCTCCAAGGGAGTCCTGCGGATGAAGATGTCAGACACTTTTGCCTCTCCGATGTGTTCTTTGAAATTCTCCTTACAATTTTTTAAAAGCGAATTCCCTGGGTAAATAGGCTGAATTGATAAATAAACGGCGCGTCTTTTGAATGCGCCGTTTAAATGAAATTTTATTAGAAAGATTGTTTCTAGCCAATCACCCGTAGTTTCGCGAATTTTAGTAATAGTTGTTTTTGTCCTAATCCCTGGAAAAAAATTGTAGCCTTAATATCGGGTTTGTTTCCTTCTAAAACCATTACTTTTCCAAAGCCAAAACGTTCATGTTCTACTTCCATTCCCACCTGCAGGTTGCTGGTGTCTGAAGGGGTAAAGCCTTCGGTTGGTACGTGGGCTTTAGGCAAAATTGAAGTGGTTTTTGGTGCTGTAGCCGGTTTAGGCTTGGTAAAGGCATCGCCTCCTTTGCTTGCCGAAGGCTTACTGCTCCAGGGTGTACGTTCTTCAAAAAATGGATTGCTTCCGGCTGCTTTTTGGGGTTTGAAATCCAGCTCCAGGAATTTCGCGTCAATCTCATCTATGAAACGGCTAGGCTCACAGCTGGTTAAAGAGCCCCAACGGTATCTTGATGTAGCATATGATATAACCAATTTCTTTTCTGCCCGTGTAATTGCCACATAAAACAGGCGGCGCTCTTCCTCCAGGTCAGCCCTCGAGTTAAGCGACATTTGTGATGGGAAGAGATTTTCTTCCAGCCCCACAACATACACATTTCCAAATTCCAAGCCTTTAGAAGAGTGAATGGTCATTAAAGACACCGTATCTGCGTTTGGATTTTTGTCGTTATCATCATTAGTCAAAAGGGCAATATCCTGCATAAAAATATCCAGCCCTTTTTCCTCAATATCCTCACGCTCACTAAATTCCTTAATACCGTTCATTAATTCCTGGATGTTTTCATAGCGGCTTAAGCCTTCTACCGATTTATCATCGTATAAATCTTTTAACAATCCAGAATGCTGGGCAATATGTAAAGCGGCATCATACGCTGATGAATTTTTAGCAGATACCTGGAAGCTTTGTATCATGGTGCCAAAATTAGCAACCGGAGTTGCACTTCTCGGTTCCAGGTATTTATGGGCATCGGTTACTACTTCCCAGAGGCTAAGGTTATTTTTATCGGCGGCAACAATGATACGTTCAACACTGGTATCGCCAATGCCTCGTTTAGGATAGTTGATCACCCTTTTTAAAGCTTCCTCATCGTTTGGATTAAAGGTCAACCTGAAATAGGCAATCAAGTCTTTAATCTCTTTACGCTGATAGAAGGATAAGCCTCCGTAAATTTTGTAAGGAATATTCAGCTTTCTTAGCGCCTCCTCCATTGCCCTCGATTGAGCATTGGTACGGTATAAAATGGCAAAGTTTTTAAAGTTATGCCCTTTTAAAGCCCGCTCCTGCATAATGCTTTCGGCAACTATTTTGCCTTCTTCGTTATCACTAAATGCACGGAAGATTTTGATCTTATCGCCTTCTTCGTTAGCAGAGAAAACGTCTTTCTTAAGCTGGTTTTTATTGTTAGCAATAATGCTGTTGGCTACGTTTACTATGTTTTGGGTAGAGCGATAGTTTTGCTCCAGCTTAAATACTTTTAAATCCGGGTAATCTTTTTCAAAGTTTAAGATGTTCTGGATATTGGCTCCGCGGAAGGCGTAAATACTTTGGGCATCGTCACCAACTACGCAAATATTTTCGGTTATGGCTGCAAGTTTTTTTACTATCAGGTACTGCGAGTAGTTGGTATCCTGATACTCATCAACCATTAAGTACTTAAACTTATTCTGGTATTTGTAAAGCACATCCGGATGGTCTTTTAACAACACATTTGTTTTAAATAGTAAGTCGTCAAAATCCATCGCACCGGCTTTATAACAGCGGGCAGCATAGGTTTGGTATATTTCAGCCATTCGGCCTCTGCCCGTAGAAATGTCCTCTGCCTGGATTTGCTCGTTTTTTAAATAAGCAGCAGGGCCAATAAGATTATTTTTAGCAGAAGATATACGGCTATACACAAAGTTGGCATTGTAAAGCTTATCATCAAGCTGCATTTCTTTTAAAATAGCCCTGATTAAGCTTTTGCTATCGTCGGTATCGTAGATGGTGAAATTGCTTGGGTAGCCAATTTTTTCGGCTTCAACACGCAAAATCTTAGCAAAAACCGAGTGGAAGGTACCCATCCATATATTCTTTGCTTCGGGGCCTACCACGCTGGTAATCCTCTCGCGCATTTCTTTGGCTGCCTTGTTAGTAAACGTTAGCACAAGAATATTAAATGGGTCAACCCCAGATTTAATTAGATGCGCAACGCGATAAGTAATAACCCTTGTTTTACCCGAGCCAGCACCTGCAACAATCATTACCGGCCCACTAATCTGTTCAACCGCTGCCCTTTGAGTAGAATTTAATCCTTTTAAATAATCCAAACCTGCTCCTTATTTTGAAAAGGCTAAATTAAGCATTGAGAGCCACTTTCAGGGGATGGAAATGGCCTTTAGTTTTTCACAATTAACCAGCTGGAAGGCCTGGAGGTAGGCAATTTTTTTAAGTTATGTTTTACTTTTTTGAATTTTATACTTTTGGTTGCAAAATAAAATGGCTTAAAAATTGATTTATCTTATGAATAAAACCAGATACAAAATGAACAGATATATTGTAATTGGTTGCCTGGCGGCCTCAATTGCACTTTTTGATATGTGCGCAGTGAACCCGGTAACCGGAAAGAAGCAGGTTGTGCTAATGTCTGAAGCACAAGAAATTGAAATGGGTAAAAGTGCAGACCCCGAAATTATTGCGCAATATGGCTTATATGAAGACAAAACGCTGCAGGATTTTATTAACCAAAAAGGGAAGGAGATGGCTGCCGTTTCCCACAGGCCCAATCTTGATTACCACTTCCGTATTGTGGATTCGGATATTTTAAATGCATTTGCTATTCCTGGAGGATACGTGTATTTCACCAGGGGAATTATGGCGCATTTTAATAATGAAGCTGAATTTGCAGGTGTGCTGGGGCATGAGATAGGCCACGTTACCGCGAGGCATTCAGTAATACAGCAACGTAACGCCATGTTAGGGCAAATAGGTTTAATTGCTGGAATGGTAGTGGCGCCCGAGTTAGGTGAGTTTGCTCAAACTGCCTCACAGGGTTTAAGTTTATTGTTTTTAAAGTTCGGCAGGGATGATGAACGTCAATCTGACCAGCTAGGTGCGGAATATTCTTCAAGAATAGGCTACGACGCGGAAGAGATGGCTGGTTTCTTTAATACCCTTGAAAGGAAAACCGCTCAAAGTGGCAGTGAAGCCTTGCCGAGCTTTTTATCTACTCACCCTAATCCGGGCGACAGAAATGTAGCGGTGAGTAAGGCTGCAAAAGAGTGGAAGCAAAAGCTAAGTATGACTAGCCCTAAGGTTGGCCGCGACAGTTATTTAAAGCGTATTGAAGGTTTAATCTACGGCGAAGACCCTAAACAGGGTTTCGTTGAAAACAATGTTTTCTATCATCCTGTACTAAAACTTCAATTTTCTATACCTTCAGGATGGGCTACACACAATTCTCCGCAAAGTTTTCAAATGGCTTCTAAAGATGGAAAGGCAATGATGATTTTGTCTATGGCACAGGCTAAAACACTACAAGAGGCAGGCGCTGAAATTCTAAAGAAATATGCGCTTACGGCAATAGAATCGAAAGAGGTAACAGTAAATGGATTGCCAGCACTTTCTGTGGTAGCCGACCAAAAGCAGGAGCAAGGCAACACTTTAAGAACACTTTCCTATTTAATCCAATACGGCGGAAGTATCTATCATTTAATTGGTGTTTCGTCATCAGCAGATTACTCCAATCATGCCGGGACGTTTAGTACCACTATGCAAAGCTTTAAACAGTTAACAGATGCTGGTAAATTAAATAAGAAGCCGGAGCGTGTACGCATAAAAACGGTAAAATCTACAGGCACTTTCGAGCAGGCTTTAAAAAGTTTTAATGCGCCCGCAAAGCGATATGAAGAGTTTGCAATTTTAAACGGAATGCAATTAAAAGATCAGGTAAGAGCTGGAAGCTTGATTAAAGTGATTGAATATTAGTCTATTTTAACCTGACAGGTTTTCAAAACCTGTCAGGTTAAAATAGACTAATATATTACGAAGCAGCGGTATAAAATTCCTCTTTTTCTGTGGTATGAAGTAAAATAACTCCGGAAAGAACAAGGTTCACCAGAATTCTCTGAGCCCTCCTTCTTGATAAGTTTAACAACTGGCCATACTCCTTAGCGGTAATACGGTCGTTGGTATCAAGGTATTCTAGTAGCGACTTTTCTTTAGTAGAGTATTCTATTAAAACACCTTCCTCGTTGTTGCTTCCCTTTAAAACGTCTACAACAATCTTGCTGGCCAATAAACTTTTGTCTTTTACCCTGATATAAACCCACCATTTTTTGTCCTCGCCCAGAGCATAGTGTGGTTTAGTGTCGCTCTCTTTAATTTCGGCAACCAGCACAATTTTATCGTCAATATAAACTTCTTCAAAAATTGGCTCTATGGCAGGCCTGCAAAAAAAAGTACCAGCCTTTTCGAGCATATACTTTTCCTCTTCCTCGTTTTTTACTCCTTTAATTGTGCCATTGTCTAAAACTCCAACCAGTAACCTTCCACCTTTATTGTTTGCAAAGGCCACCAGTGTCTTAGCTATTTTTTCACATGAAGTAATCGTTTTTTTGAAGTCCAGGTTAACACTTTCTCCCTCAAAAATTAATTGTTTAATATGGTGCGGCCTCAAATTCATCAGCTACATAATCTAGTGTGGAACCTTTTTGTTCTATCTTTTTTGTAACGCCTTGATATAGATCTCGGTATGGATCAAGGAACAAAGTTGTCCGTCTATGTCAAATACTTCAATGGGATAAGTTTTTATAAACTTGTTTCCGGCATCCAGCGCAGCGCAAGCATCAGCAACATCGTGCTCAGTAATGCTGATTCTGAAATATAAGCTTTTATTTCCGGGTTTAATAAAATCAATTTCTGAACGTTTCACCCAAATTAGCGGTTTGTAGCCTCGCCGGCATAAAACCTGGTGAAATAAAATAGGATAAAAGGGATCGGCTGCACTAAAAATGCTTCCCCCAAAAATTGATTTGTTGTAATTAATGTTAAAAAGGCTTTTATTAATTTTTACCTGGACACCGGTGAAGCCACTCATGAAATTTTGAACCCATATTCTTTGTAAAAGCAATGGAGGGTAAAATCGCATAGCCCACTTTAAAACACGTTCCGAAACCTGCATACTTTTTCTAAATAAGCATTCTGCGTTCCTTAGGGAGGGAGCTGAATGCTATTAAATGGCAAAAAAAGATAAATATAATTTATAATAATAAAAAAGAAGCAAATAATTAAAGTAAATCTTAAACAATTGAAAATGTTGTAGGTTAAAGCAATGTGTTAAATCAAAAAAATCGACAACAATTTTATGAAAACTAAAAATCTACAAATCGCTCTTGCCGCAGGCGCCATTTTGATAGCAATGGCATGCACTTCTAAAAGTAAGAATGAAGGTGCATCAGATTCTGACACCATGATGATGAATGCCGATACTTCCGGGGTAATGATGGATACCACATCAACATTGCCGGATACCGCCATGAAAGATACATCGGGGGCTAAAATGCCGGGAGATACCACATCAATGGCTCCAAGGCCCTAAAATTTGATAGCTTCGGGCGCTTTTAAAAGGCGCCCTACTTATTCTATTTTTTCGCTTAACAATTTTATTTGTAGTTTCAGCCTCCCAAGCTGAAAATATGAGCAATTCTGATTCTTCCAAAAATGTAATCTTCCTGGTTGTAGTGGCCGCCTTAGGCTATTTCGTAGACATTTATGACTTAGTACTTTTTTCTATCGTGCGGATTGAAAGCTTTAAAGATTTAGGCATTCCCGATGATCAGATGCGCGTGATGGGTGAGTACGTAATTAATATGCAAATGGGAGGCTTATTGCTGGGAGGGATTTTATGGGGAATTATGGGCGATAAGCTGGGCCGCATTAAAGTACTTTTTGGTTCTATATTATTGTATTCGCTTGCCAACATTGCTAACGGCTTAGTAACAAACATTAATGCATATGCCATAGTGCGTTTTATTGCAGGGATTGGCTTGGCTGGTGAATTAGGCGCAGGTGTAACACTTGTAAGCGAAACCATGAGCAAAGAGAACCGTGGCTATGGAACAATGATAGTTGCCGGGGTAGGTTTATTTGGTGCCGTTTTAGCTAATAAGATTCATGAGATGTATGCCTGGCAGACTGCTTATTTTGTTGGCGGAGGCCTTGGGCTGGTACTCTTATTATTACGCATAGGAACTTTTGAGTCTGGAATGTTTAAAGATGTGGTGGAGAAAGAAGTTCCAAAGGGTAATGTAATGTTGATCTTAGGAAATCGAAAAAATCTCATTAAATATATCCATTGCATTTTAATTGGGGCACCACTTTGGTTTGTTGTTGGGATTTTGGTAACGCAGTCCCCAGAAATAGGAAAACATTTAGAGGCAGTAGAGCCCTTAAGCGCGGGTAGGGGTATTATGTATACTTATATCGGTATTGCCACCGGCGACATCTTTGCAGGTTTTCTTGCCCAAATGACAAAGTCACGAAAGCTTACGATGTACATTTTCCACACGCTTTCAATAATCAGCGCCGTAGTTTACCTTGGCAGTAAAGGTATAACAACTGATAAGTTTTTTTACCTGTGCCTGTTTATGGGCTTTGCGGTGGGTTACTGGGCAACATTTGTAACCATTGCATCAGAGCAATTCGGCACAAATATTCGGGCTACAGTTACTACAACCGTTCCCAATTTTGTGCGTGGGGCATTAATTCCGATTACTTTCCTTTTTGAGTTTTTTGTTAAGCAGTTTGATATTATAGCGGCTGCTTACATAATGACCTTCTTATTGTCAGCTATTGCCTTGTTTTCATTAAGCCAGTTAAAAGAGAGCTTCGGTAAAGACCTTGATTACGTTGAAGATGGATTGTCTTAGCGGTTTAAGCAAATTTTTACTTTCCGATTAAGTGTGGTTCCTGATTTTAGCCTTAAAAAAGGCATCTTTGCGGCATGCTTAGCAAAGAAAAAATCGCTTCAGAATATCAGTTAATACAGGATGAGATTTGTGCAGGTTTAGAACAATTAGACGGAGTTGCAAAGTTTCAACAAGAATTATGGGAGCGTGAAGGCGGCGGCGGCGGCAGGACACGTATTTTGCAAAACGGAAATATCCTTGAAAAAGGAGGAGTGAACTTTTCTGCTGTTCATGGCAAACTACCGGAACCAATAAAAAAATCGTTCAAGGTTGAAGACGACGACTTCTTTGCTACAGGTGTGTCTATTGTGATACACCCTAACCACCCATTGGTGCCTATCATTCACATGAATATTCGGTATTTTGAAATGAATGAAAATATGCGCTGGTTTGGTGGAGGCATTGATGTTACTCCTCATTATGTTTTTGAAGAGGATGCAGCATTTTTTCATCAGTATTTAAAAAACGTTTGCGATAAATACAGTGCCGGGTTCTATACCAAATTCAAAGAATGGGCTGATAATTATTTCTTTATTAAGCACCGCAACGAAACCCGCGGAATTGGCGGTATATTCTACGACCGGCTAACCCCACTGAGCGCTGGAATTGGCTGGAACGAAATTTTTGAATTTTCTAAAGCTGTAGGCCGTTCTTTTGTACCTATTTATTCTGAACTAGTTGAGCGAAACCGTCACAAAGTATTTACCGAGCAACAAAAACAATGGCAATACCAGCGCCGTAGCCGTTACGTAGAATTTAACCTGGTTTACGATGCCGGCACAAAATTCGGACTAGAAACCAACGGGCGCATTGAGTCTATATTAATGAGCCTTCCACCCCAGGCAAACTGGGAATATAACTTCCAGCCCGAGAAAGGCAGCGAAGAGGAGAAAACTGTAGGTTTATTGAAAAAAGGCGTAGAATGGGTGTAGGAGGCGGGTATTAGGTATTAGCAATTATCGGGTTATCTAATAGCTAATACCTAATAACCGCCAACAGCTAATAGCTAACAGCAAACCCGCTCATACCACACCCCTCAA
>CBIHNR010000159.1:0-13054 GCA_966211215.1 uncultured Pedobacter sp.
TGCTTACTTTTTATCAAGAAAAAGTAAGACAGAAGATGGTAAGAGGCAGCTCCTGTATTATCAAAGTCAATAAAAAGCCCCTACATAAATTTTATATCATGGATAGTTTTCCATTTTTTTCAAAACAGCGAAAACGAAGATGAGAGCAGGAATCTTAGTAAGCTTGCAAATAAGGCGCTTTAAGGCCTCTTCTTCGTCGAGAAGACAAAACGCCTAAATATGGTAGCTAATTCTTGTGCCAATTGTGAAAAAATGTTAAATGTGTGGAAGTTTTTAAGTGTGAGGATAATAAATTTCAAATAAACACGTATTAGCACCTGTTTATAAAGAAATAAAAATTAATCTTAACGTAAAGAAATTATGAAAGTATAGCCCGCGAATTTCAGTGTCACGCCCGCGGTTCATAAGGGATGAGCAGCAGGCAATTCTAAAACCATCGATTTAAACGTAAGAATTAACTTAACAAACTTAAAACCACCACTTAAACCTGGTCAATTCCATGAAAAAAGGTCTGCAGAAAGTATGCATATATTCCAAAGACGTAAGTACACTTCTTGGTATAAGTCTTAGGCATGCCGAAAGGCTAATGAACGACATCAAACTTGCTTTCGGAAAGCAAAAAAAACATTGTGTAACAATTAAAGAATTTTGTGATTACAAAGGGCTGGACAATGATCATATAACAAGAATGTTAAACGAATAATACTTAAGAGCTAAGAAAGTGTAAGCGTCTGCAAAGGCGCTTGCACCATTGTACTTGGCTGCGCCGCAAGGAGATATCCATTGCCGTTGCGCTTCAACCAACGGTACTAAATCATAAATATCCTCTATCTCTTTCTTAATTAGTTTCTTCTCATTTCTCGACATTTCTATTTGGGATGAGAAAGGATACGCTATTTTTGCATCAAACGAAATAGATGTGAAGGTACCATGGAGCTTTTCCTTGTAGTACTTGAACATTTATTATATCGCAAATTAATTGAATAGCGGGTATAAATGATTGTAAGTAAAATTTATGGCGGACTAGCCGGGCAAATGCTTCAGTATGCGACAGGGAAAGCTTTGGCATTAAAAAATAATACTGAGTTGTATCTTGATACTGAGTGGTTTAAATTGCCAATAGCAGCACTCGGGGGTACACCAAGAGAATTTTGCCTCGACAAACTAAATACTCAATACAAGCCGTTCCAACACAATTTCTTAAGTAAGCTGAAACGAAAATTGCAATATCCTAAAGGGTTGAAATATGTTCAGGAGAATAAATTTAACGAGTATGATTCAGCCATTCCAGAACTTGAAGATAATATAGTTTTAGATGGATATTGGTTCTCTTTCAGATATTTTGATTCTATAAGGGAGATTTTACTAAGCGAGTTTAGCCCGAGGTTTATCGACCCCCAAAATCAGGCAATTATTGATAGCATCAAATCGTGTTTAAATCCGGTTTCTATCCATGTAAGAAGGGGCGACTATGTAACCAATCCGAATGCCAACAAGTTTCATGGGCTTATAGGGCTGCAATATTACCGGAAAGCTATTGCAGATATTTTCGTACATGCACCAGATGCAACATTTTACTTGTTTTCAAATGATGTTGAATGGGTGAAAGAAAATTTTGAGTTCCTTAATAGTTATACTCTCATCGATTTTAATAATGACGAGAGGAATCACATCGATATACACTTAATGAGCCTATGTAAGTATAATATTATTGCAAATAGTGGTTTCAGTTGGTGGTCTGCTTATTTAAACCAAAATAAAGGTAAAAAGGTAATAGCTCCGCAGAACTGGTTTGCCGACGACAACATTCAAATCAATGACCTTAGGCCTAAGGATTGGATTTTAATCTAGGCTATAAAACAACACCTATGCTCAGTGATGTAAAATTACTTAAGTTTCCGAAAATAATTGATGAGAGGGGCAACCTGTCTTTTTTAGAAAATAACAATCAGATACCCTTTGAAATAAAACGGGTGTATTGGATTTACGATGTCCCTGGTGGTGAAGAAAGGGGAGGCCATGCTTATCTGGATTTACAAGAAGTTATAGTTGCTTTATCTGGAAGTTTTGATGTGGTATTAAATGATGGAATAACTGAACAGAAGTTTTCCTTGAACCGTTCTTATAATGCATTATATGTTCCAAAACTGATTTGGAGGCACATGGAAAACTTCTCAACAAATTCGCTGGCATTTATTGCCACGGATGAATTTTATGATAAAGAACAGTACATTAGAGATTTTCAAAAATTTAAAGAATTGGTAAATGCCTGAAAAATTCACCGTTTTTGACTGCTCGGTGCTTCATTTCCCCAAAATCTATAATCGGGCGGGTAATCTAACCCCAATTCAAAATGGGATAGAAGTTCCGTTTAATATTAAAAGAGTTTATTATCTGTATGATATCCCGGGTGGAGAAAGCCGTGGGGCGCATGCCCATTATCAATTGGAGCAGGTAGTTATTGCAGCCAGTGGCAGTTTTGATGTGACTCTGGATGATGGCAGGAATAAAAAAACGGTAAGCCTGAATCGGCCTTATATGGGGCTGCATATTAAACCGGGAATGTGGAGGGACCTGACAAATTTTTCTTCAGGTGCAATTCTCCTGGTGCTTGCATCAGAACTTTATAATGAGAAGGATTACATTCGGGATTATCAGGCTTTTTTAGAATATAAAAACATTTAAATCATTAATTTGAAACCACCTAAAATTCATCCTACAGCCGAAGTGCAAACTTCCCAAATAGGAAATAATACACTGGTCTGGCAGTTCTCCGTTATTCTGGAGAAGGCCCATATTGGCGAAAACTGCAATATAAATTGCCACACCTTTATTGAAAACGATGTTAAAATCGGCAATAATGTTACGGTTAAAAACGGGGTTTATTTATGGGACGGGATTACAATAGAAGATAACGTTTTTATAGGGCCTAATGTAACCTTCACCAACGATGAGTACCCTCGCTCTAAACAATATCCCGAAAGCTTTCAAAGAACCACTGTTAAAAAAGGAGCATCAATAGGAGCGAATTCGACCATCCTCGGGGGAATTGAAATAGGCGAGTTTGCCCTTATCGGGGCTGGCAGTGTGGTTACGAAATCTGTTCCGGCATATGCCATGGTGTTTGGAAACCCTGCGCGGATAAAAGGCTGGGTAGATAAGCAAGGCCGAAAACTGACACCTGATGGGCAGGTTTGGCTTGCTGAAGATGGCTCCAGATATGAGGTTATAAATAATAAATTGGCGAGGCTGTAATGAAGATACCTTTTGTTTCATTTGAAGAAACCAACAAACAGATAAAATCCGAAATACTGGCCTCTTTCGAATCATTTTTCGATAAAAGCTGGTATATCCTCGGAAATAATGTAAAAGAGTTCGAACAAGAATATGCCCGCTTTAACCAAACGGAAGAGGCTGTAGGCTTGAGCAATGGGCTTGATGCCCTGCATATTGCATTAAAAGCCTTAGGTATTGGGGAGGGGGACGAAGTGATTATGCCTTCGCATACTTACATCGCGACAGCGCTTGCAGTGTCTTTTGTGGGAGCTACTCCTGTATTCGTCGAACCGGATTTAAAAACTTATAATATAGATCCTGAAAAGATTGAACAGGCTATTTCAGACAAAACTAAAGCTATCTTAGCCGTCCATTTATACGGGCAGGCATGTCAGATGGACTTAATAGTCCAGATTGCAGAAAAACATAATCTCTATCTAATAGAGGATAATGCCCAGTCACAAGGTGCTGAATACAAGGGGAAGCTGACTGGTAGTTGGGGGCATATAAACGGAACCAGTTTCTATCCTGGGAAAAATCTCGGAGCTTTAGGTGATGCAGGCGCCATAACAACAAATAGCGCCGAATTGGCTGCAAAGGCCAGAATGCTAAGGAACTATGGCTCAGAAAAAAAATACCAGCACGAGCTGATAGGCTTTAATATGCGCTTGGATGAATGCCAGGCAGGCTTTTTATCTGTTAAGTTGAAGCACTTGCCATTGTGGACCCGCCAGCGTCAACAAATTGCTGAATATTATAGTCAGGGTCTTAATAGTGTTGGAGATTTGGTCCTGCCATATATACATCCGGAGGCCTCCCATGTATATCATTTGTATGTGATCAGGACGGCTAATCGGGATGAGCTTCAAAATTATCTGGCAAAAAAAGAGGTCGGAACCTTAATTCATTACCCCATTCCTCCGCATTTGCAGGAAGCATACAGAAGTTTAGGATTTAAAAAAGGAGACTTTCCAATTGCCGAAAATATTGCCGAAACCTGCCTGAGCCTACCACTTTGGCCTGGCATGACTACAGAAATGCTCGATTATGTTATTGGTGCTATAAAGGCATACTTTGATGCAAAGCAATAGTTCGCCCGAAATATCTGCAATATGCCTTTGTTATAACAACGGCCGATTTGTGATTGATACCCTGGAGTCTATTAAGAGGCAAACTTTCAGCAATTTCGAATTAATAATTTGCGATGACGGCTCCAAAGATAATTCTGTACCTCTAATTGAAAGCTGGCTTGAAAAAAATCAAGCTGGTTTTATCTCACTGAACTTTTTGAAGAACCCGGTAAACCTGGGGATTGCAAAAACACTAAATAAGGCCCTCGAACTGGCACAGGGGAAATACTTTTCCATAATAGGCGATGACGAATGGCATCCTTCATATCTTCAATCTCTGTATGAGATTATTGTAAATTCCGAGGATTCGGTAGCACTTGTTTTTAGTGATACTTATGTAATTAATTACGAAACGAGGGAAATACTGCCCGATATTAATCCACTTCGGCATATTTCACTAAGCTATCCGGAGCCGAATCAATTGGTCACTCCTTTAGAAAAAGATATATACAGGTTTAATGCCGGGTATCTTTACGACTGCTTCTTTAAATTTTCTCCTGTAATAGCCTTTACAACCCTTATTAAAACCAATATTGTCAAAAAGCTTGGGGGCTATGATGAAAAATATTCATTTGAAGACCTACCTATGTGGCTAAGAATGTTCCAGCAATACAACTGTATCTTTTTAGACAAAAAATTAGCAACGTATAACCGGCACCCACAAAGCATTACTTCAGTTGCCTCATTTAATTACTACAGGTCAATTCTGGATGTATTTGCCGAGCAGCTAAAGGCAAAGAAAACCAGTAAAAACAAGAAGTTTGTAAAGAAGAAAATCTTCCAGGAATATAAAATCGTAGCGAAGGCATGGGGGCAAAGCCCAGGCAAAAGAAAAAAAGACCTTCTGGATGTTTTTTTATTGGTTGCAACTTTATACCCTTTATCAATTCCAAAAGCTTTTAAGACACTCTTACGAACAATTGTGAAATCTTAAGGAATTTTTAGCTCGTGTGACAGGAAATGTATCCAAAAACATTGCACTTATCACCCGAGGTAAATGACTCAATAGTGACAAGCTTTTCTGCTTGATTCTCAAATTAAAAGCTCTTAGCCTGAGTTTGGTTGTTTTTAATTTGTCAAAATTAAAAATAAGCACTTTGCTTTTCCCTCTCCTTGAGCTACTGTGTGTACACAAGTTTTTGTATTTAGGCGATTTGCAGGAAGGTATTTGTAATAGGCAGAACCTTGATTCGGAGGCGGTGCCTTGCGAAGTGCGTGGGTAAAAACTGCGAAGCACTCATTGAGACCCTTTAGAGAAAATTAATGCCTCAATAATTCACTTATCAGTGTGCCTGTGCATGAGGAAGGTGCATTGTCGGGTTTTCTGAAGCAATGGGATGTGCGGAAAGGGAAAGGCCGGCGCAGCACCGTACGGCTGATGAGGGAACTGCGAAGCACTCATTGAGTCCATATTGAATAATTAACATCTCAATAATTTGCGCACAGGAATGTGCGACAAAGGCACCTCGCAAGGCACAAGATTTTTGTTTCTTTTCATCGGTGGAAAAGAAAAAGAAAGAAAAGTACAAGAAGGAAAGCAGCTGAATGCCAAAGATGTGTACCCACAGTAGCTCCTTGAGAAGAGGGATAGAATCAGTAAAATATATCCTTGCCGTTGTGCTTCAGCCAACGGCATGTCATCAAAAGAAATTTCCCTCAATAAATCCCCTTCGGCCCGAACTTATACTTCAAGCTCAACATCAAAGTACTATAAAAGTCATTTTTATCGCCTCCATAGTAGCCATCAAGATGGTCGCCTAAAACATAATTGGCCTGGTAGCAGATGCCAGTAATAATACGAGAATTAAAGCCAGAATTATCGATGCCGAAACTTAAGGGAAGAAATAGTTCCTTGTTTGAATTCAGTCCC
Source organism: uncultured Pedobacter sp. (assembly GCA_966211215.1). Classification (GTDB taxonomy): domain Bacteria; phylum Bacteroidota; class Bacteroidia; order Sphingobacteriales; family Sphingobacteriaceae; genus Desertivirga. The sequence goes on from CBIHNR010000159.1 coordinate 6,277, forward strand.
GCAGCGGTGCTATTGTTGGTTTCACGGAAAACTTTAGTTTGCCTGCTTTGAATAATGCCACCACCAGCTCCGGCAAAAATTCCCTGAAGGGATTTGCGGATGTGACTTGCACGGCCATGACTCTGGCGAAGCGCAGGCAGGAACTGTCCCAAATGAACTTTACCGCTTAAAGTCACTGCATAAAAATCGTTTTGAAAGTGGCGGGAGTTGTAAGTTTCATACCCCGAAAGAGTGCCTTTTTGTACCTCTATATCCGCATTGAGAAAGGGCGAAAAATAAAAACTTCCGCTACCTCCGATTACTTTGCTTGGCTGCGGCGAATTTAAATCTCCGTGATTATTGGTTAAACCGCCCGCCAGCCCGATACTAAAGCGGTGAAAATTGATTTGCGCTGAAGCTGTAACCGAAAATAAAGACAACAGTAAAGTTAACGTGTGGATGTTTTTCATAGGGCTTAGTTTGAGAATACACTCAGCCGGAAAAAATCAATCATGTGCCGCAATTTCTTTTCGTTGGCCTGCGACACATGATCGTTTCATAGGTAAGTGTAGGATGTAATTATAAGTAGATTTGATGTTGAATCTATATACAAAAGCATGCCAAATGCGCTTTTATGCCCTCAAGGCAAGTACTTTCTCACAGTTGTCTGAATTATCGTACGAACAGCTTAAGGAAGTGTATGAAAATTGCAATCATGTGTATTTTAACCACACAATTTTGAGCGTAGGAGAGAGGTGCCAAAATCGGTCTAAAATCGAAAGTGTTTAAAAAATGCGCAATGTGGGTAAAGCTGTGAATATTGCCCATTTCCTCTCGCCAATTTAGGCATCTTTAGGTGCTTTTTTTATAGGATGTACTGGCTGCTCGCTTCTCTCTCTGCTTTTCGCCGGATTTTTAAAATTCGCTTCTTTCTTTCTATACTGTTTATCTTGGGGCTTTACAACCGCTTCCTGGTCATCTTCCGGATGGCGAATTTTTTTCTGCTCAGAATCTTTCGGCTCTAAGTTTTCTGTTTTTGGATTTTTAGATGTTCTCATAGTATAAATATAACCGAATGGCTTTTGGATATGTTTTGCAAGAAGCGGACAACAAGCCTGAAAGGCTTGACTCCACGCAGCCATGGGTGCAACCCGTGGATGTAGGCGCAATGCATAATAAACCAGGCCAATTAGCACAAGGCTGAAGGGCTTGACTGCAGTGTGCCGTGGGTGAAACCCGCGGACGTGTGTAGCAAAGCCAATTAGCACAAGCCTGAAAGGCTTGACTGCAATCTGCCATGGGTGCAACCCATGGATGGGATTTTATCTTTTTCACACTGTAGGCATTTGGAAATCGATTAAATTTGCCCGCAATGAGAATTGCTATAAATGGTTTTGGGCGAATTGGAAGGACGGTTCTAAGGACACTTCTGGAGAAAGGCACAGTGGAGATTGCTGCAATTAACGACCTCGCAGATGCCGAAACCCTGGCGCATTTAGTAAAATACGATACAGTGCACCGAGGCTTTAAAGGAACCGTGGAAGCCGGCGACAAAGAAATCATTATAAACGGAAACAGAATTCCGGTTTTAGCCGAAACAAATCCGGCTTCTTTACCATGGAAGGAACTCCAAATTGATCTGATAATAGAATCAACCGGAAAGTTCACTAGCTATGAGAAAGCTGCTTTGCATCTTGATGCAGGAGCTAAACAGGTAATTATATCAGCACCTCCAAATACTAAAGGCATTCCAACGGTGGTCTTAGGCGTAAATGATGACAAAATAGATTTCACGCGCCCTGTACTTTCAAATGCTTCCTGTACCACAAATAATATTGCGCCTATGATTAAGGTACTGGAAGAAAACTGGGGCATTGTAAACGGCTATATCACTACCGTGCACTCCATGACCGGCGACCAGAACCTGCACGACGCTCCACACAAAGACCTCCGCAGGGCTAGGGCAGCATCCTCTTCCATTATTCCAACAACAACGGGCGCCGCTAAAGCGATCACCAATATCTTTCCGCACTTGGATGGAAAACTGGGTGGCGCAGGTATTCGTGTTCCTGTATTAAACGGCTCCTTAACCGACTTCACCTGTAACCTGAAGAAACAGCCAAGTGTTGAAGAAATTAACTCAGCCTTTAAGCAAGCAGCTGAGGGATATTTAAAAGGAATTATGCACTACACCGAAGACCCGATTGTTTCTGTTGATATTCTTGATAATCCCCATTCCTGCATTTTCGACTCGCAACTCACCTCAATTGTCGGCGGCTTAACAAAAGTGGTAGGCTGGTATGATAATGAATATGGCTACAGCAGCAGGCTAGCCGATTTGATCGATAAAATCAGGGAGAGAAGATAGGCTCTCTTGCCCATTTCATTTCTGTCCGTCGAGTTAAGCGAAGCGTCTCTACGGATTACCGGCATGAAAAGGAGTCTCCAGACTCCCCACATCATCTTATGTGGCTCACACTCTGTCCGTCGAGTTAAGCGAAGCGTCTCTACGGATTGCCGCATGGAAAGGAGTCTCCAGACTCCCCGGATACTATAAATCCTTAACCAACCAAAAAAGCAAACACAAAAGGCGGGACACCATCCCGCCTCATAATAACGTCAAAACGCGCCTTTGCGAAACCTTACCGCCTTTGCGCGAAATCTTTACCAGATCGCCTTCAAAGCCTCAGCCATTTCCTTCTGCACTTTTTCTGCCTCCACTCTTGCAGCCTCAGCAAAATCTTCTCCAGAAGAAGCATAAATAATAGCACGCGATGAGTTTACCAATAGCCCGCAATCCTTATTCATGCCATATTTACAAACATCCTGAAGACTTCCTCCCTGTGCGCCAACACCAGGAACAAGTAAGAAATTATCAGGGGCATGCTTGCGGATAGCTAAAAAGCCTTCGCCACGAGTAGCGCCAACTACAAACATTAATTTACTTGCATCAGCCCAGGAATTTGCTGTTTTCAGTACTTTTTCAAAAAGCATTTCATCGTTCCCTGTAGGACTGTACTGGAAATCTGCGCTGCCACTATTAGAAGTTAGGGCTAATAAAATCACCCATTTATTGTCAAATTTTAAAAAAGGCTTAACCGAATCAGAGCCCATATAAGGAGCAACAGTGATTGAGTCGAAACTCATGCCCGACGAGTTTTCATTAAAAAAAGCCTCCGCATACATTTCAGAGGTGTTCCCAATGTCTCCGCGCTTAGCATCGGCAATGCTGAAGCAATCTTTAGGAAGATATTGCCAGGTTCTAATCAAACTTTCCCAGCCTTTAACACCACGGCTTTCATAAAAAGCGGTATTAATTTTGTAGGACACACATAAGTCCCTTGTAGCATCAATGATCTGGCGGTTAAACTCGAACACCGGGTCGGAGCTCGATAAGAGGTGTTTAGGGATTTTGTTGATGTCGGTATCCAGCCCTACACATAAAAAAGACTGTTTTTTTTGAATCTGCTCAATAAGTTGTTTTCGTTCCATATATAAGGTGGTTCAAAGTAACCAAAAACAATTAGGGCGATAAAAACTTTTTTTATTTTTTGCTATTTTCAATATAATACATTACAATTGTGGCGTTATCTCAAATTTTATCTTCCAACCCGAAGGAATAATCATAAAAATTTCGTGAACAACAAAGATTGATTTCTTTTCCGCGGGGTAATGATAAATTCTTATTGATTAAAAAAATCCAAAATATTTCAATTAAATGGTGGACACTACTGAATTGAACGATAAGCTTGTTTCCGAGCTTCGTGAGATTGCAAAATCGTTTGGAGTTGCAGAGGCAGACTCCTTACGTAAACAAGAATTGATTTCGAAAATAAAAGAGCAGCAATCACTAATTTCTGCTGCTCGTGAAGGCGTTGCTACAGAAGATGTAGCTATAGAAAGTACCGAAGAAAAACCAAGAAAGCGTACCCGCACTGTTAAAACTAAGATAGAAGCAGTTACTCCTGGTGGCGAAGCAAGAAAAGAAAATGTTACTTTATTCGATGCGCCCCCTGTTGCTGAAACTGCAGAACCTGAACATGTAGCCGCACCGGTTTCCGAAGCTCCGGCTTCCAGAGAAAGAATTGAAAGGGCTCCTCGTTTCGAGAAGCGTTTCAATAATAACAGCGGAAGTAACCCTGGCCAGCCTCAGCGCAACAATCCTCAGCAGGAAAGAAGCACAGAAGCGCAGCCACCTGCAACCAATCTTGATTTCGACAATGTTATTGTTAATGAAGGTGTACTTGAAATTATGCCTGATGGCTATGGTTTCCTTCGCTCTTCTGATTATAACTATTTAACCTCGCCTGATGATATTTATGTATCGCAGTCGCAGATAAAACTATTTGGCCTTAAAACCGGCGATACCGTTAGAGGAAGCATTCGCCCACCAAAAGAAGGCGAAAAATATTTCCCATTGGTACGTGTAGAGGCTATTAACGGCCGTATTCCTGCAGAAGTGCGCGACCGCGTTCCGTTTGACTACTTAACTCCACTTTTCCCTACAGAAAGGTTAAACCTTTTTGCCGACACAAGCAATCAAAGTACACGCATTATGGACCTGTTTACCCCAATTGGTAAAGGACAGCGTGGTTTAATTGTGGCGCAGCCGAAAACCGGTAAAACCATGTTATTAAAGGATGTTGCTAATGCTATCGCGAAAAATCATCCGGAAGTTTATTTAATTATTTTGTTAATTGACGAGCGTCCGGAAGAGGTTACAGATATGGCAAGAAGCGTACGTGCTGAAGTGGTTTCTTCAACATTTGATGAGCCAGCAGAGCGTCACGTTAAAATTGCAAACATTGTATTAGAGAAAGCAAAACGTATGGTTGAGTGTGGCCATGATGTTGTGATCCTATTGGATTCTATTACTCGTTTAGCCCGTGCATATAATACAGTAGCTCCTGCATCTGGTAAAATTTTATCAGGTGGTGTGGATGCTAATGCATTACACAAACCAAAACGTTTCTTTGGTGCTGCCCGTAATATTGAGGACGGCGGTTCATTAACAATTCTTGCAACTGCATTGATCGATACTGGTTCTAAAATGGACGAGGTTATCTTCGAAGAGTTTAAAGGTACAGGTAACATGGAGCTTCAATTAGATAGGAAATTGTCTAACAAACGTATCTTCCCAGCTATTGACCTTACCGCTTCAAGTACCCGCCGTGATGACCTTCTTCACGATAAAGAGACTTTACAGCGTATCTGGATCTTACGTAACCACCTGGCAGACATGAACTCTCAGGAATCAATGGAGTTCTTACTAGGCCAAATGAGAGGTACTAAGAGTAATGAGGAGTTTCTAGTTTCAATGAACAGCTAAGCAAAAATTGGAATATAGGATTTTTGGTAGGGCATGGAGGTGTTGTTAAACGAGCCCCGTGCCCTATCTTATTTTTAGTCGGGGAAATTACTGATCTCTACAACTTTCTCTAATCTCAAACTCCAACCCCATAAAGTATGAAAAAACACATACCTAATGCCATAACCTGTTTAAACCTGCTTTGCGGCTGCCTGGGTATTGTATTTGCATTTAATACCTCATTAATTGAAAAAGGCTACGAGAATATCATTTATGCGGGATTTGCCATATTACTGGCTGCAGTATTTGATTTCCTGGATGGAATGATAGCCCGCTTGCTTAAAGCTTATTCAGATATAGGAAAGGAGCTGGACTCGCTGGCTGATATGGTAAGCTTTGGCGTATTGCCTTCAGTTATTGTGTACCACCTGTTTTTAGAAGCCGACCAGATTAACGGTTTAAGTACGTATCTTAACTATTCAGCTTTTTTAATAGCTATATTTTCGGCACTGCGCTTAGCTAAGTTTAACGTGGATGTGAGGCAAAGCGAGAACTTTATTGGCTTGCCAACACCAGCCAATGCCATGCTGATAGCATCTCTACCTTTAATAATTGTGCATTCGAGCCCATTCTGGAAAGCTTATATCCTTAACCCATTCTTTTTGTTTGTGTTTAGCTTGGGCATGAGCATGCTTCTGGTTATGGAATTGCCATTAATATCACTGAAATTCAAGAACCTGGATATTAGGGAAAACTTATTGCGCTATATTTTAATAGCTTCTGCAGCCCTTTTAATCCTTGCGTTTAAATTCGCAGCGGTCCCCATAATTATATTTCTATATATCGTATTATCCCTCGTTCAGTTTAGGTTGATACGGTAGGAAGGATTAAGAAAGCCCCGAGAGGGGCTTTTTTTGTGCTTGTGAGCTCTATTTTCTGCACTTTCGTTAAGGACGTTAATGACATTTGTCCGGAGTGCTGCAATGTTAACCTATGCCGAACCCTTTGTCCAAAGGGCTCCTTTGGAGTGGGTGAGGGATCTCCCGATATGTCCGAGGGACTCCTTCGGAGGAATGCTAATTAAGCAATATGCAAATACTACCTCCGATTGGGAGATCCTCACGGCATCCATCCGCTCCTCCTTTGCTTCGATGCCTCAGGACGATGGAATTCAGAGCGATAGTGGGGGATTTTTTTCAAACACAGAAGGTTAAGATGACAGTTTGAGTGCAGTTATTGCTAGCCCGTTTGTCATTCCGACGATAGGAGGACCTCGAAGAAGCATTTGGGCCTTAAAAATAAATTAACATCCAAATAATCCTAGCAAGCTTGCAAATAAGGCGCTTTAAGATCTCCCCTTCGTCGAGAAGACAAAACGCCTAAGTATTGCGGTCCATAAATTTTATGTCATTCATAGGTAGTTTTGTTTTTTTTCAAAACACCGAAAGCGGAAATGACATTCTTCGAAGGCAATTCCGTTGAACGCTTGCA
>CBIHNR010000160.1:0-12998 GCA_966211215.1 uncultured Pedobacter sp.
GTTTTAAAGCCACGGTAAGATGGACGAATTTGCCCCCACTCTCCTATTGGTGAAAGGAAATCATAGCTAATTATGGGGTAATCATTGGGATAATTAGTGGCTTTTGATTCCTGAAGCGTAGTATGTTTCCCAAAAGGATTAGAACCTCCATGAAACATATAATATCCCATTAAGTTAGCGCCAGACCCCACTTTGGTATAAGCTAACGCGGTAACATCATCAGACGTAATTATTGGGCGGCGGTGATAGGTTATCTGGTTACCTCCTCCCATTTCGGCTGTTGCATAAGGATAGCGATAGCCTTTAAAATCGCTGGTTTCATCTTGTTTAAACAGGTCGCTGCCAATAGCAGGGTCATTCCTTAAGGAGCCGAACAAATAATTAACCGATAAGGGCAACGAAGTTGTTCGTTTATCCCAGGGAGCTTCTGGATAGGCGCCCCAAACCGGAACCAGTTCGTTTTGTGTTTGGTTAGATCCAGGCCAGCCCGTAGCCGTGTAGAATGGAACGTCGATGCCCGCTTCGATGGCCATCTTCTTGAGCGTTAAAATGTGCTCCAGGCCGGCGGAATTGTTAAACCTGTATTCGTTTTCGATCTGTGCACCTATTATCGGGCCACCATCCTTAAAATAACAACCGTTTAATTGCCTGCCAATTTCGTTGTATAGTTTCTGAACAGACTTTAAATATTCGGGATTATTTTTACGGGTGTTTCCGCGTTTAACAATCCAGTCGGGAAAACCTCCGTTACGTACTTCGCCATGGCACCAGGGGCCAATTCTTACAAATACTTTCATTTGGTGTTTTTGGCAAAGCTGGATAAACGTTTTTAAATCATTATCACCAGCCCAATTGAATTTACCTTCTTCTTCCTCATGGTAAATCCAGAATACATAAGTCGCAATTACATCTATGCCTGCCGCTTTCATTTTCAGAATGGATTCTTCCCATTGCTGGCGAGGGTATCTGGAAAAATGGAATTCGCCCATTACCGGATACCAGGGTTTACCACTTTTAATAAAGTAGAGGCTATTTGCGTCTAAGCTTTCGCCTGTTGGAGACGTATGGGTACCTAGTTTTAAATGGCCTGAGATAGCAGGCCTTTGCCCCTGGCTAATGTCTACGGTATAAGTGTTTTGGGCAAAAGTGTTTATGCTAATAAAAAGTAAAAAAAAGCCACTCAGGAGTTTCATTGGTTTCAGATTATAGGGGATTACATGTCCCCGGTTAAGTGCGGCGGAATTACTATCCCGCCGAGGCCTGCGCTATCCGATTTAATCGCCCCAAATAAATTACAATTTATTTTGATTTGAATTTGGCTTCAATTCATCCGGGCTGTCTTTTGTATAGGTTTTGAATACTTCACGGGATGGGCTTACAAAGATATCTTTCACAATATCAAAGCTTACTTCATCCTTTGGATTGAATTGCGGCGAATCCATATATTTTTTAATACTTAAATACAATGCTTTGGAAGCCGGTTTGGTTTCCAGGCCGGCGCTTAGATCAGCGCTGGATACAACAAGTTTCCCCTTTCCTACTTTGGCTTCAAAAATTAGGGCAAGGCGGCGATTTAAGAACCAGGTATCAATTGGTTGAACTAGTGGTTTGAACCCCTCGGGGAAATCTTCAAGGTGCATTACCTGCGCCCGATTAGCGATATCCCACCATTGTAAATCGCTGTGAAAGCTTGTTGGAAAATCGGCAAATGCCTGGCTTTTATCCTGAATAAGCATACCGGTTACGTGTGGAGGGCGCATTTTAAACCATGATGTATTCCAAAAAACCGGAAGGAAATGCATAGCTACTTCTTTGCCTTTAACTACCTTTCCGGCAGCGTTCAAGAATACTTTTCCACCTTTATCCAAAATTGCTTTTGCCTTATCGTCGAGAATCGTGGTATAGTAAACATCTGATTTAGCCTCTGTAACCTTAGTCGGATAAACCCAAAAGTTCCAATCGTTGGCAAATGAGGTGTTGGCTACGTTTACTTCCAGATTTAGCTTGCTGGCTTTTGTAATTTCGTTTAGGGGAAGATTAATTTTTCCTATCGGGATGCCGTTGCCATTGGCTATTGTTTTTGGATCAAAACTACCTTTTGCAATCACCTTACCTGCTTCATCTTTTACCTGCCAGTTTGCAATTGCGTTATTCAGAGCACTGCTTCCGGAGTGGAAGATCTCTACCGATGCTTCGAACATCTCATCATTTGTAAACACAAATTTAGGCAGGCCAACAAGTGGTACGGTTGTGTTGCAGAAACGGGAAAATTCATTAGCTGAGATATATCCTTTTTCATCCCAGAAAGCGTCTAATACGCCCACAAGGGCGGTACCTTGCCCGGGAAAATCCTGCAATCCGAGCAGCTGGAAGCCTGCATATCCTGGAGTTCTTAATGTTTTTTCTATTTCGTTTTTATAGCAAAGCGCTTGAAGTTTCCCGGAAGCCAGGAGAAAATCATGGGCTTGATCTGCCATTCCTCTGTCTTTTAAGTCTTGTTGGAAAAGCTCAAAGTTTTTAGCTCTGTAAACGCCTGTATATTTTTTGATCTCATCAAAGTTTGGATACACACACCATTGCCCCATTTCATGCGCTATAAATGGAACGGTAAACTTTGAGATCCCCGTGCTGAAATCTGAAAGAGACTCTGGCTTTTTATCCCAGGCTAAGCCCCGAACGCCTCCACGAACCTGATATTCGGCATTGGGTACAACGGGCCAACTTCCCCCAACGGACATACCTGTGTAAACGCGGCGGCTATCTTTTTTCTTCCAATAATCTACAAACTCATTAAGATACTTTACTTGGTTTCCTGCTGGTTCGTTGCCCGCAGAAAGCATAGTAAATGAAGCGTAATTGCCATAATCTTTCGCCATCCGGTTGGTTTCGTCATAGAGATATTGGTCAACTGGTTGCCCCAATCCAATCTTTGGCCCATGGTTAGGCCAGCTCGGGCCTTCTGGTTGGAGGTAAAAACCAATTTTATCGGCGGCAATGAAAGCGGCTTCTGGCGGGCACCATGAATGAAAGCGCATGTGGTTTAAGCCGTGTGCCTTTGCTATGTTGAATATTCTTTCCCAGGCTTGTACATCCATTGATGGATAGCCTGTTAATGGGAATTCGCAGTTATTTACCGTTCCTCTTAAAAATACAGGGTTGCCGTTTACCAGAAATTTATTGCCTTCGATTTTAAACTCACGCATCCCAAATTGTACTTCTTTTGAGAATTTTATATCGCCTTTGGCTGCTAATGAGGCCGTTAGTTGATATAAAGCTGGCTTAAACTCCTCCCATGTTTGCATGCCCTCATCAAAAGGGAGATCCATTTCGACATCGGCTTTGCCATTTTTATCAACAGAAAATTTTGCTGTTTGTGGCTTTACTTCGTCTACGGTGCTGGAATTGAAACTTTTGGCTGACAGGCTAATTGTTCCACTTATTTTGCGCGAAGTGGTGTTTTGTACATGCAACTTTACATGAGCTTTGCGGTTTTTAATATCCGGATAAACCTGAATGTCTTCAAAATAAACCGGCGCCGCTGCGTTCAGGGCAATCTTTCCGATTATTCCGTTCCAGTTACCTTGAGTGTGGTCGGTAATACTGTGCGAATCGGGGCCTACATTAATTTCTTTAATGCGGTTGTCTATACGAATGGAAATCTGATGTTTACCTGGCTTTAAATAGGAGCTTAAATCATAGCGATGGGCTGCAACCAAACTGTTCTGCATCCCAACTTCTTTATCATCTACCCAAACACGTGTCTGGATATGGCTTCGCTCAAGAAGAAGCTCAATGCGTTGGCCTTTCCAATTTGCGGGAATTTCTATTTCCTTTTGATACCAGGCTACACCTACGTAATGTTTAGCGGGAGTTAGCCAAAATGGAATATGAATGTTACCAGGCCTGCGATATTTCTCCAGGCGGGGGTTGAAGTAAAATGAACTGTCGTAAATACTACCTGTCCACTTGGTTTGCAGGGTGATATCGTCGCCTTTCAGGTTTTCTGCCATTGTTCCTGGCAACTTTATTCCATCATTTAACTTGCGCCCGAACCATTTTTCGGTAATACCTTTATCCTGCCGGTCTATTTCAAAGTTCCATTTTCCGGCAAGGTTTATACTTTCCGGTTCTTTAAAGGCGCAGAAAATCAAGAGGAAAAGGGAAAGAAGGAGTAAATGAGTTGGTTTGGAATACATGAAGTTTATCTAAGTGTTCAAATTTAATTTAATCAGGAGGGTTGTGTGTCATGTGCCCTCCTGATTGATATGTTTTTGCAGAGGCTGTTTTAAGTAGCCTTCCATTGCCTGTCAGTTGAAACTGACGGCAATAGATATTTAGGGCCTCGAAATAAACTTATCGCTACACTTCCACACGCTCCAACCAGGCCATCATCTCTTTATGAGTTTTGGCTCCCAGATGGGTAGCTTCCAATTCCAGCACCTGGTTCAGAGCTTGTTCTGCTTCTTTGAAGTTTTTCAGGCCTGCTAATCCTAATCCAGTGATATAGAGGCAATGAATGCGGTTCCGCAGATTCAGGTTATCGTCAAAGATGAGCAGGTTCGGCAACGATACAGCGAAATAATCGAGTTCCGTTTCATCATTGATGTGTTCCTGGCCGTATTTCACCAGGCTTTCGAATATTTTAGTTGCTTTGGCTTCGTCTCCCAGTTTCTGCCAGGCAAGCCCCTGGTAAAAAATCTTGTCGGGTTGCTGGTCGTTGTAAAACATGGCGGCACCGGGCTGGCTTAAACCTGCCGTTGCTTTTTCAAAATGTTGCTGTGCTTCATCGGCTTTGCCTAAACCTTCATAAGCACAACCCAGCCAGTAAAAAATATCGTTTTCCTGAGCACCGTATAGTTTGCCTTCGCCTAAATTGTGAGGGTAGGTTTGAGCCTCTTCAAGTTGCCTAATTGCTTGTTGGTATTGATGCTGAGCAATATTTTGTTTTGCTAATTCGACTAAGCTGGCAACGTACAGCCCCGAGACTTTACCTTCACCGCCTTCCCACGGGTGGAACTTACGTGCCGTAATCAGTTCATGGGCTTTCTTGTAGTTGCCCTGCAAATTATAAAGCGCAGCCCTTTCCAGATAAAGATCATCCCGGCTAAGCATTACTGTTAAATTGGCTTCCAAAAACTCCAGGCGTTTTGCAGGAACTTCATTCATGCGTTTATAAAGCTGATCAAGTTCCATTAACACCCTTGCATCGGTTTTATCAAGATTGAATGCTTTTTCAAAACTCTCAAGCGCCTTTTGTTCATTTTTTGCCTTGTTAAAATAGGCGATACCCAAATTGCGGTGAACAGTTGGAAAAGAAGGATTTCGGCTTACTGATAACTCCCAATTGCTTATGGCATCGTTATACTGACGTTTGTCGTACCATAAATTGCCTAAATAATATGGTGCCATCCCATCTTTTGGGTTTTGTTCGATAGCAAATTGCAGAGCGGCTATGTCTTCCAAACGGTTTGGAAAGCACAGGTAGCTATCGGATTTTGATGCCTTTTGAAGATACTCGAGTTCAGTGCTTGAGTCTTTCATCTTGTTGGCAAAAAATGCGAGGTGGTAATAAACCAAAGGGTTATTGCCATCTTCGGCCGCATATTTTAGCAAACTCAAAGCATCCTGGTACAAACCAGCAGCGGCATAATCCAAGGCGTACTCAATTAAGTTATCAGGCGTTTTTCGGGACAAAATAAGCATATTGTCGATACAAGACGAAGCCTCATTGTATTGTCCCAAGACTTTAAACGACAAAGCTTTTTCAAACAAAGCAGCTATATTAAATGGGTCGCGGGAAAGAGCATCGCCGCATAAGGTTATCGCTCTATCATGTTTGCCCAGGTGTCTCAAAATAGCAGCTTTTAACACATAAGCTTTGCTGTTTAGGGCATTACGGTTTAGCGAATGTTCGATGTGTTCCAGAGCCAGTTCATAATGGCCCCGCGAAAGGTCAATTTGTGCAATTGCGAAAAAGGCAATATCCTGCCATGCCCGGCTCCAGGTAGCTTTGTAAAAATTAGTATAAGCCTCATCGATTTTGCCTGCATAACATTGTGCCAAACCTAAATTGTAATAAGGCTCGCTATCGTATGGATTTGGGTTACGCGAGCTGAGGGTTTTAATGGCTTTTTCAAAATAAGGAATTGCTTTAATGAATTTCCCACGGCGTAAATACCACAATCCCAATGCATTATTACAACGAATATCGCCAGCATCTCGTTCCAGAGCCTCTTCGTAATAGTCAACGGGGTTGTAAGTTGCATGGCGATATTGCTCAAGGTGCTGCCCTGTTAAGAAAAGCTGCTCGTTATTTTTAACCTCTTTGGGCTTAAGCGCTGCTTTAGCTGCCTGTGGCAGGTTATTCTTCTTGTTAGCAGCCGCTTCGTACTTCAGCAATTCCTTTCCAAAATCATTGGAGATTTTCACTGAAAACTGCGCTTCATCTGTTTCTGCCGGGATGTCAATTTCTTTTTCAAAAATCTGCTCTGGTGATACCGAAATTACTTGCTGATAAATGAGCTCACCTGCAATAGAAAAAGTAAGGTTTAGGTTTTCCTGCAAGGAAGTTGCAAAAACTTTTACTACGGCCTTATCCTCGTGTTTTTCAATATTTAACAGAATATCCTTTGTTGCATTTTTTACCAACCCTAACTCACGGTAAGGCAAGAAATATTGAGTAAAGGATTTCTCTTCGTAGGGCATTAACCAGCTAAAATCGGGCTGATTATCTGTAAACACACCTGCCATTAGCTCGATGTATGGGCCGTCTTCGTCGGTAAGATTCCTATCCCATGCCTGTCCGAAATCGCTGTGCCCCCAGGTCCACTGCTTTTTGCCTGGCGAAACATGGTGATTTGCCACATGCAAAACTCCAGCACGCGTGTCGTGCTCATAACCGCCCATAAAATCATACTCCGAATTTATGGCCATATATGAAGTAGGCACAGGGATATTTTTATAGCGAGAAATATCTGTTCCCGGCGAATAGTCTACTTTATAATAGGTTCCTGTGGCAATTGGAAAGCTGGACACATCACGTTTTCCGTGATCGAACACTGCGTTTACATCGGGCGGAAAAACCGACTGATAATCGTCATTCACCTTTACTGCGGGATTTGCCCACCATAAAAAAGTTTGAGGCAAACTGGTGCGGTTATACAGTTTGGCTTTAATTTCAAGATAAGCCTTATCGGGGTGAAGTGTAAAAGCCGCCATCCCTTTGGTACGGAACATGCGTTCTACCTCATTGATTAAAACCGTTTTACTGCCATCACTATTTTCTTCAATGCGATAATCAACAGGTTCGAACGTACTTGGCCGATGGTGTTGAGGCCAGTTGAATTCAATCCCTCCGGAAATCCATGGCCCAGTTAAGCCCACCAGTGCCGGCTTTATTACCTGATTGTAGTAGATAAAGTGGCGTTGCTTAATTTTGTCATAAGCCATTTGCACACGGCCTCCCAGTTCGGGCAGGATCATAATTTTGAGGTATTTATTTTCCAGGTACAAACCGCGGTATTCTTTATCCTCCTTCTCATCGTAAATTTTTTCGATTACCGGATTCGGATATACGGCTCCACTGCTTCCCTGGTAAACCCGTTTTTCGAAAAACATAGGGTTTTTATCTGGCTTGCCAATGCCATAAGTTGGGATGATTACTTTTTCTTCCCACACTTTTACAGAAAGATCGCTCATAAATATTGTGCTAGTGTCTTACTAAATTGGTTTCAAGTTGTTCAAGAGTTTGCCCTTTGGTTTCTTTCACATTTTTAAGAATGAATAAAAACCCGAGGAAGCAAATAACTGCATAGAGGTAAAAGGGGCCATAAGTGCCTAGTTTTTCGGCTAGTATCGGAAAGGTAAAAACCAGTATGAAATAGGCTCCCCAAAGGGATACAATGGCTACTGATGATGCCACGCCGCGAATCTTATTGGGAAAAATTTCGGAGATAAGCACCCAGGTTACCGGCGCAAGAGATGTGGAATACATACTTATTGCGAGCAGCACCAGTACCGAAACAAGGGATATAACAGCCTGGCTTTGTAATAGAAATGCCAGAACTATATACACTATTGCTAGCCCAATTGAGCCCATAAGCATTAAAGGCCTACGCCCCAATTTGTCTACCTGCCACATGGCTACCAACGTAAATAGCAGGTTTACAATGCCAATGGCTACGGTTTCAAAAAGTTGCCTGTCCAGCCCCGCCCCTACCGATTCGAATATGGTGGAAGTGTAATTGAAAACTACGTTGATACCACATAACTGCTGAAATACCGCCAGGGTTATGCCTACCACAACGGCAGGCCGAACGCTCTTTTCAAAAACAGCACTGTAGGATTGTTTTTTTACCCCAATCAGCGATTTTTCGATATCGTTTAAAGTGCCTTCCACAAAGCCTGTTGATCCAATTTTTGCCAGTACTGCTTTTGCTTTTTCATCTTGTCCGGCTTTTACCAGCCAGCGTGGACTTTCGGGCAGCCAGATTACGCCAAGCAGGAATAATGCAGATGGTACAACGCCCAGCCCAAACATCCAACGCCAGGCATCGGACCCATTATCTGATAATGTATAATTAACCAGGTTTGTAACTAATATGCCGATAACAATAGTTAATTGATTGATTGCTACGTTTCTGCCCCGTATTTGCGCTGGCGATATTTCGGCGATATACATTGGGCTTAACATGGATGCCATGCCTACACCAATGCCAGCAGCAAATCGCATAACAACAAAAATGGTAAGGCCCTGCGCAAAGGACATTCCCAGGGAGGATATGGCAAAAATAGCTGCAGACAGCATCAAGCCGGGCTTACGCCCATATTTGTCGGCTAAATTTCCCGCAAGCAGGCAACCAATAATGCAGCCCAAGGCTAATGAACCTGTTAAAAAACCTTCCCACCAGCTATCGAGCTGAAAAGAGGTTCGCAAAAAGGGCAATGCTCCAGAGATCACGGCAAAGTCGAAGCCAAAAAGGTAGCCTCCCAGAGCCGAAATAAAAGATATGCCAATGATATAACTATTATTAAAATGTACCGATTGAGTGGCCATGTATCTATTGGGTTTTAATTGGAATTATAAAGGTAGAGCGATACTGCTTTTAATAAAATGGATAAAATCTTGCAAAAAATGGATTATCTTACGAGGCTTAATACGCCAAAGGGACTATTTAAGACATAGTAATGGATAATTCAACGAACGAACCAGCGAAAATTGCCGAAGGCTTTATTGGCCAGGCAATGCTTGTATTGCCTCCCGACCGCCAAAGAGCTATTCTGGCTAATGCCTTATCTAAAAACTTTTATGCTACGGCAATGGGCTATTATCCACATGCTTCGCATCACGACCGGGAAAGGCCAAACGGAAGCAGCCAGTATATTTTGCTCTATTGTGTAGGCGGCAAAGGCTGGATCCGGCTAAATGATACCGAATATCAATTAATCCCAAACACTTATATAATCCTTCCTAAAAATATTCCCCATCATTATGGGAGCTCATTAAAGGAACCCTGGAGTATTTATTGGTTACATTTTACGGGCAAACAGGCAGATCTGCTTTATTTAAGATACACGGTTACGGGCGGAGGCGGACCGCAAAATATCCCATACCGGGAAAACCGGATAGAGCTTTTTCAACAGATAATTGAGGCATTGGAGAATGATTTGGGCAATGCAGAAATGGAACTGGCTTACTTAAAACTACTTCAATTTGTTGGCTCGTTTATCTATGCTGATAATGCCACTGCCGAAGGTACCGAAAGCGATGTTATTGCCAAATCTATCCGGTTTATGAAGCAGCATCTGCATAAAACGTTGTCTACACAAGAGCTTGCTGGGCAGGCAAATTATTCAGTTTCGAGGTATTCGGAGTTGTTCAGGCTAAAAACGGGCTATGCTCCTATCCAATATTTCATACAGATGAAAATCCAGAAATCCTGCCAATACCTTTATTTCAGCAAGATGAATATTAAGGAGATCTGTAAAGAGATTGGCTTTGACGACCCCTACTATTTTTCGCGGATGTTTAAAAAGCAAATGGGCATGCCCCCTTTACAATACCGAAAAATGCAAAAAGGTTGAAGCAAAGCCGGACTTCGGGGAAAAGAACCGGCTTTATATTTATTAACCAATATTAAAGGAAGGACATTAAAAAGGGAGATACTTCTCCGAAACGCAAGGCAATCCCAAAAGATTCCCGCAGGGATCGTCTATTTGAAAATGCATACTGATGCCTAATTCGCCAGCCAATGGCAAAATCTGCCGATTAAAATTTTCCATATTATATATCAGCTCTTCATTACCCAGTCCGGCATAGCGGTTAACCTTCTCAACTAATCCACTAAGAGACAACACCTTATCACACTGAACACTTTGCAAAATATTTTCTGTAAGCTGCAGCTTATCCGCGGTTGACAGACGTGTATTAAAGATTTTTGCCTGATGCTTTTGGTAACCTGTATAAGACTTCTCTGCCAACAAACGTTTTAGGATATAGGTATCAAACACGGCAAAAGCTACCGGGTCGAATAATGAAAAGGCATGTTTATCCTGAAAAGAATAATTGAAATGAGTACGCACCTTAAAAAATACCGGCATAAAATTGTAGCATACTACCTTTATACCCGAGGCTGCCAGATTTATTAAAGTTCTCTTATAACTATCAATATACCTTTGGGCTTCGCTGCCACCGGTTTTAATTTCTTCATGAACAATTAAATTATCCACCACCGTCCATTCGCGGCCTTTATAAAGCAGCCGCTGCTTTCTTTCATTTATATCCTCTAGCTCCCAGGTTTCGCCTGCAGGAACGTGTTTAAGCCCGCTAATGCATCCGCTGGTATCTTCGAAAACTGTGTCAAAGCTTAGGCCTGCAACATAATTCTTCATTATCGGAGATAAATTCATGGTGTTATAATTGTTAAAAGGGAAGCCTGAAATGAACAGCTTTACCAATGGTTTATTTATGCCAAAGTACAATGCTGAGGCATTTTTGCACTTCGAAATCATACCAAATGCTTTAAAGAATTAATCGGCTTAAAAGGCTGCATTTGCTTTGTAGCTGGCTTGCTTTATCAAATTTTATATCAGATAGGTTTAAAAATCTTTCAACATGTTGGCTCTTACCCTCATCATATAAGAGGCCAGAAAAGGTATAAAAGCCCCAGAAAATAAAAGCCGCCTGCAAATGATACAGAGCGGCCAATCCAAGCAAACTAATTTTAATAATTAAGCCCTGGCAGAAGGGCTGCTAAGGTAGTGATAGCAAAACTCCTCAAACTCTTCCAGCTCATATTCCGGACAACCGCCTTTTTGGGTTGCAACAAAACCGCCCATTGTTACCGCATTCCTTAAAATCGCTTCTGGACTTTCTTGTATTAAATGGCTCGAAATAAAGGAAGCAAGAAAAGCATCGCCGCAGCCAATGGTATCTTTCACGTCAACAGGGCGCCCTTGGTAATGGTAAATCGCATCTCCTACATAATAAGATGCGCCGGCTTCTCCGCGGGTAATTACAACTTCGCTAATATCGAAACGCTCTCTTAAAAAGTTTATCTGAGCACTTTCTTGTTTGTAATTGCAGTCAAATAATTCAATCACTACTCCCAGTTCCTGCTCATTCAGTTTAGCCAGATCGGCTTTTTGTAACAAGTGCGCCAATTCGCCTTTACCAAAGTATGGTGGGCGTAAATTGATATCAAACACTTTATAGGTATCATTTTCCAGTAGGTTATACAAAGTTTCTTTTGTACCTGGATTTCTGGCCGAGAGGCTTCCATAAACAAAATATTTAGCCTGATTAATTCCTTCCAGCGCTTTCTTGTCTTCCGTAATAAAATCCCAGGCGCAAGGGTTCACAATGTCATATATCACATCGGGGCCGTTATTAGTTTTGGCCAGTACCTGGCTGGTTGCATAATATGTATCAACCTGCAAGAAGTTCTTTTTAATTCCCCATTGGGTGATAAGTTTAATCAATTCCTCCCCCTTTCGGTCCATGCCTACCCGGCTGATGATGCTTACCCTATTTTTTAGTTTGGACAAATGATAGGCCACATTTAATGGCGCTCCTCCTGGCTGCGGCCCTTCGGGTATTACATCCCAAAGTACTTCGCCAAAACATACAATACTGTTTGACTCATTGTTCGAAATCATGTTCTGATACATTAATGGTTTACAACTGGCTGGTTATTTTGCCTCTATTAAGGACTTGCACCCTTAAAAAAATTATGGCCTATTATTTATCCAAGTTAGCCTCAGAGGCCAATATTTTTCCTTAAAAAATGTATCAAATCCTTTAAGTTTTAAACGGATTTATTTCCGCTTTAAACAGGGCTAGCTGGCACCATGGAAATTGAGCATGTTTAATTTTATATCACAAATCTTAAATTTTGAATCACAAACAGGGGAAAAAACACGTTAAATTAAGGTATACAAGAAACAACCGAATGCCCGTAATTTTGGGGGTAGAGCTTTAATTTCGTAACTTTCTCCTACCAATTGTAAAACCGCAATCCTTTATGAAAAGAAACTACAAGAGATGCAATCTTTTAATTTTTCTTTTTTTTCTGCTGATAAACATATTTAGTGCATGTAAAAAAAGTAGCGAGAAACAAGAATATACTATTGGTTTCTCGCAGTGCATTGGCTCAGATAAATGGAGAAAAACCATGCTGGATGAGATACGCCGTGAGCTTTCATTCCATCCGGAAATACATCTGATTTATGAAGATGCCAAGGGAAATAGCGACACCCAGGTAAAGCAGGTAAAATCGCTCCTTAAAAAGAAAGTAGACCTATTAATCATCTCGCCGAACGAGGCTGAACCCCTAACTCCGGTGGTTGAAGAAGCTTTTAGCCAGGGAACACCTGTGGTAGTAATTGACCGAAAAACATCTTCGAACTTCTATACTGCTTATGTTGGAGCTGATAACTTTGAAATCGGCAGGATGGCTGGGGAATACCTGGCGCACCGCCTTAAAGAAAAAGGTAATATC
>CBIHNR010000161.1:0-12880 GCA_966211215.1 uncultured Pedobacter sp.
AAATAGCCGTATTGAAGGTGCTGTAGATTTTATTTATGGAAGTGGCGATATTTTCTTCGATCGGGATACAATGACTGTAACCAAAGCAGGAAGTTATATTGTTGCACCATCTCACGGAACGGGTACAGTATGGGGCTATGTTTTCCGGGATAATGTCATCAATCAGAATAAAGATAAAGTTGCAGGCAGTATCAATAGCGTATTCGGCCGCCCTTGGCAAAATGCACCAAAGGCGGTATTTATAAACAGTAAATTACTTACCGGTATCAGTCCAGAAGGATGGTCTGCATGGTATACTGCTCCTGCTATTTTTGCCGATTACGGTACAATGGATGCCAATGGTAATCCGGTTGATCTTTCTTTACGTAGATCCGTTTATACCTCTAACGGGAATAATGTCACAGTTAAAAACAGCCTCACAGACCAGGAAGCTGCAACTTATACTTATGAGAATATAATGCTGAGGACGGGCGATACCTGGGACCCAAGAATGATAGCAGAAGCACCAGAAAGTCCTGCGAATGTGACAGTAAGTAACGCGGCATTAAGTTGGAATAGTGTTCCTTATACTAGATTGTATGTTGTGCTACGCAATAATGCCGTTATCGGTTTTACAACCAATACTTCTTTCACCGATGCAAGTGCCGTAACGGGGCAAAACTACAGTTATGGTGTACAGGCAGTAAGCGAATACGGTGCGCTAAGTGCAGCCACAACAGCTTCCGGAGTTTTGCCGGTTACAGGTATCCAACTAAAAGCTTCTGCAAATTCACATTCAGTAGCGTTAAATTGGAGCACGAAGACTGAACACAATACTTCCCATTTCGAGGTCGAAAGAAGCAATAACGGTTCATCTTTCGATAAAATAGCCCAAGTGAAAGCGAATGGAAATACGCAAGGAATCAGCACTTATACATTTGATGATGTTGAATCGCTTTCAGGAAACCTTTATTATCGCATTAAATCGGTAGATATAGACGGACATTATAGCTACAGCAATGTTGCCATCGCGAAAGGTTTGAGCCTAAGTGCTTTTTTAGTGTACCCTACGGTTACGAACGGGTTATTAAATGTAGCTTATCCTAAAGCCGGAGATAATAGCCGCTTGAATGTGTACAATTTTAACGGGGTTCGCGTACTTTCTCAACCCGTATTGAAGGGTTCTACCCAAAATACCATTGATGCAGCTGCTTTAATTAGCGGCCTGTATATCATCCATTATCAAAATGGTTCTAACCTATTAAAGTCCAAATTCATCAAACAATAAATATTTGCAATATGCAATTAGAATTCCAGGCAGCCTTCTGGCTGCCTGGAATTTCACCGGTTGCAAGGGCGCGGTGATGCCGAAGGCAGAGAGGGTAGGCGATTTGCATAACTTCAAATTGCTTATTTCAAGCCGTTTAATAAAATATTACATGAACCCGAATAGAATTTCTTCAATAATCGTTTACCTGCTTTTTTTCGGCCTTTTTACAGGAAATAAGACTGCGGCACAAACGCTAGCTTTTCCAGGGGCTGAAGGTGCCGGAAAATATGTTAGCGGCGGTCGGGGAACCCGGTTTGTGGGCACAACGGTATTTGAAGTTACCAACTTAAGCGATAATAATACCGTTGGAAGCTTAAGGTATGCATTGAACCAGCCTACTAGTTCATATGCATACAGAACGATAGTTTTTAAAGTGTCGGGAACCATTCATCTGACAAGCGGGCTGGATATACCGGGAAATACTACCCTTGCCGGCCAAACAGCTCCTGGCGATGGGATCTGTATTGCGGATCATCCGGTTTATATCAAAGGTGATAACGTGATTGTCCGTTATCTGCGCTTCCGCATGGGCGACCGGTACCAGAACAAAGGAAAAGTTGCCGGTGGAGGTAGCGATGATGCTTTGGGAAGTACCGGTGCAAGTAAACTCATCATCGATCATTGTTCGGTTAGCTGGAGTACTGATGAAGCAATGACTGTTTATCGTGGAGATAGCCTCACCCTGCAATGGAATCTTATTTCCGAACCTTTAAACTATTCCTATCATTTTGAAGAGGGCGATACTGATTTCGAACAGCACGGCTATGGAGGTATCTGGGGTGCTATAAACGGATCCTTTCATCATAACCTTTTTGCACATTGCCGTAATCGTACTCCTCGTTTTGCCGGAGGCGATACTTATGAAAGTGGCAAAAGCGAGACATGCGATTTTAGGAATAACGTGCTTTATAACTGGGGCATTAATAACATTTACGGGGGTGATGGCGGACATTATAATGTGGTAAACAATTATTATAAATATGGGCCTAACACGTCAAATTCGCGCAAGTATCAGATAGTTAATGTTGATTCAGTTTCACCCACAGTACAATGGGCAACCTATTTCCTTAAGGGTAATTACGTGGATGGTTCAACGGCAAATACCAATCGCAATTTTTTAGGTGTGGGCATGGGAAACTGGAGTCTGAAAGATACCGTAAAATTTAAAGCGAATGTTCCGTTTAATCTTCCGGATACTATTGGCGAATCGGCATTTAGCGCTTATAATAATGTTCTTGCTAAAGTGGGCTGCTCATTCCCCAAACGGGATACCTTGGATGAGCGGATAATTAATAACGTGAAAAACCGTACCGGGAAGATTATCGATGTACAGGGAGGCTTTATTCATGGAACGGATTATAGCATAAGCTACGTGGCCTGGCCGGAATTGAATTCAACGCCTGCACCTGCTGACTCCGATCATGACGGAATGCCGGATGCATGGGAAATAACCTATGGCCTAGATCCAAATAATACTTCCGACCGTAGTAACCGGAATAGTTTAGGCTATACCAATCTCGAAGTTTATTTAAATACGCTGATAACTGGTGACCATCCATCCGGTGCTGCATATGGAGGGATAGCTGGAACCAGCACGGGAGGTTCTGGAGGGACCGGGCCTAAAGAGGCTGCTTCGGCAACGTGGGCCTTGACGGCAAACACATCTGCAGCGACTACAGGTGCGGTTACAGCCACATCGCAAACCTATCCCACCAATATGACAGCAGGTTACTCATCATATACTTCTACAGCAGGTATCTATGCTAACGAAACTGTGCAGGCGCAACGAATAAGGCCAGTAAACGGCTGGCCTGCAAATCAAACAGGGCCAGATGCCGCACAGTATGTACAGTATGACATTGCTCCGGCAACAAATAAAATTTTGCAACTGGAATCCTTATCATTTGATTTTGGAGATGCGGGTAGTACCAATACCATGAAAGCGAATATTTATTATTCGATGGATAATTTTGCAACTGCAGGAACTTTAATAAATCCACAACCGCTGACATTGCCTAAATACACCACCGGCGGGGAATTTATCAGGGTTAAGTATGAAGGGCTGAACCTTGAGGTAGGAACAGGAAAAACTTTATCTGTAAGAGTATATCCGTGGTGGCCATCTGGTGCTTCTGCAACTAAATATCTCATTGAAAGGAATATTCAAATGGTTGGTTCTACTCAATCGGTATTGCCCTTAAACCTGCTATTATTTTCGGTGAAAAAAGCCCTATCACAGAGCAATTCAATTGCATTAAACTGGACAACAGCAAATGAGGTTAATACAGCGAATTTTCAAATCGAACGAAGTTTAGATGCAGAACATTTCTTGCCCATTGGGCAATTAAAAGCCAAGAATAAGGCAGGGCAGCACAATTACTCTTATTACGATGATAGTCAACAGGCAGGGCAACTTTATTATCGTTTGAAAATGATAGATCAGGATGGAAACTTTACTTACAGCAAGACTATGGCCATACGGGTTGCGCCACCATCAAACGTGGAAGTATTGATAGCTCCAAATCCAGCCAGGGAAAAGATTACCATCACTTTACCTGCAGAAGCACAGCTGGCTAATTTATCAGTTATTTCTGCATATGGAACAACTCTTCTAATGCAAAAAGCAGAGGCTGGCGCAAAACAGGTTGTTTTAGATCTTAAAGAACTGGTCTCGGGAAGCTATTATTTGATTTTGCAATTAAAGAACGAAAGGATTGTAAAGCAGTTTGTTAAACTATAGTTCGGGCTAAATGAGGTAATGAGGACAGTCCTAATTGACTTTACATTTAAGTTAAGATTAGGCAATGCTATAAGTAAGGCGAAAGTCCGGCGTGGGTTGACCTTTCTCTCCCCCTGGGAGAGATGCCGAAGGCAGAGAGGGTAACACGCTTTACAGGATTTTTCGCTTGCTATTTCCTTAACTTAATAGCATTGGTAGGGACCACGGAGAAAGGTCAATGGCCCCATCGGGGTCAGATGTCGGTAGAAAAATAGGCCGATATGAATTCCGTGCCGTAGGTACGGAACCATAATGTATCGTACCTACGGCACGCAAAATCGTTTATCATTAAATTTTTCTACCGACATTTTGCACCTACGGCGCATCTCTAATCCTTAAGTTAATGACATTTGCAAGAAGTAGGGATAAAGTGTTGTTTAATAGCGTTGTAAAAGATGTCGAAGGGGCTTTATAAGGCTACGCTTACGTTATCAGTTTCATATAGACATTTGCGTGAAGCTGCATTTCTGTATTCAATAAATGATTTTCTATATTTAGACGTACTTTGTAGTAGGGGTTGCTAATATCTGGGGTTAAATGACTGGGAGTTTTAGATTCTTTGTTTTTACAATAATTTTTTTGCTGTTCTGTGTACTGGTTAATGCCCAGGTTTCAATTAAAAGGGAGCATTACACCACGGCAAACGGAATGTCTGATAATCGCATTACGTCCATTCTTAAGGATAAGGAAGGCTTTATGTGGTTTGGTAGCTGGGTCGGGATCAGTCGTTTCGATGGCTATAAGTTCTCTATTTTCAAATCATCTCCCGGAGATAGATCGCCACTTAGCAGCGACAGGGTCGATGAAATGAAGGAAGATCCTGCAGGGCGCTACTTATGGGTTAAAGTTTACGATAATCACATCTATCGGTTTGACAAATACACCGAAACCTTTACCGAACTTTCCGAACTTTTGAAGGAGCCTTCGTTAAAGAAACTAGTATTTACCGGCATTCTCGCCGAAGGCAACAATTCTATATGGCTTAGAACAAAATCATCAGGAATTTTACAGGTAAGCAACTCTGCTTTAGAAAATCCCGGATATGTACGATTCAATACCAGGGAAGCGGGAGCAGGCCATCTGCCATCTGATAAAATTTTATTTCTGCAATTAGATAATCTTCAAAACACCTGGATTGGAACTTCAGCCGGCCTGGTGCTACTAAAAGCCCTGAAAGGAAGCTATAAGCGGCAAAAATTGCCGGCAAGGCTCAATAACCAGGTTTTTCGGGGAATGGTTAAAAGTGGCGATAAGGTCTTTTTTGCTTCGGTAGATGGAAAAGTGGTGGAAACGAATAGCCGTTTGTCTATGGTGAAGACTTATCCGATATCTTCAACTCCGGTAAACCATATTCTATTTTCTCCAAAAGCGAAAAAAATCTATTGCACTACCTCTGACGGGAAATTATTCTTTATTGATGCAAATGGAACTATAAATGAGGCCTTTCAGGTTCCAGATAAATCTGCCTTGTTTTCCATGTATGAAGACAAATCTGCCAAACTCTGGATCGAATCACAAAATCACGGCATACTGAGGTTTGATCCTGCTAACGGGACGGCCACTTACCTGATTCCGAAGAGGCATTACGATTTTGGATCATGGGTTTGGAACACAACCGTTTTTGAAGATATAAACGGTCACGTATGGGTAAATATCAAGGGGCTTGGTTTAATGAACTGCAGGGCTAATGCATCCCAATTAGACTATTTTGAGATGAGTTCCGGCTTACGCGATAAGGAGTTGTCAAATAACATTGTAAGATGCTATTATGATAAATCAGGCGTAATGTGGCTTGCGTCAGGATTTGAGGGCTTGGAAAAAATTGTATTGCAGCGTACCGACTTTAAGCAATATCTTCCTAAACCAGGAAGTCCATACCGATCTGAAAATGAAGTTAGAGGCGTCTTTTCTGATAGTCGCGGGCGTTTATGGCTGGGCACAAAAGATGGGATGCTGTATGTGTTTAAAAACGGCAAACAGGCCACTAATATCCTCCCCGGATTAACTCATAACAATGCGGGGGTTTACGCTATTTATGAAGACAGTAAAGGTACATTTTGGCTAGGTACCAAAGCCGGTGGTCTGGTAAAAGCCAGTCCGGTAAGTGCAGATGCAACGCAGTACAATACTGTCCGTTATTTTGCCAATCAAAATGTGTCTGGTTTATCCGGCACTACAGCAATTTATTGCTTCCTGGAAGATAGTAAGGGGCGGCTTTGGGCAGGCGCGTTTGGCGAAGGGCTCATCCTGATAAGTGCAAGCAATGGTAAAACCGTATTTAAAACTACCTCAAACTGTTTCAAGAAATATCCGCGGGAACACTACGGACGCATCCGTCACCTTGCAGAAGATAAGCACGGAAATATCTGGATTGCCACCACTGCCGGATTGCTAATATTCAATCCTGATTCAGGAACGCCTGAAAATTATGATTTTAAGGTTTACAGAAAAGAGGCCGGAAACATACATAGCCTTGGCGGTAACGATGTGCACTATATTTATCGCGATGCCCGGAAGCAGATGTGGGTTTTAGCATTTGCCGGTGGATTAAATCTCGCACAAGGAAAGGATCCGCTTAAAGATTTAAGCTTTGTTAACTACTCAACGCATAACGGACTGCCCAGCGATTGTTTGCTCAGCTGTGCCGAAGACCGGAAAGGAAATCTTTGGATTGCTGCACAAAACGGCATTTCAAGGTTCTCTATGAGTAAACGCACATTTCAAAATTATGGTTACCGCGATGGAATTCATGATGCTACCTTTTCTGAAGCATCGTGTGCTACTTTGCAGGATGGAAGCCTTGTTTTCGGCACTACCCATGGTTACCTAAATTTTAATCCGGCAACGATTCATTCACCACAAATTAATGCCAATCTGGCTCTTACCAATTTTCAGGTAAATAGTAAAGATGTTAGTCCCGGCGCAGAATCACCCATAAACGCGTTGGTGAATAATGTGAATGAAGTGGTTTTGGATCACGATCAGAATGTGATCAGCATTGATTTTGCCGTATTGGACTATTATTCTACCGATAAACAAAATTATGCCTGCCGTTTAAAAGGCTTCGACAATGAGTGGCGGAATACTGAGGGGCAAAACCGGGCGACTTATACCAAGTTACCTCCCGGCGACTATGTTTTTGAGGTAAAGAGCCTTAACGCAGAACTTTATAAAACTATTCCTTCAAGATCTCTTCATATCACCATACTGCCGCCTTTTTGGAAAACCTGGTGGGCTTATTGGATCTATTTGATGATTATCGCCTTTGTAGTGTTGCTGATTCGGAAGACCTTGCTTACGATGTTTAAGTTGCGGCAAAGTGTTGCTATAGAAAAAGCAGTGGCAGATCTTAAGCTTAATTTTTTTACCCAGGTATCACACGAATTGCGTACCCCGCTAACCCTTATTCTCAACCCGGCAGAAGAAGTGTTGCAAAAAGAAAATTTAAGCAAGAGCGGCAGAGATTATATGGAACTGGTACTAAAAAATACCCGCCGTATGGTGCGCATGATTAATCAGCTGCTGGATTTAAGAAAGGTACAAAGTGGCAAAGCATCACTTAGTTTACAAACGGTCGAGCTGGTATCCTTCACAGAAAAAATAGCAGGGCATTTCAGCGAAACCATAAAGCAGAAAAATCTTGAGGTGAAAGTAAATTCGGAGGAAAGGAAGCTTTTGGCTGTATTGGATGCCGATAAAATGGAGATTGTTATTTACAATCTGCTTGCCAACGCTATTAAGTTTTCAGGTGAAGGTGGCCTTATAGAAGTAGATATCAAGCTGGCAAAGGAAAATACGTTCGTTTTAGAAGTGCGGGATGAGGGACAAGGGGTTAACGAAAATGAGCTTCAGGATATCTTTAAACTGTATTACGAAGGAAACCAGGTAAATGGCAAAATGCAAAAAGGAACAGGCATTGGCTTATCTCTCTCCAGGGAACTGGTGGAATTACATGGTGGAACAATTTATGCTGAAAACCACCAACCACAAGGGCTCCGGGTAATTGTTGAAATGAAGAGGGGAACGCCTGATGATGTTGTCGAATATATTGATACAACGGCCGCTCATACGGCATTAGTTACGTTGCAAAACGAAGAATCTGTAACAAAAAACGAGATTGTAGATCAGGAATCACTTCCATTGATAGTTCTTGCGGAGGACAATGACGATCTTAGGAGTTTTCTTTCCGCTAAGCTTAAAGAGAATTATAGGGTAGAAACAGCGTCTAATGGGGAGGAAGCACTGGAAAAAGCTAACAGCTTACTGCCAGACCTGGTACTCTCGGATATTATGATGCCTAAGATGGATGGCATCCAACTGCTCGACTCCTTAAAGAACAATATAGCAACCAGCCATATTCCGGTGGTGCTGCTTACAGCAAAACTATCGGTAGAAAGCCAGATTGAAGGTTTGCGTTATGGTGCCGATTATTACATCACCAAGCCTTTCGAAATGGAGCTGCTTCAAATTGCAATAGCGAATTTGATAAAGCAAAGAAAAAAATGGTTTAAAGCTCTTCAGGAAGGGGAGAATCCTGAAGAGATTAACCAGTTTGAAGCTGTAATTACCGAACAGGATCAGAAATTCTTGCAGCGTTTGATTCAGATTGTGGAGGAAAAACTCGAAGATCCGGAGTTTAACATCGATGAGGTGGCAGAATCTATCGGTATGAGCCGTTCGGCATTTTATAAGAAATTTAAAAGCTTAACCAATATTGCTCCGGTGGAGTTTGTAAGGGAAACCCGTTTGAATAAAGCGAAAGCTTTGTTTGATTCTGGTGAAGCCAACGTGTCAATGGTTGCTTATTCGGTAGGTTTTAATAACCCGAAATACTTCAGTACCTGTTTTAAATCCCAGTTTAATTGTACGCCAACCGAGTATTTGAAAAGGCGATCAGATAAAGGGAATTAATTTTAACCTGAGTTCGATTAATTTCAATTTGTTAAATAATTCAAAATAAGCACTTTGCTTTCCCCTCTCCTTGAGGAGAGGGATAGGGTGAGGTGATAATAAGCATAGTCTTATACCCTCCTAAAACTGCGGCATATATAAATGCATTTTTGAGCAATTGCTAGGCTTGGTATTTGAGAAGATATTTGTGGATTGAACAGGTGACGAGATATAAAGTCCAGGTGTCCGTCAGGATTATTCACAATACCTAAATGTATACCAATAAAAACAAAAATTGTACGCTTCCGACCTTTGCCGATGCTTTCTTTGCTTATGATGAGGATAGAAAAGATTGCCATTGTATCGCATGACCAGGTACTTTATTTGAATGTTTACGATATCGTTTACTTCGAGTCGAAAAGGGATGTTGTTGAGGTTCATTTTATAGATGGATCAAGTATTAATATCTATAAACAGTTGTCGAAATTGCAGATGCTGTTGCCTCAATTCTTTGTGCGTGTAACACAGTGTGTTATTATTAATAAATTCTATCTCGGTTCAATAGACAAAAAAGAAAAAGTTATTCGGTTGCAGGGTAACGCAGCAATAAGCTACACCATGCCTTTGGGGAAATTAATACAACGTATCGGCCGCATTTCCAGCAGCGAGGCCGGCTTCCTGGCTCGCGTTGAACAGGAAAATGAGAATGAGTCACTATTGGAAATCGCCTGATTATAACTAGGTGAGATTTTTTGCAGGTATACCAGTAATCTGCGTATGCGTAAGGCATTGCCAGGAAAAAGGGCGCCAAGTCCTTTCTAAGAAACTCGGCTAGGAAGCAGTGGCAATGGAGTCGAAGTATAAAACGGGTTGATGCTTGGAACGTTCCGAACAGTCGCACACCCTTTTTCCTAGAAGAATCTCTGAATCGCTAACGTTTAAGTTGTTTCAGAATGAAGTTGCACTACCAGTTTCCATCGATTTTACAAATTTCACTTGTAAAAAGAACAGCTGACTATCAATGCCTTAGAATTCTGTCTTACAGTTTTTACGAAATGAGGAAAGGAGTATAGGTTGAAAATATTTTTTCAGGAAATTTTTTTAATAATATATACTAAATTTTAAGGGATACTAAACCGGCTATTTTTATATTTGATGGGTAGCGCCCCGCTACTTACTAATTATAACCAATTAATGTTTTTAGGTAAAAGAAGTTTTTTATTAATACTGCTGATGTTACCGCTATTAAAATCATTTTCACAGGTAAATTCCAGTATATACCATTATTCCACAGCTGAAGGCTTGTCGGATAAAAGGGTACACTCTATTATTAAAGACGATGAAGGGTTTATCTGGGTTAGCACATGGATTGGGATAAACCGTTTTGACGGGCATAATTTTCTAACGTTTAAGTCAAATCCTGGCGATAATTCAACACTCAAAACCAATCGTATTGACCAAATAGTTGATGATAAAAATGGAGCGCTGTGGCTTCGTGCCTACGATAAGCAGGTCTATAAATTTGATAAACGTACTCAACAATTCACAACGCTGTCCGATCTGCTTCATATCCGGGTTTTCGATAAGCTCCTTTTTAAAAATATCATATCAGCATCCGGTGAATCGGTTTGGCTAAAAAGTGAGGGGGGAGATATTTACGTGCTATATAATCCCGGCAAGCCCGAAGCTTCTTACCGCAGATTTTCAAAAAACGATAAATCCCCATATAGCTTACTATCCAATGATATTGCTTTTTCTCGTATCGACGGACTAAAGAATCTCTGGATAGGCACAAGCTCTGGCATAAATGTTTTGAAAAGGCTGAAAAACAATTCTTATCAGAGTATTTGCTTAAAAGATTTGATAGGTATGTCGCTAACTCACTTAGCGGAAAAAGGGGAAATGATTTACCTTACTGCTGACAATGGCTATTTAATTTCGGTAGAAAATACTTTAAAAAAAGTAAAGAAAATAAAAGTTACGAATGGAACCATTAATAGCATTTATGCTCCGCCAAACGACAACCATGTTTATTGTACTACATCCATTGGTGACTTAATTGCCATTAACCAAAACGGAAAAGCAGAAGTAATCAACAGAAGTGCTGATGCTTCAGCTTACTTCTCAGTTTTTCGGGATCATTCAGGAGAGCTGTGGGTTGAGTCTGAAAAGTATGGAATAGTTAAAATCAATCCTTCCACCGGAAACATCAAATACGTTACTGCAGATAGCAAAATCAATTATAAGGCTCCAAGAAAAAATACGGTCTATATAGAAGATAAGCGGGGAGGAGTATGGCTAAATATCCGGGGAACTGGTTTTTTCTATTACCACAAGGGCCGACAAAAATTAGAGCGGTTGTATTTTGACAAAAATTCTGATTTCAACAATGTTCCTGTTAGTATAACTAGTGTTTTGTATGATCCTCAGGGCGTAATATGGCTGGGAACAGAAGGCAATGGATTAAAAAGACTTGTTATTCAGAATACTCAGTTTATGCACTCAACGCTCATACCTGAAAGTACGTGGGCAAATGAAAATGAAGTGCGGGGAATTTATACAGACAAGCAAAACCGGCTATGGTTGGGAACTAAAGCTGGTTCGGTATTTATTCGCGATGGTAAAAAGTTGGATGTTCCACTGCTCAACTATTCCGGCAATAATCCCGGTGTGTATTGCTTTCTTCAGGATAGGAGGGGGCGAATGTGGTTTGGAACAAAAGCAGACGGATTATTTAAAGCAGAACCTGTGGATTCTAAGCTTAATAATAAGTACGTTGTAACACAATATCTTCCCGATACTAGAAATACGGGCTCCATAAACAGCAGAAGTATTTATAGCTTATTTGAAGACAGCAGAGGTAGGATTTGGGTGGGATCGTATGATAATGGAATTATTCAGGTAGACGAAAGCGCGGGCAATATCAGGTTTAAAACCATTCAGAACAGCTTTAAAAAATATCCTGAAGGAAATTATAGCAGAATAAGGTGTATTGCGGAAGATGTGAAGGGCAATATCTGGATTGGAACAACAGACGGACTTTTAATCTTTAATCCCAACTCAGGTTTGCCTGAGAACTATAAGTTTGCTTTATATAAGAAAGAGCGGAATAATATAAACAGCCTTGGGGGAAATGATGTTCAATTTATCTTCAGAGATTCTGGCTATACTATGTGGGTGCTAACCTCATCCGGAGGCTTAAACAGAGCTATAGGAAATAATCCAGTAAAGAGCCTTTCTTTTAAAAATTATTCGACAAAGTCTGGGCTTCCGAGTGATTTTCTGATCAGTTGTACCGAAGATGCCCAAAAGAATTTATGGATTGCCACACAGAATGGAATTAGCCGGTTTTCCCTTCAAAACGAACGATTTCAAAACTTTAATGCGTCTTACGGCTTATCGGATGTTTCTTTTTCCGAAGCTTCTTGCACCAGAAAGCAAAATGGCGATATCGTGTTTGGCACAAAGGCCGGAATCCTTTCTTTTAACCCGGCTATAGTATCATCAGAAAAAGTGAAAGCAGATATGGTTTTTACCAATCTTCAGGTTAATAGCCAGGAAATTTTACCAGGAGAAAATTCAGTGCTGAAATATGACATCAATCAAACTGATGAAATTGTTCTGGCCCATGACCAAAATATTATCAGCATAGATTTCAGTGTGTTAGATTACCGGAAGGCGGGTAGAGAGCAGTTTGCCGTTCGTTTATTAGGCTTTGACGATACCTGGAGAAGAAATGAGGGGCAGACGAGGGTAACCTATACAAAGCTGCCTCCGGGCAAATATATATTTCAGGTAAGATGCGATAATGTTGAACCTTATAGCAAAATTCCTCAGAAGTCGCTAAGTATTATCATTCTTCCTCCATGGTGGAAAACGCGGTGGGCATATCTTTTTTATTC
>CBIHNR010000162.1:0-12877 GCA_966211215.1 uncultured Pedobacter sp.
TTTTCTTGATTTATTTATGATTTTGGTTTGTTTTTAATAGGTATAAATGAGATCGTCGCTAAGTATTTGGTTACTTTTTATCAAGTTTTAACGATGGGAATCGATACCAATATTAAAGAAAAGCAAGTTCTGCAAGCTTTAGTTATAGGCTTTTCTTAGGAGAAAAAGTAACAAGAAAGAAGAGTTTGAAAGTAGTTGCTGAGTTATCAAAGGTGAAAGCCTGGAGAAAGATCGGCAAAAATTTTATATCATAGTAAGGTCCAAGCGGCACGCTTGAACCAGCAAGAGCCTTAGCCTGACAAAGCGCCTACATAAACTTTATGTCATAGGTAGTTTTCCATTTTTTTTCAAACACCGAAAGCGGAAATGACATTCTTCGAAGGCAATTCCGTTGAACGCTTGCAGCCCGTTGTTGCGGAGAGCTGCGCGTAGGGCTGAAAAGAAAGGCGGGCCCGCTGGTGCCTTGAGCGTAGAAGCATCTTTCTTTTCTTGATTTTTGGTTACTTTTTATCAAGAAAAAGTAACAAGAAAGAAGAGTTGGAAGCAGCTCCTTAGATGTCAAAGGCAAAAACTTCAATAAAAAGCCCCTACATGATTTTATGTCATGGGTTTTTTCCATTTTTTCCAAACACCGAAAGCTTTAATGACATTTTGGTTCGGAGTGCTGCAATCCTAACCTGCACCGTTATCCCGAATCCCTTTGTCCAAAGGACTCCTTTGGAGTGGGTGAGGGATCGCCCGATATGTCCAAGGACTCCTTCGGAGGAATGCTGATCAAGCAATATGCAAACACTACCTCCGTTGCAGGAGATTTCTCGGCATTCTTTTACTATCCAGCTTCATGCCTGGAAATGACATTTATTTGTATGTTATTATCTTTAAAGAGTCAAACAATTAACACCTCAATAGATCCTAAGGCATACGCATAATAAGGTGCTTTAAGATCTCTCCGAAGTTATAATGACATCTTGGTATGTTGCTTATCTTTAACGAGTTGCATATTTGGCATTTTGTCATCTCGACCTAAGGAGAGATCTTAAAGCAATACGCATAACAAAGCGCTTTAGGATTCCTCCTATCGTCGGAATGACAAGCGGGCTAGCCGGTATAGCGCCAGATGCCATCTCTATATTTTGCTTTTTTGTAAAAAAGCTCTTTACTTGAGATGACAAACGGACCAGCCTGCAAATCGCCAGATGGCATGAAGGCGATAATGACAGAAGCAGAGCATTGAAGTCTCATTGAGGTTCTGGAAGTGTCCGGGCATGTAGGATAAATAAAGAAATGAGGCTGTCTCAAAGTTAAATTCGAGGCAGCCTCTCTTTATTTAAAACTCACAAAGAGAAGTAATATAATCTTTGCTTCCGTCGGTTACCCAGGCATCCAGCTGTTCAGGGCCTTTCATTTGCTGCCCGCGGCTTCGGGGCACAGCGATATAACCGCACTTTAGGCCGGTAAGCGCCGTCATATCCGTCCAGAGCTTTTCAATTTGGGCTACCGGGTAAATATCTTCCTGAGCATGCCCCCAGCGATATTTTACATCCTTTATAGTCACATAAGTTGGAATTCGTTGCGCTACACTTCTTACCGCCTTTGCCAGTTGCATTTCATCCCCCTTCATCAGGCTCTCGCGGTTGAGTCCAAATAATTTTAATAGAGGATCAATTTGTATCCAGGTGGTGTTCGAATTATAATAACTCAAATTTAATTCGTCTTCCTCTCTCGGTTGGGCTAAGCCTTCAAGCAAGCGTAAATGGCCATTAATTCTGGCTAATCCGCCTCCGTGGTCTTCAATACGTCTTGGTATAACTTCGAAGGTAAGTACATTCCCTAATTCAAGGTGGTATCCTAATGCCACTTGATCAATATCGGCGCCCAGGGTGTCAATGTTGTGCAGCATAATAGTTTCCACCTCAGGATGCTCTGCTAATAATTTTGCTAGAGTGCCGTTACGAAGCAGGTTTGAAACTTCATACCAATGTCCAAGGGGAGAAAAACGTTGTGAGGCCACATTGTCTACATAATCAGATCCTTCGCCCTTCCCTTTCGCCCATGCAATAAGGCTTTGGCGCACGGCCTCTCTTACTTTCTGTTTATTTTCATCGAGAGTTTCCTGCGGCATTTCCTCCCATATAAACCTTAAATCTCGTTCCATTGGAACAAAGCGCTGCCCAATAGACCTGCCCTCAGATAGATATACCGGTCCGCCGTAGCCAAAGTTATTTGTCTCAGCCAGCTTTTTCTCAATAGGCTGGTGGGTTAAATAACTTGTAGCCACAACATGTGGAATAGAGCCTGCAAATCTGGTAGCCGCCCTGCGGGTTTTCGCTAAATGTATTTCGATAAAACTCCTGTGGCCTCCTTTAATTTCCACAAAAGGGTTAATTGCCTTAATTACTCCTGCTCCTTTGGTCCAGCGGCTTCCAATGCCTGCGGCAAGGCTCATTACAGCAACCTTTCCTGAACCTATCGCGGCTTCACCGGCTTTTGAAGATTGCAAATCCTCCAACTTTTTAATTTCTCCGGGTAGCACATCCTCAATAAGAGTTTCTGCTGGCAGGCGGTTTCTTGATAGTCCTATTCTGCCTTTTTGAAGCTCTTCGCGTATTTCTTCATGCTGAATGAAGTCAAACCCATTGTCCTTCTTGATCTTGTTGGCTTTCTCGTTTTCGGTATTGCTGTTGCTTTGCGACGACGGGTCTGACACCTTGAATAAATTACTGACTATAGTACGCAATAGCGGATATGCCAAATTATTTTGCTCGCAATAAGTAGTAAAGAAGTCTATTTCTGCCCGGCGGGTATAAGATATGCCTGAAGGCTCTTTACGAACAAGCTCGGAAACATGGATGGCATAGTATTGCTCGGGCATTAAAGCTTCGTTTCCTTCATGCAGTGTCGCCCACGTACCTTTATGATTAATACTCCAGTTATAGACAACCGGCTCCATAGCAAAGGGAAGCGACGAAGAAAGCTCATTTTTTGTTGTACTTAAAATATCCAGTACTTTGCTTTTATGCGACTGGTAATCTGCAGGGTTAACAAACATGCCCATACCGCCGCCGGACATGCCGCCCAGCATCAGAAAACCGTAATAATCATTACCCAGTTGCTGTTTCGCTTTAACAATCAGTTGTTCTGTAAAATATGTGGACGCCCATGGGATGATAGTTTTAATTGGCCCCGAAAAATTATGATTGGTATTAGCAGCGAGCTCCTTTATATCACCAGATTTAATGGCTCCTAATATATTTTCGAAAATTTTATTGGTTTGTTGTCTTGCTTCCCATTCACGTTGTCCCCTCAGCAAATATTTTTCGGTAACCATTTCGAGGATTGGGCCCACGTTAGAGGCCATCCCTCCATGCATTAGCACCAGGGAGTTCATCAACCTGTCGTAAAACTCCGGGTGTACATCTTCTCCTTCTAAAACTCGATGGCGAGGCAATAATGTTCCCTGGCTAATTCCGTATTCCGGGTCGCCGGGTTGGGCAAAATCACCCTGTATCGCTTTAATGCCAGGCCATACTCCGCCTGAATCTTGCCAGCCTCCACCAGAGCCTCCAATCCATTCGCCTAAAATCGCTCTTGATGCAACCAGACGCCTTTCGCTTTCTTCCAGCCCACCTTCAAGGTTTTTAGTTTGCCCGCTAGCTCGCATTAATAAACTGATAATGGAGCCCAATAAATTGGTAGATACCGCAAAGCGAGAACCTTTCGGTATATCGTTTACTTTAGTTACCAGTTCAATTCCCATCCCTGGGCCCACAATTCTAGAGAGAATATTTACCAGGGATTGGTTGGTGCCTTCAAACGAGGGAGGAATTAGTCCGGATGCAATAATACCGGCTTTTACAAGACTCAGGTAATCATTCCCGAAATTAAAAAGGTCATCTAAACTGGTAATATCTTTGGTAGTATTCAGATCGATGCTCGTCACTCGCAATACGGGCTCGGGAATAACCCTAACATAAGAATGTAAAGGAGGCCTGATGTCCTTATCTCGTCCAAAAACGCCCAGGTCAATCGAAACATTTATCACTCGTGCACCTTCGGGATAATCCATTCCCAGGAAAAATATGTCAGACCATCCGCTGTGGGTTAAGTCCATCCTCACTGAAGTATGTTCATGTAGGATAGGGTAGAAGAGGCTGTTGTCCTTTCTTTGAAGCAGCTGGGAATGAATCCTGATTGGGTGTTCTTCTTCGTGTCCCACCCGGAACATCCATTGATTCCCTTTGCTGGAACGTACACTTTTACGTACTTGCCCGGCGAGTATTTGGAAAGACAGATGGTGGTAAGCATCCGCCAGGGCGCTAAATAAAGCTGCATTTGGGCCGCTTTGTTTAAGGGTATGCAAAAAAGTAGAAATAGCATGTTCAAAGCGCCTGCCTAGCAGGTCTTCAAAACCAGAGTAAGGTATTTTCCCGGTGTCAGGTACATCCTTTGCTTCACTTAAAAAGAAGCGAAAACCGGAATGTAAGAACAGGATTGCCCTTACTTTATCATAGAGGCTGGGAGTTGTTTTCCGAAAATTTTCGAGCTCTAAAAGTGCCTTAAGTAATTCTTTTGAGGATAAATTTCTGCTCAGCTCAAAAAATGCCCGGTTGCGTTTAGACGGTTCTGCAGAAGTGATGGTTTCAATAAAAACGTTCATGTAATTTCTGCTTTTTATTTGCGGGTATTAGCTTCTGCCAGAAGCTCAACAAGGGTAGTTAAAGTTTCATTATGTGCTTCGCCTGCAAGCCCCAAGGCAATTTGCGCCTGCAATAGGCCATGCTTGCGGCTTAAGTCGTAGCGAGATCCTTTTACTTCAAGGGCCAGGTATTGCTCAGTTTCTGCGAGCTCTTGTAGGCTCGGCGTTAGGGGAACATTGTTTCCATCCATTGAGATCTGTTTTTCCAAAAACTCAAAAATGGCTGGTGTAAACACGTGCATCCCGAAGAAACATAAGTAATAGCCTACACGCAAGCCCGGCGTTTGCAGTTCGAGCTCGGCGTTACTTAATGATGGCTTTTCCAGAATCTTGTCGATCTTATAAACACCATGCTGATTAGGTAATTGCTTTCCGGTAAGCGTTCCATAGCGGCTAATCTGGTGTTCTGGTGTCGGATTTACAGCGGAAACCGAGCAATTCTCCTTCGATGCTAGCTCCAGCAACTGGGCTGCACAGCGTTTTGCCAGGTTTGAAACATATAAATAATCGCCTAACAGCAAAAGGAAAGGGTCTTCTCCCACAAAATCTTTAGCGGTATACACGGCATGCCCATAACCTTTCGGCTCGGTTTGTTCTGCAAATTGCACTCTTGTCAGAAATTGGGCGATTTTGTCAGCTTCCTTATTCGCCCATTCTACATTTTTAAATGATTTAACAAGGTTGTTCCTTAGGGATTTAAAGGCGTTCTGATACCTTTCTCCGTCACCCGGTGCGCAAACAATACAAATTTCCTCTATGCCACTGGAAAAAGCTTCTTCAATAATAATTTGGATGACCGGTTTATAAAGCCCGTCAATGTCAATTACAGGAAGCATAGCCTTTTGGATGGTGTCGGCAACAGGATATAAACGCTCTCCTCTCGCTGCTGCAGTAATTACTGCTTTTTTGATCTTCATTATACTGGATGTAGAATTTTTAAATTATTGAAAATGCTATCGTTGGCATTTGCGCTGTAAATTAACGGATATTTTAGCATTTAGCATTTAGCCAGTCAGCACTTAGCTCCTTAGCTGATCCTAACAGTTCACGGCTCATTGCTGATACCTCACTGCTCATAGCTGACCGCTCAAACCTCATACCTCACCCTCCATCACCCTCTCTCTTACTTTCACCGCCGGGTTCCCCTGGTAAATAGAATAAGCTGCCATATCTTTAGTAGCCACGGAACCAACAGCCAGCACACTATGCGACTGGCAAGTCACCCCTGGGCATACAGTGGACTGGGCGCCGATCCAAACACCTTCTTCAAGAGTAATTCCGCCGATAATCAGATCGAATGCGGGTTTCTTGAAATTGTGGTTCCCGGTTAAAAGCATAGCGCCTTGAGAAAGGCAGCTGTTATTGCCAATTTTAGTAGGGCAGAGGTTGTCGATCCACACGTCCTCTCCAATCCAGGCATGGTCTCCAATTTCCAGGAACCAGGGATACTTAACGCTAGCGCCAGGTTTAATATTTACCCCAGTGCCGATTTTCGCTCCAAACAACCTAAGAAAGAAAATCCTCAACCCGCTTGAAGGGATTAAAGGCGACTTTAGAAATAAAGCATTCGCCCAAAGCCATAGTAGTCTTTTAAATGCTCCAGCACCAGGCCTATACCATGAATTGTTATATTTTGATAGGTTTGTTTTCATATAGCCTCACCCCAGCCTCTCCTCTGAAGGAGTCCTTTGGACAAAGGATAGGGTTTTTTATTCGATTAATTTATATTACTTGCGTTCTCGTATTACTACTAGTCATGACATAAAAGCCTCACCCCCAACCCCTCTCCAAAAGAGAGGGGAGCCCATATCGCCTCATCTTGATGAATTTATTTTTCAGCATCCTTCGTTAGCGCACGCGTGCCGCGTGTTCTCCAATGCTGTTAAGTTAAGGCGTTTGTCCTGGCGGGTCAGCTTTTCTCTCCCTCCGGGAGAGATGCCGTAAGGCAGAGAGGGTATGAACGATATTATGCTCCCCATGTCTTAACCTAACGATATTATATGCCCACAAACTACACCCCTACCTTCATTTTCGGGCTCTTTTTCCGAAGGCTTCCTTTCCCCGAATTCACCCAAAAATAAATCACAGCCAGCAGGATAATGTACAAAATAGCGTTGAAAATATCATGATGGTCTACAAGGCCTTTAAGTCCCGATCTACGCCAGTATAAACTTAATAAAATAAATCGCGTAACATTCAGCACTTGAATAAGCAATAATCCAAGAGGCAGAAACCATAATTTTTCTTTCAAAGGTTTAGGCCAGGCCATTACGAATGCCGCAAAGAAACTCATCACTCCAAAGCCCAGACAGGAATAAACAACAACAATGCCCCCAAATCCCGAAACTCTTAGCCAGTAATTGGTTGAAAAAGTGGTATACCCGAATTGCTGCAGTATCCATTCGCTGGTTTGTATTAAAACATGCCTTAAGCCGGAAATGTAATTGAAATATTCATCAAGAATGGGGATATAATATCCTCCCGGGGCGGTAACTCCTATAAAAAATTGATTGAAATAATAAAGGATAGCAAAGAGTCCCAGAAATACCAGGCCAAAGCGGTAAATAGGGTTTTGAAAGAACTCTTTGATGAGATGCATTATAGGGCAAAGGTAAGATTTGTAATTTAATGATAGAAAGAAGTTTTGAATCCAAAGAACTATTTCTAATTAATGGATATTGCATTGATACTCCATAGAGAACTATCTCTAATTTTCAATCTATTCACCGTTGGCTGAAGCACAACGGCAATGGATTACAATGGTGCTCCAAAGAAGACTAATCTCCTTTGCCGTACTACCCTTGGTGTTACTTATAAGGCTAATCTCTAATCACTGATTACAAATTCACTAAACAAACCTTGATGCTTCCTACAATCGGCAGTTACTAATCTCCACTTCTCCTTCTCCTCAACTCCTTAATCTTAACATCCACAATCAGCCTGAACCAAAATCCTTGTAAGAAATGGAAAAGAACACCTGTTGTCCCATCCAGTATGCCCAGTTGGAAGGTCATCCGGTAAGTAAAGTACAAGAATGGGCGTAAGCCTAAAGGCATTTTCCACCACAGACTTTTCAGCCACGCAATACGCTGATCTGGAGTACCGAAAAATTTCGGATGAATTGTTTGAGTACGCAAAGCGTTCATTCGCTCAATTTCTTCATGAGCCACCAGATCACTGTAACGGTTATGTTTGGCAATCCAGAAACTGATTTCATTTTCCTTCAAGTTTTCCTCTAAAATATGGCCTTTCTTCCAAACAATATTCTTCCCCGGAACAATAAAGCGATGGTCCATATTTTCATTCAAGTCAGAATAGCCAACGCCGGTGCGGAACATTTTTAACAGGTATTTAGGATAATAACCTCCAAACCGCAGCCATTTCCCTTTAAAGAAGTTTTTTCGATTAAAATAGATGCCATTAACCCCTTCAAAGTCTTGATCTCTAAAGTTCTTTAATTGTTCAAACAGCTCAGGCGTAACAATCTGATCAGAATCAAGCCCTATCGTCCAAGGAGTTTGAATGTTAAATATGGTTAGAGCTGCATGCCATTGCTTTGGGTGGTTTTCAAACTTATGGTAAGCCACCTCTGCATTGTATTCCCTGCATATGTCCAACGTCCCGTCAGTACTCCCCGAATCCAGGACATATATTTTAGCATCCAGATCTTTAATGGAAGCCAATAGTCTTGGAAGGTGTGTTTCTTCATTAAAGGAGAGAATGATGAAGGAGAAATCGGGCATGTATTATATGGTGTTGTTACGACCGGCAAATATCAGGATTATGAATAAGATTTTAGAGTATAGGATGATTTTTAGGATTGCTTTAAATGTGAGATGTAATTTTTGCCAAATGAGGTTATGGCGCTTGCTGGTTCACGCGTGCCGCGTGGACCTTTAATTATATATATTAGTAATTTATTTCGGGCAATAGAGGCTAGATGATAAAGAACGAGGTTCCAGAACTACCACTGATTTAGCTCCCCTTTCTTTTTGTCCAAAGGACTCCTTCGGAGGAGCGGGGTTGGGGTTGAGGCTTTTATGTCCTAGGTTATGCCGCCCCCCGGATTTTCCTTACCGCCTAACACTCCTTAGCCACAATTCATAATTAGCTCGTTGCTTGTTATCACTAAATGCCTCTGGATCAACTTCGAATACAAAATCTTTTTTCAGCAAGAAGTTAAGATATCGTAAAAAGGCAAAAACGATTAGCATGCTGATATAGCTCCAAAACACGCTATTGATCAGAAACTCCATTGTTTCTCCACGCCATAATATCTGAAAGAAGCCATTAAAAAATACAATACAGCCGGGCTCATAACCTCCAAAGAGCTTTTCGGCCTTATTGCTAAGCACCTGGGCAATCATCCCCAATAAAAACAGATAAATAAAAACCCCGATAAAGCCACCGCTCAAATAGCCATCCACTACCGGCCTTGTTTTAGCAGATGCTTTAGACCCTCTATTGATTACGCCAGCCTGGTAAACA
Source organism: uncultured Pedobacter sp. (assembly GCA_966211215.1). Taxonomy (GTDB): domain Bacteria; phylum Bacteroidota; class Bacteroidia; order Sphingobacteriales; family Sphingobacteriaceae; genus Desertivirga. The sequence goes on from CBIHNR010000162.1 coordinate 9,185, forward strand.
CGCTCCATTGCCAACAATTCAGTAATCGGTTTATTGGACCATAAAGCTCGTGGGATAACCGACATCAAAGAATTCTCTAAAATCTCCGTATGGTAAAAGGGAATATACTCGGGTGTGGATTTAACATATTCAGTGAACATATTTATTTCACTAAATCTTCCGGTAAGAAATTGCCAGGTACCTTCATTATTGGCATCTTTATCACTTTCATCATCAGAAAAAATACTCTCGAGTGCATCAGCCCTGGCTTCTTCGGCAGTAGTTTCGCCATGCCACGCTTGTGATCTTATTACACTGGAGTAAGAAGGCATAATATAAAGCAGGGCAACAAAGAACGGGATACCTACAGCAATAACCGCTTTTTTATAGTGGGGAACCAATAGGCCAAATATCATAATAAAGTTTACAATAATTGGCTCTTTGTACCCGGTGAGGCTGGCATTCATCAGGTTAGCCATGAAAATGCCTCCCCCCCAAATTAGCAATCGTTCATTTTTTAGTATGATGCCTTTTACAAGCACCATTGCTCCACAAAATATAGCAACGTTGTAAAGTCCGATAGAGAACTGGCTCAAGCCTGGTGATCGTTCCATTATAAAACTAGCGGCAAAAGTGATAATTCCGACACGCATTAGCCATGCTTCTAAAGAAATGCTATTGTTTACAAAATATCTTGAAGTGATGCTAATATACTTATTTTGAATAATGAGTATCCCATTCACCAGAGCAGCGTGTCCTAGAAGGGCGAGGCGCTGGCATTCAGCTATATTTTGCAAAGTATCTTCGGAAACATAATCTACGGTACTTACCTGGTCTAGATATTTATAACCTAAAGCACTTAAAAAGAAAAAAATAGAGGTACAGCACATATAGCCCGCAAAAATACATTGCACCAGGAATAGTGGTCGCATAATTTGTTTGTGCAAAGGAAGGTCTGGAAGGATTACTCGGGAGGGCGAGAACCAAGTTTGGTAAAAAATAAAGAAGGAGCCTAGCCAGGCAACAATATATGAGGTAATAGGTGCTTGATATAAAACAAGCGAAAGCAGCCAGGGAACGTATAAGCTAAAAACAAAAGCTGAACTTAGGCGATTGGGGGGCATTGAATATGTGTAAAATTTGAGGCGGCTTCAAAAATAAAAAAAATGTACTATTCTATTTTCAAGAAAGGCGGCCAGACACTGAAAAATACATTTTTAAATAGTCCTTAATGAGAATTTCCGGCTTAAATAAGTCTGAAATTACCTCTGGGCTTCTTTTTCTTATTTCCATTAGTTCCATCCTAAGTCCTGACATTTTATTCAGATGTTTGATGAGTTCTTCTTCAGTCCTTTTAAATGCCCATCCCAAATTATGTTGTTCAACAAATCTAGAAAGGCCAACATTCTCACTCAACAAAACGGGCGTACCTGTACTCAGGCATTCAATCACAATATTGGCAAAGTTTTCATCGTAAGAGGGCAAAACCAAAAGATCCTGCTCTTTCATCAGTTTAAATTTTACCTGGTTATCGAGAAAACCAATCCATGAGATGTGTTCCTCGATCTTATATTCTTTACTTAATCGCACAAGTTTATCGACATATCCTTTTTCACCATTTCCGGCAATGCTAAGCTGCCAGTCATAATTTACATAGCGCAGACTGGAAAATAACAGTTCAAGCCCCTTTTTTTCATCTATTCTTGAGATAAAAAAGAGCTTAAAAGTTCCCGGTTTCTCCTCCATGCCAGGTATGAATACTGGCTTCATTTTGCTTTTTTGTTCAGGAAGTTGGATTAAATTTGGAATGATGTGTATACTTTTAGGAGTTAAAAGCTTAAGTGTATGTTGTTCTTCCAATTCACTGGTAACGTGAAAATGGCATCTGTTCAAAAATGGTTTGCCGATGTTGAATATCAGTCGTTTTATAAAATCATTTTTGCTTCTGAAAGAGTAGGGGCTTAATGTCCCTCTAGGTGAAAATATCAGGGTTTTTCCTAAAAGCACACCCAGTATCAGGCAGAGTACGGATACGGTATTCCACCAGGCATGAACATGGATAATATCAAATTTTCGTATATTTTGGATATAATGAAGAATAAGAGCAGGCGAGAAATGAGTATGGTCTTTGCTTAATCTGCTAAAAAACGTAACCGCCACGCCATCCATTAGTAATTTAACACCGGTTTGGACAGACAGCTCTGATTTTCCGTTTGCAGTTGTTGTATACACTTCCACAGTATTGCTTTTGGCGAGTTCTTCGCACAAATTAGATACCGATATAGTGGGGCCGCCATAAACATATGCCGGTTTGTATGATGCGTTAATATGAAGTATGTTAGCCAATTGTATGTATTTTCCTGTTTTTGAATTTATTAGATAGGCTTAGGATCTTTGTATAAAAATTGAGGTATTCCCTTGTCAATTTAGCATTGTTAAAATCTTCGTATATGATGGACGAGGCATTGGCCTCTATTCTTTTTCGGTTTTCCACTGCATTATAGGCAAGGCTTAGCGAATCTGCCAGATTGTTTTCATCGAGGTCCGAAACCCAACCGAGTTGTTTTTTAATGACATAACTTGATATACCTACCATATTACTTAGAACAACAGGTGTTCCGCAAGCCAGGGCTTCAATCACAACAATCGCAAAGTTTTCATTATACGAGGTTAAAAGAAACAGGTCGGAACCTGCAAGAAACTCAAATTTATCTTTTCCGCCTTTCCATCCAGTCCATTCTACTTGACTGGATACGCCCAGTTCTGTAGCCATTTGTTTTAGCTGCTCAATATATTCGCTATCGCCTACTCCGCCAATCAACAGTTTAAAAGGGAATGATACTTTTGCAAGAGCCTTAAATACAAGGTCCAGTCCTTTTTTAGGATCTATCCTGGATAAAAAGGACAGCGTAAAAACCTCGTTTTTCTGTCGAGGAGGGACGTTTTCCGGCAGGCTTATTAAATTAGATGCTATAAAGCCTTGCCACTCTGGATTAATCAGCAAGCTTTCCTTCCATTCCTGTTCAGTAGAAACATGAAGGTAAGAATGCTTTAGCAGACTTTTTCCAAATAAGTGGTGCAAGCCTTTCTTAAGGATGGATTTTTGCCGGGTGAAACTATAATTGCTTAACATGCCATGTGGCGATATCAAGGGCTTAATCCCTTTTAAGCGACAAACCGCAGCAGCAGAAAGTACTAATGCACTCCACCAGGAATGTATATGGACGATATCAAAATTTCTGCTGTCTCTCCATAAATCCTTAAGCAGGCTAATACTTAGATGCGTATGGTCTTTCGTTATCCGGGTAAAATAATACACTTTAACCCCATTAACTAAGGTTTCCTTATCTGGATCAACATCAAGTTCAGATGCACCATTCGCGGTTGTAGCATATACTGTCACGTCATTGCCGGCTTTAACCAGCTCCTCTGCCAGTTCACTTACAACCACGGTAGTACCGCCATAAATATAAGCAGGTTTGTAAGAAGGAATAATAAATAATATTCTCATCATGTACTCTGTGCCCATATTGGGCTAAGGTTAGGGTTAATTAATAAAAGTGCACCAAACCGCCCCCCAAAAAACCTTATAAAGATATTGAACTCTTTCCAATCTTTCCTTATTATTCGGTTATTTGCTAACATACCTTGTCCTCTTTCTCGTCGACCTCGATTCACTAATCACCGGTCACTAACTACCATGTCTAGTTCTTG
>CBIHNR010000163.1:0-12699 GCA_966211215.1 uncultured Pedobacter sp.
GTAAGAATGGAAGCTCCCGCTGGTTTGTTTTTAATTGAATACAAACAGGAAGGAAAAAAGGTGAAGTCTGTAAATCTAACCAATGTGCCTTCGTTTTTGGCTGCCTCAAATCTTGAAGTTGAGTGCCCTGATCTTGGGCCTTTGGTTGTTGATGTTTCTTACGGAGGAAACTTTTATGCAATAGTAGACCCACAGCCAAACTTTGCAGGATTGGAAAATTATTCCGCGGATCAGCTAATCTCATGGAGCCGCATACTTCGTAAGCAGATTAATGAAAAATATCTGTTTGTGCATCCGGAAAATCCAACCATAAAAGGCTGTTCGCATATTCTCTGGGCTGGAGAAACGCTATCAAATGACGCCACTGCAAGAAATGCAGTTTTTTACGGAGATAAAGCTATAGACAGATCTCCTTGCGGTACAGGCACTTCAGCAAGAATGGCACAATGGTTCGCCAAAGGGAAATTAGCCAAAGGCGATTCTTTTATACATGAAAGCATCATCGGCAGCAAATTTATTGGCCGGGTAGAAGATGTTGTGAGTGTAAATGGCTATTCGGCAATCGTTCCGAGTATAGAAGGCTGGGCAAAAGTGTACGGGTATAATACTATCAAAATTGATGATGATGACCCTTATGCCAAAGGCTTTCAGGTGATATAGTTAAAATAAGTTCTAAATGGCAAAAGCAATCATCATAGGTGGAGGAATCATCGGTTTAACTTCTGCTTTTTATTTAAAGAAAACAGGATGGAACGTCACTATCATTGACAAGGGCGACCTTTCAGACAACTGTTCCTATGGCAACGCCGGAATGATAGTACCAAGCCATTTTGTTCCACTTGCAGCCCCTGGGATGATTGAGCAGGGCATACGCTGGATGTTTAACAGCAAAAGCCCATTCTATGTAAGGCCATCTTTAAACACGAGCTTGCTTTCGTGGGGGCTCAAATTTATAAAAAGTGCCAGCAAGCAACATGTAGAGAAAACTGCCAGGCCACTCAGAGATATTTCATTGTTCAGCAAATCTCTATTTAAAGAGCTCGAGTTAGAATTGGACAATTTTGGTCTTCAGGAAAATGGCATATTAATGCTGTATAAAACGGCCAAGGTTGAGGAAGAAGAAATACACCTGGCAGAAAAAGCAGAAAGCCTGGGCCTTGAGGTGGAAACACTTAGTGCTGATGCTTGCAGCAAATTACAGCCGAAGTTGGATATCGACATTAAAGGCGCAGTGTACTATAAATGCGATGCCCACCTTTATCCCTATAAGTTAATGCCCCTGCTTATCAGGTACTTGGAAGAAAGCGGTGTTAAAATCCTGCGAAATAAAGAAGTTGATAAAATAAGAACCTCAGGAAGTAAAATTACTTCAGTTTGTTCTGGTAATGAAGAGTTTACTGCCGACGAATACATTTTGGCAGGAGGCTCATGGTCGCCGGAAATTGCAAAGCTGGCTGGATTGAAAATGCCCTTAATGCCCGGAAAAGGTTATTCATTTATGATTGAAGAACCGCAAAAGCGCATGCATATCCCGGCGATATTGTGCGAAGCGAGGGTTGCAGTTACCCCGATGAATGGAAGTATTCGATTAGGGGGTACTATGGAGATCGACAAGATCAACAATAAAATTAATATGGCCAGAGTAAAAGGAATTGTTGAATCAACCTCCAAATACTTTCCCCAACTAAAACCCGCAATGCCTGAGGTTGAATCTGTATGGTATGGCTTTCGCCCTTGTTCGCCAGATGGAATTCCTTATATAGGCAGGGTCAATTCTTATCAAAACCTGGTGGTTGCCACGGGGCACGGAATGATGGGCATAAGCCTTGGCCCGGGCACTGGAAAACTGATAAGTGAGATTCTCAATCATCAAAAAACATCTCTGGAAACAGATATCTATTCGCCCACTCGTTACTTCTAGAATATTATTGGCTGGTTGGTATGAAGGGCCTGGATTTATCCGGGCTTTTCTGCCTTATGGGCCTCTTCGGATCGACTTTTTCTGAGGCTGATAGCCGTTCTTGATTGTAAAACGCATCAGCATTTCCTAAGTACAAATTTTTAAGTGTGTTTTTAACAATAATAGCTTGATTGTTTGCAATAATTAGCTTAGTTTTAAAGAAATGCTACTTTCAGTAGTTAATTTTTAGCCGATTCCTAACCAATTAGAAAAGAAAAACATAGAGCGAGATGAAAGTATTACCATTTACAATACCAGTCCCGTACGACAGGACTATTATCGTTCAGGATGAAATTCTGCCACATTTTTATACTCATCTTCACGGGCACGAGGAAGTTCAGTTAACCTGGATACAAGAAGGAGAAGGCACCTTGGTTGCCGGTAATAACATGCACATGTTCCATTCAGGCGAGATATATCTTTTAGGTGCTAACATGCCTCATCTCTTTAAAAGCGACCCCTCTTACTTTGAAGAAGATAGTACTAAAACCGTCCACGCAACCACTATCTTTTTTAATCCCAAAGGAAGGCTGGGTTCTTTGTTCGAATTTCCGGAAATGAAGCATGTGCAGTCATTTCTTGGGCAATTCAATAATGGCTTTAAAATCCCTAACGGGACTTTTTCTGAAATTTCTTCAAAAATTAACAATATTCTGGAAAAAGACGGAATTGAGCAGTTCCTGCAGTTTATAGAATTGTTGAAAATAATGAGCTCTTTGGAAGGATTGGAACCTCTGACGGTAGATGCTTCTCCAAAAGTTTTCAATGACAATGAAGGCATGAGGATTGCCAATATTTATAATTACATCATCCAAAATTACAATAAGCAGCTAACGCTGGAAGAAGTGGCCGAACAAGCATTTATGACTCCTCATGCATTTTGCCGCTATTTTAAAAAGCATACCAGGCATACCCTGATTAGCTTTTTAAACAAAGTAAGAGTAAATGAGGCTTGTAAGTTATTAATTAATGGCAGTAACAACGGTATTTCATCGGTTGCCTATAGCTGCGGTTTTAATAGTATTACCAATTTTAACCGGGTCTTCAAGTCCGTTACGGGCTTGTCGCCGCGGTCATATACGGAGCAGTATATTAACTAGCTTTATAAACCAAAACAGAGTGATTTCTTAAATGGAATTACCCTGTTTTGTCAGTCCGTCAGTTGAAACTGACGGCAATAGATATGACTTTCGGACGCCTTGGATCTAGGCTTCCTAATATGGGTTTTATTGCCGTTGTGCTTTAGCCAACGGAAAAAGATAGGTTCATTGTACTTGTCTCGAAGTTAGGAGAAGATTTTCCCCAATACTTTAAATGCGATAGCTTTAGGCGTAAAGATTATTTCCATAGGTTGTCTAAGTCAACCTTTACACCTTTTCCAGCTTTTAAATCCTGTTCACCTTTTTTTATTTCGGCAACAAATTTAGGGTTATAAGGGCTTTTTTCTGGAGCAACAATTTTAACATTCAGCTTTTTTAGAAGCTGTGTTACCAACTCAGCATCCTTGTCAGGTATTTGAATAGTTAATGTTGTCATGTTTTTTTATTTGATACAAATATAAGTATTAAGGTTTTAGTATCTAAGAATATGGATTCTCTTAAAACGCCCCCTCCCTCGCAGCTTCAACTTCCTCAACTGTTTTTTCCAGTGGATTGCCCAAAAGCTGCGCACCATCAGCCGTGATCAGAAAATTATCTTCAATACGGATGCCTCCAAAATAGCGGTATTCCTCAAGCTTATCGTAATTTATAAATTCAGTCAGTTTGTTCTCGCCTTTCCATAAGTCGATAAGGAAAGGGTTGATGTAAATGCCTGGCTCTACGGTAACTACAAAACCCTGTTCAAGCTCTTTTCCCAGGCGGAGAGACTTTAAACCAAACAGTTGGGTTTCCTTTTTAAGAACATCATTGTAGCCAACATATTGCTCGCCTAAATCTTCCATATCATGCACGTCCATTCCCATCATATGGCCGGTTCCACATTGAAAAAATTGGGTATGGGCACCGGCTGCAACCGCGTCTTCAATATTCCCTTTCATCAGCCCGATATCTTTGAGCCCTTCTGAAAGCGCTTTACAGGCGGTGAAATGCACATCAATAAACCTTGTTCCGGGTTTTAGCATAGACGATGCCTTCGACAGAGCATTCAATACAATATTATAAACGTTCTTCTGCCTTTCGGTAAACCGTTTGCCCGCCGGAAAAGTGCGTGTCAGGTCGCCACAATAACCCATCGCTGTTTCAGCTCCCGAATCATTAAGGATAAGGTCTCCTTCTTTGATAATATTATTTTGATTGTGATTGTGCAGAATTTCGCCATGCCTGGTAAAAATAATGGGGTAAGCCAGGTTTCCGCCGCAGCCAAGGGCAATTTGATGAATAGCTGCAGCAATCTCATACTCGGCCATGCCAGGTTTGGAAATATGCATCGCTAGTTTTTGCATCCCTACCGAAATGTCAACCGCCTTTTCGATTTCCTCAACTTCTTCGCTTGATTTAATAGAACGCTGGGCAACAACGGCTTTAATAAATTCTACCGAAGCCAGTTCCTTTGTTTGGGAAATATCTACTCCCAGTAAATGGAAAAGCTTAAGCTTGTTTTCAGCCCGGTAGGGTGGAAGAAAATGTATTGTCCTTTTGCTAAGCTGGGCTTTTTGAAGAAATTCCGTCAGTTTTTTGGACGGGTAAATCTGGCTGATACCGGTTTTGGATGCTTTTTCCGCCAGCGTTTCCAACCTGCCCATCCAAACTATATCATCCACAGTCATTTCGTCGCCGCAAATCAGTTCAGTATTTTCATCAAGATCGATAATTGCTGCAAGTCCAGGCGTGCTGATGCCAAAATAATATAGAAAGGTACTGTCCTGCCTGAAGTGGTAAGTATTATCCTTATAATTCATAGGGCTTTCATCATTGCCCAGAAACAGCAGAACTCCAGATTGGACTGTTGCTTTTAATTTTTCCCTTCTTTTAACGTAAATCTCTTTGTTGAACATGTACTTAATGATTATCTGGACTGTGGTTTTGTATGCGAAATTGAAAATAAGAAAATCAGATTAAAAGAAACCCAGATATCTCCAATAAGATAAAATACGGTTTTAAAGTGTGAAAATCCGGTAGCTGATATCTTTGTAATTGCTTTTATTTTATAAAACACAAAAACAATATGTCGCAGAATAGTAAATATACAGCTGGTATCATTTATGTCATTGCTAACCAATGGATTGAAAGATACAGTTGCAGTGGGCCCGGGCCCTGCATTACTGGCTTTATTAAAGAAGGAAAAGATAAATCACAAATGGCACATGAACTGTTAGTATGCGGATAAAAGATATTAGTAGCAAACTAAACGCAATCGCTATGAGGCTTGCCCAGAAAATAAAATTTACAGTCATCATCTTGTTCTTGCAATGTATTCTTGCATTTTCAGCTTTCGCCCAGTTCGGGCAGAAAACACAATGGAGCAAAGACAACCGGGGCATATATCAAATTGAGAATAATGAAGTGCTGCTTCAGGATCTTTATCAGCCCACAAATAAGAAGATAATAATAAGCAAGCAGGAACTAACTCCGGTAGGCGCAGCTTCGCCTTTGGCAATACGAAGGTTTAATTTTTCGGAGGATCAATCCAAACTGCTGATTAACACCAACACTCGCCGGGTTTGGCGCTACGATACCAGGGGCGATTACTGGGTGTTTAATCTTAAAACAAAAAAGCTGACGAAGGCTGGAAAGGGCTTGCCTGAAGCTTCGCTGATGTTTGCCAAATTTTCTCCAGACGGCTCGCAACTGGCTTATGTGTCTCAGCATAATCTTTTTGTTGAAGATCTGGAAAGTGGAAAAGTTAAGCAGCTAACCTTTGATGGAAACGAAAGGCTAATCAACGGCACCTTTGACTGGGTGTATGAGGAAGAATTTGATTGCCGCGATGGCTTTCGCTGGTCGCCGGATGGAAAGAAAATCGCGTTCTGGCAGATAGATGCCCGCAAAATCAGGAACTACCTGATGCTAAATACAACTGATTCTGCTTATTCTTTTAACATCCCGGTTGAATATCCAAAAGCTGGGCAAGACCCAAGCGCCTGCAAAATTGCTGTGGTTGATGTTTCTTCAGGCGCTATCAAACCAATGCAAATACCCGGCGACTCGGTCCAGCATTATATTCCGCGAATGGAGTGGTCGCCCAATGCTACCGAAATTATACTGCAACAACTAAACAGAAAGCAGAACGAAAGTAAGCTGATGCTCTGCAATGTTTCCACTGGCATAAGCCGAACAATTTACTCTGAAAAGGATGATGCCTGGATTGATATTAAAGCCCGTTTCAGCGAGGATCCAACAGGCTGGGATTGGATAAATAAGGGCAAAGAATTTATTTGGGTAAGCGAGAAAGATGGCTGGAGACATTTGTATAAGGTTGATACGAAGGGTAAAGAAACGCTGATTACAAAGGGAAACTTTGACGTGATCAGCTTGGATCTGGTTGATGCAGAAAATGGATATGCCTACTATACGGCTTCACCGGATAATGCAACTCAAGCATACTTGTATCGCATCAAGTTGAACGGAAGTGGCAGGCCAGAACGAATTTCGCCACAAGCGCAGCAAGGTACTCACGCCTATGATATTGCACCTGGCGGGAAGCTTGCCATTCATCGTTTTACGAACAGCTCAACCCCAATGGGGACAGAGATGATAAGCTTACCGGCACATAAAACCTTAAGCGGCGAGCTGCAAAGGCCCAATGTGCAGGCAACAAAAGTTGAATTCATTAAGATCAAAACTGCCGATGATATTGAATTGGATGGCTGGATGGTTAAGCCTTCCAACTTTGACGCATCGAAAAAGTACCCCGTAGTTTTTTATGTATATGGGGAGCCTGCCAGTCAAACCGTGCGAGATGTTTATGGAACTGGCAGGAACCGCTTGTACAAGGGAAGTATGGCCGATGACGGCTACATCTATATTTCGCTCGAAAATAGGGGAGCGCCTGCACCAAAAGGAAGAACATGGCGTAAATCCATTTACAAAAATATAGGTACGCTAAATGTAAGAGACCAGGCAATGGCTGCAAAAGAAATATTGAAGTGGAAGTTTATTGATTCTACCCGGGTAGCAGTTTGGGGCTGGAGCGGTGGTGGATCTTCCACCTTAAACCTTCTGTTTCAATATCCTGAAATTTACCAGACAGGTATTGCCATTGCCGCAGTAGGCAACCAGTTAACCTACGACAATATTTACCAGGAACGTTATATGGGTAATCCTGCCGAAGACAAAGAGCCCTATTTGAAAGGTTCGCCTGTTACTTATGCAAAAAATCTAAAAGGAAATTTGCTCTATATTCATGGTACCGGAGATGACAATGTTCACTATCAAAATGCAGAATTACTTATAAACGAGCTAGTAAAGCACAATAAGCAGTTTACATTAATGTCTTATCCTAACCGTTCGCATTCTATTTCTGAAGGGGAGGGCACTACGGCGCATTTGGTTAACCTGTTTACCAATTATTTAAAACAACACTGCCCGCCGGGAGGCAGATAAAAATTTAGGTTCCAAATGATGCAGTTATTAAGCATTCTTTTTATGGCAGCTTGTTTAAATGTGCTTCCTTTCAGGGTGCATGCACAGCTGTTTCAAGGTACAGAAAAATTTAGCCGGGCAGATACTTTGAGGGGATATTTATCGCCTTTGCGGTCGTGTTACGATATCAGGTACTACCACCTTGATGTTAAGGTAGATATCAGCAATAAATTTATAAGCGGCTCTAATCTTTTCAGATTTACAGCAACTACAGATTTCAGCAAACTTCAGTTTGATTTGTTTGATAACCTTAAAGTGGAAAAGGTGGAGTTTCATGGCAAGCCGCTTCCTTTTAAACGCGAGTATAATGCCGTATTTATTGATTTCCCCGAGGTGATAAAAAAGGGAGCATCTGATGAGTTTACCGTTTATTATTCCGGAAACCCGATTGTTGCAAAAATGGCTCCCTGGGATGGAGGTTTTGTTTTTGCCAACGACGGTAATGGAAAGCCCTGGGTGGCTACAGCCTGTCAGGGAATCGGCGCAAGTATATGGTGGCCAAATAAAGACCACCAGTCAGACGAGGTAGATAGCATGCTTTTAAGTGTGAGTGTGCCCACTGGCTTGAAGGATGTTTCTAACGGTAGGCTAAGAAAAGTTACAGACTTAGAAATTGGCTATAACCGCTTCGATTGGTTTATTTCAAACCCAATTAATAATTATGATGTCGCCTTAAATATTGCTGATTATAAGCATTTTTCGGATACGCTTGTTGGCGAAAAAGGGAAGCTATCGCTGGATTATTGGGTATTGCCGCAGAACCTTCAAAAAGCGCAATCTCAATTTGGTAACGATGTGAAAAGAATGCTGAAGGCTTTTGAATACTGGTTTGGCCCCTATCCATTTTACTCCGATGGCTATAAGCTGGTTGAAACGCCACATTTGGGGATGGAGCATCAAAGTGGCATTGCCTATGGAAACAAATACATGCCGGGCTACAAAGGCCGCGACCTGTCTGAAACTGGCTGGGGGCTAAAATGGGATTTCATTATAGTGCACGAAAGTGGGCACGAGTGGTTTGGAAATAACATTACTTCTAAAGACCTAGCCGATATGTGGATTCATGAAAGCTTCACCAACTATTCCGAATCGCTGTTTATCGAATATTACTACGGCAAGCAAGCTGCGCAGGAATATGTGCACGGCACCCGGAAGGGCATTCTAAATGACAAGCCAATTATTGCGTCTTATAATGTTAATAAATCAGGCTCAGGCGATATGTATCCTAAAGGCGGTAACCTCCTGAACATGATCCGGGTAATCATTAATGACGATGCAAAATGGAGGGAGATTTTAAGAGGGTTGAATAAGGCGTTCTATCATCAAACGGTTACATCTACGCAGATTATCAGCTACATCAGCGAACATGCAAAAAAGGATTTTTCGAAAGTATTTGAACAGTATTTAAACCATACTACTATTCCTACTTTGGAATGGCGCTATAGCGACGATAAATTGTACGTCCGTTGGATTGCCAATGTGCAGGGTTTTGATATGCCCCTGAGGGTTAAAACCAAAGATGGTGATTACGCTTTTATTTACCCAAAAACGGGCAGCTTCTCTGTTGTGGATTTGCCAGGCATTAAGGCTGATAATTTCGAGGTAGATACCTTTAACTTTTATATTGGGTTGTTGAAGGAATGAAAGGGAGCCTGCATTTTTGCACCGCCCTAAAAGCATTAACGAAATATTGAACCGGAGTGCCGCAATTCTGGCCAGCATCGTCCCGAATCCCATTATCCAGGGGACTCCTTGTCCGAGGCACTCCTTCTATGGACGAGCGGGTGAGGGCAATGTCATTAACTTAAGGATTTCGAGGTGCGCCATAGGTGTCCCGAATGTTCGGGAGTAGAAAATTTGATAGCGAACGGTTTTGCGTGCCGTAGGTACGCTACATTATGTCCCGTACCTACGGCACGGAATTTATAACTGCCTTATTTTTTCTACCGACCTTTAACCCCGATGGGGTTGTTGTTCTTAAGTTAATGCTTGCGGGTGAGGGATCTCCCGTTATGAAATGTTAAAATCCAGTAACTATCTGCAAATTATCGAATTGAAAATGCTTTGGTATCCTCTTAGGTTTATATCCTGAAAACTTTGGTATAAAGATTATTTAACACACATATATATGAGGAAACTGGTATTACCTGCTTTGCTTGCAGGAACATTATTCTCTTTAAGTGCTGGCTATGCGCAATCGTATACACCAGAGCTTAACGACGCAAGAATGAAGGTAAAACCGAAGGTTCCTGTTAAGGCATACTCTTTTAATCTTAAAGACGTAAAACTTCTTGAAAGCCCTTTTAAAGAGGCAATGCAAGCGGATGTAAATTACTTGCTTCAGATAGAGCCTGATAGGTTATTGTCGGAGTTCAGGGCACATTCGGGCCTCCCGGTGAAAGCAAAAAAATACGGAGGCTGGGAAGATTCCGGACTTGCAGGCCACTCGCTGGGGCATTACTTATCAGCCTGTTCTATGGAGTATGCTTCTTCCGGCAATCCCGAATTTTTAAAGCGCGTCGATTACATCGTAGATGAACTTGATACTTGCCAGAAAGCCCGTAAAACCGGATACATAGGGGCGATACCTAGAGAAGATACAGTATGGGCTGAGGTTTCCCAGGGAAATATCCGCTCCCGCGGTTTTGACTTAAATAGTGCCTGGGCGCCCTGGTACACCGTACACAAAATTATGTCAGGATTGCTGGATGCCTATTTATATTGCAATAATGCCAAAGCGCTTAAAATAGAAATAGGATTGTCTGACTGGACCGGTGAAACTATTAAGGATTTAACCGACGAGCAGATGCAGAAAATGATGCTTTGCGAATACGGTGGTATGAATGATGTGCTGGTTAACACTGATGCCCTCACAGGAAATAAAAAATACCTCGATCTATCGTATCGTTTTCATGACAGGCACATTCTGGATTCACTAGCGCACCAAAAAGATATTTTGCCAGGAAGGCACTCTAATACTCAAATTCCTAAAGTTATAGGTACGGTGCGCCGTTATGAGGTGACTGGCAGCCAGGGCGACCTGGCTACGGGAAAATTCTTTTGGGAAACGGTTACCCAAAACCACTCTTATGCAAACGGTGGAAACAGCAACTATGAATATCTAAGCGAGCCACGCAAGCTAAATGATAGGTTGACCGATAATACAACCGAAACCTGCAATACCTATAACATGCTGAAGCTTACACGCCATTTATTCTCGCTAAACCCGTCTGCACAATTGATGGATTATTACGAGAAGGCTTTGTATAACCATATTCTGGCCTCTCAAAACCACAGCGACGGCATGATGTGCTACTTTGTGCCCTTGCGCATGGGCAGTAGAAAAGAGTTTAGCGACCAATTTAACACATTTACCTGCTGCGTGGGCACCGGAATGGAAAACCATGTTAAATATGGCGAGACTATTTATTTTAAAGGCGCGGACGGAAGTTTGTATGTGAATTTATTTATCCCATCAGTTTTAACCTGGAAAGAGAAGGGAATTACTATTAAGCAGGAAACAATGCTTCCAGCTACAGATGTAACTACTTTTACTTTAACTGCATCAAAATCAAGCGAATTTCCAATAAGAATCCGTAAGCCGCATTGGGCTCAATCTATAGCCTTAAAAGTGAATGGTAAAGAAGTGAGCTACACTACAGATGCTGCCGGATATTTGGTTATTAGCAAAAAATGGGTAACAAACGATAAGATTGAGTTAATTACTCCTTCGGGAATTTATACAGAAAGCATGCCTGATAACCCCAACAGAAAAGCGGTATTTTATGGGCCGGTATTGCTTTCTGGAATTTTAGGCGAAAAAGAACCAGATCCGGTAAGCGGCATCCCGGTGTTTGTTACAGCAGATAATAATGCCGCTAATTGGGTTAAGCCAGTAGATAAAGATAAACTGGTATTCAGGACGGTTGCAAACACCGGGGTTCCGGCAGAGGTAACGCTTATCCCTTTCCACCAGGCGCAGAAAGAGTATTATTCGGTTTATTGGGATGTATTCAGCCCTTCTGAGTGGGCAGTTCAGCAAAAGATCTATTAAGAGCGCAAAAAGAAAGAGCAGGAGCTTGAGCAGCGCACTGTTGATATTTTGCGGACAGGCGAAATGCAGCCAGAACGCGACCATAATTTCACGGGCGAAAATACCGAAGCGGGAGAGGATCATACACGTAAATTTCGCATTGCAAATGGAGGTGGCTCTCTCTCTTTCACCATGAAGGTTGATGATAAACTGCCAAACACGCTCATTAACACTTACTGGGGTATGGACAACCGGGGCAGAACTTTCGACATCCTTGTAGATAATGTTAAAATAGCTACTCAAGACTTAAATAAGTTCAAAGAAAGCCGCTTTTACGATATTTCATACAGCATCCCAGCAGAACTTACCAAAGGCAAAAAGAGTGTTGTTGTGAAGCTTCAGGCTATCAATAAAGACAATAGCGCCGGTCCTCTTTACGGCAGCAGGATCGTAAAAGAGTATGGCGCATCAACGAGCTTTTAAATGAGTTGCACTTTTGGCGTTTTGTGTTTTCGAGTAGACAGCTTTCTTGCAAAAAGCAGAATATAGTGATACATTTAGCACAATACCGGTTAGCCCACTTTGTCATTATAACTTCGGAGAGATCTTAAAGCGCATTGTATGCAGACTGTCTAGGATCTCTCCTTTCGTTATAATGACAAAGTCTCATATTTTAAAATTACTTATAAATGAATCAGTTACAATGATGTCATTATAAGTAATCAGCTCTTTTGCAAAAAGCAAGATATAAGGATGAGATAAGTTTCAGTATTAATTATGTTATTGATCTGGATTTCTATTGCCGTTGACTTCAGTCAACGGATATTTGAGACATAAAATGGGCTTTAGCCACATTAATGAATGCGGCTAAAGCCTTCTTTATAAATTCCTTATCCGTCAGCTGAAGCAGACGGCAATAGATACCCTTCACAGTGCTTTACTACCCACTCAAAATCAATAAATTACAACGATGTCATTTCGAGTAAAGAGCTTTTTTACAAAAAGCAAAATATAGTGATGACATCTGGCGATATGCAGGCTAGCCCGTTTGTCATCGTAAGTTTGTAACGTAGAGACAAGAAAATATAAGACGAAATTTAATTTTGCAATAAAAGATATTGGCA
>CBIHNR010000164.1:0-12672 GCA_966211215.1 uncultured Pedobacter sp.
TATCTTTGGACATGCCTGAAACCGTACTCCATTACCAGAACTATTCGTTAGCCGATATTGAAGGCGAGAGCTGGAAAGATATTCCGGGATTGGAAAATATTTACCAAATTTCTTGTTTCGGGCGGGTAAAACGCCTGGGCTCTAAGGGCTTTAACAAGCAAGGGTATTCATTTTCAAAGCCGGAGAAAATCATGTCGCAAATTTTGATTAAGTCGTGGAATGAGTTTACGAAGGATTATCGCTATTACCTAAGAGTATCGCTTACTTTACCAAACGCTAATAAGGCTAAGCAATTTACTATTGCCAGGCTGGTATATAATTGTTTTGTACAGGAGTTTTCCCTTGAGGATAAAAACCTTTTTATTTTTTATAAAGATGGAAACACTCTAAATGCGTCCTTTGACAACCTTGAATTAGGCAATCAGGCAGATAAGCAAGCGCGACTGGAGGCTTCGGGCCGGCGAGGAAACCCATTTGCCGACATTCCGCCCGAGAGAAGGAAAGAGATACAGGTTAAAATCAATCAGATAAAGGCAGAAAAAGGTGCGCACACAATTAGCCGTTATTCGCTTAGTGGCCAACGAATTGCTACATATGCCAACGCTGCTGAAGCTGCCAGGCGCATGAAAACCTCAGCCGAATATTTATCAAACGCCGCACGTGGCAAATCAGGAGTTTTTACGGCTTGTGGTTATTTATGGAGAAGAGGCAATGCTCCTTCCATCGATTTGGCTCCTTTACTTGAAAGTAAGCGTTTCAGGCGATCGCCTTTGGCAAAAAAACAAAGCAATATTGGGCAGTACGACCTTGACGGCAACCTGATAAAAACTTACAGCACCATCAAAGAGGCATCTCTCGTATCAAAAATTCATTACAACAGCATTCAGGAAGTTATCAGTGGAAAGGCATTAACAAGCGGCGGGTTTCTATGGCGTGAAGGGGTTAAGCCTAAAATCAACGTGAAAAGCTTAAGCAAACACGATGGATACCGTAATTCAATATTATCGGTTGATAGCCGCAGGGTTTCGCAATATACCCTGGATGGTATCTGGGTAAAAACATTCAATACAATTACCGAAGCCAGTAAAGCTACTTCGATTGACAACAAAAGCATTACTCAGGTGGTAAAAGGTGAACGCATGACGGCTGGCGGTTTTTTATGGCAACAAGGGTCGGCTTTAAGAATTAATATCAATTTATTGCGCAAAAGCCCATGCTTCAGTAATTCTGCATTGGAAAAGTACCTAAAGGAAAAGAGGAAAAAGAAACTTGAAAAGCAATGATTTATACAAATAGGGCCGGCATACACACCAGCCCTATTCTATTTATGGGTTAATTAACCATAACTTTGGTAGTATGTAATAGGCAGCAAACTATGCAATTACCTGGTGCGCCTGGACGCCGGCAGCCACGCTTTTCACATATTCTTTAGGTGCTATCTTATACTTCTCCTTGAAACATGTACTGAAATATTTTGCGTTATTAAACCCCACATCATAAGCAACGGTGGAAATATTTGTTTCTCCGGCATCTAAATATTGTTTGGCTCTTTTCAGCCGCATGTCGCGAACAAATTCAACCGGGGTAAGGTTGGTGAGGCTTTTAAACTTATTATAAAATGTAGTACGCCCCATGCCTATTGCTTCGGCAACCATGTCGATGTTAAACTCGGGGTTCGACATTCCATTTTCAACCGTGGCTATTACGCGCTTTAAAAACTCCTCATCCTTAGAGGTTATAATAATTTCGCCTGGACCTAAATCAACTATTGTTTTCTGTTCAATAATAGAATTGAAAATATTTTTGCGCTGGGTAATCAGGTTTTTAATAGCTGCCAGTAAATGGTCGTTTCTAAAGGGCTTGGTAATGTAAAAGTCCGCGCCGTAGCGTATGCCTTCAATCTGGCTTTCCAGAGAAGCTTTAGCAGATAATAACACCACTGGAATATGGCTTGTAGCTGTATCATTTTTTAGCCTGTCGAGCATTGCAATTCCATCCATTACCGGCATCATCACATCGCTTAAAATTAAGTCAGGGAGCAATTCCTTTGCCTTTTTCAGCCCTATTTCGCCATTTTGCGCCAGCTCTACCCGGTAAAGCTCGCTTAATTGAATTTGCAGGAAATTCCTTAGTTCCGCATTGTCTTCCACCAATAAAACCAGCGGGATATCTGCTCTTTGCGAGGCAATCGGAGCTTTGTTAAGTTGAGGAAAATCAAAATTGGCCAAAGGCAAAAAGATATCTTCGGGCTCCACAATTTCAATAATCTGAACTTCTGTTTTATTAAAATGTTCTTTGCCTAATTTAAGCTCAACTGCTACCACAAGCCCTCCCGTTTTATTATTTCTGGCTGATATTTTTCCGTGATGCAAGCCTACTAGTTCTTTACAAAGCGCCAACCCAATACCAATCCCTTTATTGCTTTTTGTTTCGGGGCAATCCTCCACGTAGTATAATTCAAAAATATCATTCAGCCTATCGGCAGGCACACCAATTCCCTGGTCGCAAACTTCGATGACAAAATGGCCGGATTCCTTAAACTGATTAATGTTTACGCAGATAGATGTATTTTCATGCGAATACTTAAAAGCGTTAGCCAGCAGGTTATAAACAACAACATCTATCTTTTCTGCATCTATCCAGGCGAAGAGCTCTGCTGCATTTGCTTCAATTTGAAGTTGAATATTTTTTTCATTGCTCACCTCGGTGAAGTATTCTCCCACCTTTTTAACTAAAGCAACGACATCAACCTGAGCAACCTTCATATCGTGCTTTCCGTTTTGGATTTTTCGCAAGTCGAGCCATTCATTCATAAAACGGACCATTCTTTCGGCATTCTTTTTCACTACCTGTATGCACTCGCCTCCCCGGGCAGATAGGTTCTCCTTTGAGGCAATTTCCTCAATAGGATTTAAAATCAATGTTAATGGAGTACGAAGTTCGTGGGACACATTGGTGAAAAAATTCACTTTTAAGTCTGCCATTTTTTGCTGAATGGCGATATTTTGCCTTAACCGCAGCATGGTACGTGCAATACGCAATGCAATGGCAACAAGCCCGGCAAATAAAGTAAAATATAGCGTGTATGCCCACCAGGTACGCCAGGGCGGCGGCAAAATGGTTATGTGTAAGGCTTTGGAAACGTTATTGGCATATAGCGCGGCGCTGATACTTCTTACTTCAAATAAATATTCACCTGGCGGCAGGTTGGTGTAGATTGCGTGCCGTTGCAGCCGGTCGTTTTGCCAAACATTACTGAGCCCTTTTAAACGATATGCAACTCCTTCAGAGGTTCCATTTTTATGGTCTAAAATGGAGAAATCTATACCAATAGTGTTCTGGTTATAAGCCAAGTGCACTTCCTTTACATAATTGATATTATGTTTTAACAGCGAATCCTTATCCCCCGGAATAATATCTGCATTATTAACCTGCAAATTAGTAAATGCAATGTTTGAGCTGAGCTTTCGGGTATTTATCTCTTTAGGATTAAAGGACAAATAGCCTTTAGTAGTTCCGAAAATAAGGGTACCGTCTTTTAGTTTGGTACAAGATGACTCTAAAAACGCAATCTTTAAAAGCCCGTCTGCCTTGCCATAATTTTTGAACTTTTTCTCTTCAATATTGAACCTTGCAAGGCCGTTTTGTGTAGCAATCCAAAGGTTACCCCTATTATCCTGGATAGAGCTTACAGAATAGTCGTTCGGAAGCCCGTCTTTTTTTGTATAATTTTTAAATGCAACTTTCTCAAAAGGCTTAGGGCCTAAAGCAAGTGCCACCCCGCCGCCTGACGTTGAAATCCACATCCGGTTTTTATTGTCTCTATAAATGTATTGTAAGTCATTATCTCCCAGGCTAGTTTCATCTTCGGGAACCTTACAATAATGCACAAAACGAGGATTTAATACATTTTTTCCGGCAGCATTTTCCATTAGCAGCAAGCCATCTGTAGATGCAACCCACAAATTGCCATGCGCATCATCTGTTAGATGCCTTATTCGCTTAAAACTTTCTTTAGGGTAATTCGGGAATGCGTTTTTGGAGTTAAAAAATTGGGTTTTGTCCTTATTGGAAACTGCCACATTTAGCCCTCCTCCAAAAGTTCCAATCCATATCCTGCCTGCCTTGTCTTCCATCAGGGCAAACACATCATTGTCGCTAAGCCCTCCGTCAGATTTTAAATAATGAGTTAGTTTATAACTGGAATGCTCCTTATTCAGCGGTTCTGCTTTGAATAGCCCGTTGTATTTTGTGCCAATCCACATTACTCCTGACCGGCTTTGCAGAAAACAATAAAATGCACCAAAGCCTCCGGCCGGCTCATTTATAAAAGGCTTATTTATTTTTCTCCCTTTATCTAAAACAGACAAATGCCCATTTTTAGATCCCAGCCACAAACGATTTTTACTATCGCAATACACAGCCCTTACCTGGTTATCCATTACCACGGAAGAATTCTCAACCAGCAGATGCTGCGAAAATTGATTATTGTGTAGTATGATTTTATCGATACCTTCATCGGTACAAAGCCATATTACTCCGGCCTCGTCATAGTATACGCTATAAACTATGTCGGGAAATTTATATTGCTGCACATCGCCAGCCTGATAAAAGCGTGCTATTGAGTTAGTTGACGGGTTATAGTAGCCAAAACCGCCACCTTTCATACTCATCCAAACTGTACCATCCCTGTCTTCAAAAACACTATAAAAATTACTGATGTTGTTATTGCCATTATTGCTTTGACTAAACCATTTAAATGCACCATTATGAGGATTAAAGCGAATGATACCTTTTGTTTTAGGTTCGAGCCAAAGATGTCCGGAACGGTCTTCGTATATGGAAAGAATGGGAACATTGGGGCATACCTGCGAGCTTTGGGGTTTTAGTTCCGGATAAGTTACTACCACCAACTCGCCAGACAATGTTGAACAAAAAATTAATGGGCTTTTTCGGGATTTGCGAATGGCCTGCAGCTTTTTATCTGATACTTTGCTAGAAATAGCCTCCCCTGTTTTTTTATTGTATACAACCACATAACCCTGCCTTGTACTAAAATAAAGGTTCTCATCATCTTCGGTAAAATCGGTAAAAGAAAATGCGCCATTTATAGGCAGGCGCTTATTTAGATAATGCCCCGGCTTGGTTCTGGTGAAACAAGCTAAACCTTCTTCGGTGCCAACCCAGATATTCTGCTGCTTGTCCTGATGCAAAAAATTGACGCTATTGGATGGTAAATGATAGTTTTTATCGCCTTTATGGAACCAGAGATACCTGGAAGATCTCGTTTGAGGAATGAAAAACAATCCGCGTTTTTTGGTAACTACCCAAATTGAACCTTTGCTAAAAGAAGTAACTCGCCTTATGTAGATATTTTGCTGCTCAATCTCCTTGATAATTGAAGAGAGCGCTTGAAACTTCTCGTTTTTTTTATCGAACCTGTAAAACTCATCCACACCCTTCAGCCACAAAAAGCCGACTTTATCCTCGCCTATCTGGTCTATTCTATCATTTTTTAATCCGGTATTCCCACCAGGGAAGGATTTATAAGAAGTGAAGCTATTGCCGTCAAAGCGGTTTATTCCATCCCATGACCCAGCCCACATAAAACCTTCTGTATCTTTAATGATGCTGGTACCCCGCTCATGCGACAAACCATTCTCCGCCGTATAGTGTATCACCTCGCACCTAACTTGAGCTTTAGATATTAAAGACAATAACAACAATACACCACACAAATAAAGCCTTAAACAACTGCGCATACAGGATGTGTTAATTAAAAAAACTGATCTAGAGAGAGCTGGGTTTATAATTGCCTGGTAAAGCAATGTTAACAAACCTATTAAGACTTCGGCTTGGTATTCTATAGGATATTTACAATGTACTATAAAATATTACCTCAATGGTTGAGCTTAAAAAAATGTCCCCACGCAGGGCTGCTGTGGGGACATAACAATTATAACCAACATTGGAACCAATGCAGCTACGTGCTGGCTGTCTCTTGCCAGTGTAGCAAGGGAATGAAAAACTTTTACCAGTAGCCTTGGCTACAGGCTGCAAACATAGCCCGGGGACAAAAAAATTGGGTTCAGATTTTATCTAAAAAGGTTTAAATTTTATTGAACTGGCCATAAGTTCTCTAATCTGATAGAAACAGCCCGCCACCAGTTCCTTTTACTGCCATCAAATCAATATTTAATTAATTTTAACAGGTTACAACTTGATATTATCATATACCAGATATAATTTTGCGCCTAGATGATAAAGGGCTTAATAAGATATTTTTTATTCCTTTGTATTTTCCTGCTAAGCGGATTGGGCTCCTCGCCTGCGTACGCGTGTGAGGGTTTTGCTTCCGCCCAAACTTCAAAAAACTCGGTACAAGCCAACAGCAACATCTTACATTCAAGAACCATTGTTGCCGAATCATCTTTCTCACACCAGCCTGGAAAACGAAATAATAAAGCAATTGTCGAGGAAAACGAGGTAGAGGACGAAGAATGTTTTTCTTCCGAAAAATACTGCAAGAGCATTAATTTCTTTGCTGCTCTTGTTTGCTCTCGTTTTTTTGACACCTTTTTCAGCTCCCTTAAAAGCTTTTTTGGATTCTGGAAGCATTTAACACATCTCTCATCTTATAAATTTTATCTCATGTTCCGGGTTTTCCGGCTATGATTTAAAATTTCCACCTCTGGCAATTGAACCTTGCCTGGCCAACTATTAGCGATTTTTATACTGCCGTAGCTTTTGTAAGCTGTTGTTAATTGACTCAACAGTCTTATAACCTGAGTTCGATTCCCCCAAGCGCAAAGCGAAACAACTCAAAAGTACTATGCTAATAGTCAGATAGATAAATGAAGTTGTATAGAATTATACATTCCAATTCATCAGATTTAAAAAATCAGGCCAGGCAGATCTAATTACCAGCCCCCTAACAACTATTAATTTTTTATTGCCTCAAGCATAATGCATGTGGCGATATGATGTGCAACAAACTTAAATCGTTTTTAATCCATTCATCATGAAGAGAATTCTAGTGCTCTTGAGCCTATGTGCCTTGTTATATAACACAGGCTGCCACTCCCAAAAAGAAACAAAAGAGGAGAAAACTAAATATCTGGTCACCAGCCCTTTAATAAAAGACACCCTCATCACTAAAAAATATGTCAGCCAAATCCATTCTATAAGCCATATTGAAGTCAGGGCATTAGAAAAAGGTTACTTACATAAAATTTTTGTAGACGAGGGGCAGTTCGTAAAAAAAGGACAGCTTATGTTTCAGATTATGCCTACCATGTATCAGGCAGAACTGCAAAAAGCTGAGGCTGAAGCAAACTTCGCAGATATAGAATACCAAAACACCAAAACCCTTGCCCAAAGCAAAGTAGTTTCCTCCAATGAACTTGCTATGGCTAAAGCCAAATTGAATAAGGCAAAAGCCGAAGTATCGCTAGCAAAAGTGCATTTAGGATTTACAGAGATACGCGCCCCCTTTGATGGTATTATGGACCACTTCCAGGTAAGGCTGGGTAGCCTGGTAGACGAAGGCGATTTGCTTACTACGCTTTCAGACAATAGCCAGATGTGGGTTTACTTTAATGTTCCTGAGGCAGAATATCTGGAATATAAAACCCATCAGAAAAAAGACCATATTTCGGAAGTAAAGCTTCAGATGGCAAATGAACAAGTGTTTGAGTATCCGGGAGTAGTTAAAACCATCGAGGCTGATTTTAACAACGAAACTGGAAATATCGCGTTCAGAGCAACGTTCCCTAACCCAAAAGGGCTATTGCGTCATGGCGAAACCGGCAATATCTTAATGGATGTGCCAATGAAAAATGCTATGATGATTCCTCAGAAAGCCACATTTGAAGTTTTAGAAAAGAAATATGTTTATGTAGTGGATAAAGACAATGTTATACGGTCAAGAGAGATTAGTATAGCCGCAGAATTGCCACACATTTATGTTGTCCAAAAAGGCCTGGCACCAACAGATAGAATCCTTCTTGAAGGTTTACGTTTGGTACGTGAAAATGAGAAAATAGAATCTAAATTCTTACAGCCTCGAACTGTTATGTCTCAGTTAAACCTCTATGCGGAGTAATAAAATATCCTAAAAAACAGAAAACATGTTTAGTAAATTCATACGCAGGCCCGTATTCGCTATTGTAATATCGGTCATGATTGTTTTTGTGGGTATATTATCTATCAAGAAGTTACCAATTTCTCAATTCCCGGAGATTGCGCCCACAACTGTAAATATTTTTATTGCTTATCCCGGAGCCAGTGCCGATGTACTGGTTAAGTCGACTTTGATAACGCTGGAGCAAGCCATCAACGGTGTTCAGGATATGCGGTACATCGCAACAGATGCAACCAGTGCTGGTGAAGCTACCCTCAGGATTATTTTCGAACCGGGTACAGACCCCAATGATGCCGTTATCCGGGTAAAAACCAGGGTGGATCAGGTAATGCCCCTCCTGCCCGAATTAGTTCAGCGGGAGGGTGTTGTTATTACCCCTATTCAGCCGAGTATGTTGATGTATGTTAACCTCTACTCCAAGAATAAGAGCATGGACGAAAAGTTTTTATTCAACTACGCTACGGTTAAAATGATCCCTGAAATACAAAGGATTAAGGGTGTAGCCAGGGCACAAATATTAGGTAGCCGAAGATATGCCATGCGTGTTTGGCTTAACCCCGACCGCATGCGGGCTTACAATATTTCCGTAGAGGAAGTGATGAAAGCTTTAGGGGAGCAAAGTATTATCGGGCGCCCGGGACGTATTGGACAAAGTTCGGGTATAGCAGCCCAATCGTTGGAATATGTACTTACCTACAAAGGCAGGTACAGCAAACCTGAAGAATATGAAAGTATCATTATTCGGGCAAATTCTGCTGGTGAAAGTATTCATCTGAAAGATATCGCCAAGGTTGAATTAGGTAGTGAGTTCTTTGATATTTATTCCAATCTGGACGGGCATCCATCTGCAGCTATTGTATTAAAGCAAAACTATGGCAGTAATGCCAGTGATGTAATTGCAGATGTGAAAGCCAAGCTTGATGCTATGAAAGGCAACTTTCCTCCGGGAATGGACTACAAGATCAGCTATGACGTTTCCCAGTTCCTGGATGCATCTATCGAGCAGGTACTTCATACATTGCGAGATGCTTTTATCCTTGTTGCTATTGTTGTTTTTATATTTCTTGGCGACTGGCGTTCTACCCTTATACCTATTCTCGCGGTTCCGGTATCTTTAGTAGGAGCATTCTTTGTAATCCAATTTTTCGGGCTGTCTATTAACCTTGTAACGCTCTTTGCCCTGGTACTGGCAATTGGTATTGTAGTGGATGATGCAATTGTGGTGGTAGAGGCCGTCCATGCCAAAATGGAAGAAGAGCCGCATCTATCGCCATACAGTGCTGTAAAAAAAGTACTTGGAGAGATCAGCGGGGCTATTATCGCCATAACGGCTGTAATGGTATCTGTATTCCTGCCCATTTCGTTTATGTCGGGGCCTGTGGGTACATTTTACCGCCAGTTCTCCATTACCATGGCCAGTTCCATTGTAATTTCGGCTTTGATAGCCCTAACACTTACGCCGGTACTGTGCGCCATGCTGCTAAAAAACCATCATGGAAAACCAAAGAAACAAAACCTGATAACCAGATCTCTGGACAGTTTTAACCGTGGTTTTGATAAGCTTACCGGCAAATATGTAGGCTTGTTAAAATCAATCGTCAGCAGAAGATGGCTTACATTCGGAATATTAGTGGCGTTCTGTGTAGGAATATTCTTCGAAAATAAAATTTTGCCGGCAGGATTTATTCCAAATGAAGACCAGGGCACAATTTATGCCATTATCCAAACGCCACCGGGCTCTACTCTGGAAAAAACCAACCAGGTATCTCAAAAACTTCAAAAAATCTGTGAAGAAATTGATGGGGTAGAGTCGGTATCCTCTCTGGCTGGTTACGAGATCATGACTGAAGGAAGGGGATCTAATGCAGGTACATGTTTGATCAACCTTAAAAAGTGGTCTGACCGCGAGCATAACGTTAAGGAGATAATGGAAGAGCTGGAGGAGAGATCTAAAGGGCTTGGTGCTGTTATCGAATTTTTTGAACCGCCGGCTATCCCTGGATTCGGTTCTTCAGGAGGTTTTTCGATGCGTTTGTTAGATAAAAATTCCGAGACTGATTATCACGAGTTTGATAAAATAAACCAGGAATTCATGGATAATTTGCGCAAGCGCAAAGAGCTTTCGGGACTGTTTACCTTTTTTGCGGCCAACTACCCTCAATATGAACTGGAGATAGATAATAATCTGGCGATGCAAAAGGGTGTCTCTATCGGCGCGGCGATGGAAAACCTCAATATCCTAATTGGAAGTACCTACGAACAAGGCTTTATCAAGTTTGGCCAGTTCTTTAAAGTTTATGTCCAGTCTGACCCTAAATTCAGGCGCCTTCCATCTGACCTTTTAAAGCTGTATGTGAAAAACGACCATGGGGAAATGGTTCCCTACTCGGCTTTCATGAAGCTTAAAAAAG
Organism: uncultured Pedobacter sp.; assembly: GCA_966211215.1. Classification (GTDB taxonomy): domain Bacteria; phylum Bacteroidota; class Bacteroidia; order Sphingobacteriales; family Sphingobacteriaceae; genus Desertivirga. Next base: position 10,555 of record CBIHNR010000164.1, read on the forward strand.
AGCAGGGGCCTAACGAGGTTACCCGATTTAACCTGTACAACTCGGCTGCTATTCAAGGCCTTCCAGCTAAGGGATACACCACTGCCGACGCCATACATGCTATACAGGAGGTTGCTGCTAAAACATTGCCAAAAGGGTATGATATTGCCTGGGAAGGGCTTTCTTATGATGAATCCATCCGCGGTAATGAGTCGCTTTATGTATTCATAGTTGTATTGGTGTTTGTCTACTTTGTGTTAGCAGCCCAGTACGAAAGCTTTATCATTCCATTGGCTGTAGTAACCTCGCTTCCGGTGGGCGTATTCGGTTCCTTTATGCTACTTAAACTTATGGGGCTGGAGAATAATATCTACGCACAGGTAGGGCTTATCATGCTGATTGGCTTGCTGGGAAAAAATGCCGTGCTTATTGTGGAATTTGCCGTGTTAAAACGCCAGCAGGGAGCGTCTATTCTCGATGCAGCGATTGAAGGAGCCAAGGTTCGTTTCCGCCCTATCCTGATGACCTCTTTCGCATTTATTGCAGGTCTGATACCGCTGATTATAGCACATGGCGCAGGTGCCATTGGTAACCGTACAATTGGTGCTTCGGCTCTCGGAGGTATGTTATTCGGAACAATTTTCGGAGTTATTATAGTTCCTGGATTGTACTACATATTTGCCCGTATGGCAGATGGCCGCCACTTGATTAAACATGAAGATGAGACTACTCTAACCGAGGATTATGTTCATTCTATTGACAGTTTTCAGGAAATTGAAGAAAGTGAAACCCATGCATAAAAAAAATATATTAACATGGATAGGGGCCGCATTGGTATCCCTAAACTATACGAGCTGCCGTTTGCCTGACCTGGTTCAAAAGACAGCCAATACAATGGTGCCAGCGAGTTATAATAACTCGCTAGACAGCACCAATACTGCAAAAATGAAGTGGAAAGAATTTTTCACTGATGCTAATCTAACCTCCCTGATTGATTTGGCTTTGCAAAACAACCAGGAATTGAATATCACCCTGCAAGAAATAGAGATTGCAAAAAATGAAATACGGGCGAGAAAGGGCGAGTATTTACCTTTTGTTGGTTTAAGAGGCGGCGCCGGAGTTGAAAAGATACCGCGGTATACTAACATTGGCGCCATGGAAGCAAACACTGAAATTAAGCCGGGCAAAGAAATGCCTGAGCCTTTGGCAGATTTTATGGGCGGTGCCTTTGCTACCTGGGAAGTGGATATCTGGAACAAACTTCATAATGCGAAAAAAGCGGCTGTAGGCCGCTATTTAGCAAGCATTGAAGGCCGAAACTTTATGGTTACCAACCTGATTGCAGAGATTGCCAATTCTTATTATGAATTGCTGGCGCTTGATAACCAATTAGCTATCGTGCAACAGAACATCAAAATTCAAGGTGATGCGCTGGAAATTGTAAAGCTACAGAAAGAAGCTGCACGAGTTACCGAATTGCCAGTCCGAAAATTCCAGGCTCAGGTACTTAATACCCAAAGCCTGCAATATGAGATCCAGCAAAAGATTACCGAAACAGAGAACAGGATCAACTTCCTGGTGGGTAGATTTCCGCAGCCGGTTCAGCGAAATAACCAGGCTTTCGACAATTTAGTACCACAGGCCATACAATCAGGTATTCCTTCGCAATTATTAGCCAACCGACCCGACATTAAACAGGCAGAGCTGAATCTGGCAGCAGCCAAGCTGGACGTACAAGTAGCCAAGGCCAGGTTCTATCCTTCTTTTGGCATTTCCGCTGGCATTGGCTACCAGGCGTTTAACCCAAGCTATCTGCTAAAACCAGAATCGTTGTTGTATACTCTTACGGGAGACATAGCTGCGCCGCTGATCAATAAGAATGCAATAAAAGCTTTGTATTCTAGTGCTAATTCCCAGAAGATACAGGCTGTTTACAACTATGAGCGTGCTATTTTAAACGCTAACATTGAGGTTGTTAATCAGCTGGCTAAAATCAGTAACCTGGAAAAAAGCTATGATTTTAAATCAAAGGAGGTACAGGCCCTTGCCCAGTCTATTGATATTTCCAATAACCTTTTTAAAGTCTGCCCGGGCACATACAAGGCAAGTGCTAATTACCCACAGTGATCCCCACAAAAC
>CBIHNR010000165.1:0-12621 GCA_966211215.1 uncultured Pedobacter sp.
AAAACAACTTTTTTAGTCTTAGTGACAAAGATGATTAATGCTGTCCTCCGCTGGCGGAGGTGCCGACAGGCGGAGGTGGTTATGCGTTTTATTGAGCATACTATATACTCTTTTCCCTTAACACATTTAAAGCCTTTAGCAATCCTTTCTTTCAGCCAATCGTTAATCTCATTCAAAATACTATTTTTGGATACTAATGAAATTTCTTTTCCCCGGATTCCTTTTTGCGTTATCAGCGGTAGCAATACCGATTATAATACACCTGTTCAATTTCAGGAAATTCAAGAAAGTATATTTCAGTAATGTGCGCTTTCTTAAAGATATCCAGCAGCAAACATCCTCATCGCGTAAGCTTAAAAACTTATGGCTGTTAGCAGCCCGTATGCTAGCAATCATATTCCTGGTACTGGCATTTGCACGGCCCTATATTCCACATCGCGAACAAACTTCCGTTAGCAGCCAACAACTGGTGAGCATCTATATAGACAATTCCTATAGTATGGAATCTATAAACCGCGAAGGCAGTTTGCTCGATGAAGCCAAGAGAAGAGCTAAAGAAATTGCATCAGCATATGGAATCAATGACAGGTTCCAGATACTTACTAATGATTTCGAAGGCAAGCACCAACACTTGCTGAATCACGATGAGTTTATTAATGCCGTCGATGATATTAAAATAAGCGCAGTTAACCGAAATATTAACGAGGTAATTAACAGGATTCAGGAAGTATATAAAACGGAACCGAATACTCAGAAAACGGCCTACCTGGTTTCAGATTTTCAGGAAAACATGCTTGAAGGCTCAAATGCAAAGCTTGATACCGCCAGCCAGTTTCGGTTTGTCAAACTTCAGGCAACTAAACAGCCTAATATTTCTGTTGATTCTGTTTGGTTTATTTCCCCGGTACATAAAGCCGGCGAAACTGAGAAGCTTGTTATTCAGCTAAAAAACAACTCGGATAAAAAGGCAGAAAACGTTCCCTATAAACTTACTATCAATTCGCAGCAAAAGGCTATCGGAAGCCTGGGTATCAATGCCCGTTCATACAGCCGTGACACGCTGTCTTTCGGCGGACTAAAACCCGGCTGGCAAAATGCAGAAATAGCCATCACAGATTATCCCATCATATTTGACGACAAATTCTACTTTACTTTTAGTGTAGAAAACCAGATGGAGATTTTAGCTATCAATGCCCAAAGCAATAATATTTATCTTGATGCTGTTTATCGTGCCGATCCATTTTTTAGACTTGTAAATGTAAACGCCGGTAGCTTAAACTACTCGTCTTTAGGATCATAACCCTTAATTATCCTAAATATACTTTCATAAATATCCCAGGGGCTAGCGCAACAACTGAAAACATATGTTCAAAACGGCGGCTGCCTAATGGTGTTTCCGGCGCTGGAAGAAAATCTGCAAGGTTTAACGACATTGGCGCAAGCACTAGGCACAGATAGGCCTGAAGCACTCATTAGCCAACAACAGAAAATCGAAAGTATAAACCTGCAGCATCCACTATTTAAAGGAGTTTTTGAACAACTGCCGCGCAGTATGGATTTACCAGTGGCTAAAAGGTACGTTCGCTACGGAATTAACAGCCGGGTAATCAAACAAAATATTATGGAATTCCCTGGCAGGCGTGTTGGTATTGCGCAATACTCAGTTGGAAAAGGAAAGGTTTATCTTTCTGCCTTGCCTTTAAATGAAGAGGGCGGCAATCTGGTAAGGCATTCAATCTTTGTGCCGCTAATGTATCAAGTAGCGTTTTTAAGCCTTAGGGATAATCGCCTGTTTTACACCATTGGGAAAGATCAGTACCTCGAATCTCAGAAAATCACGCTGCAACCTAACCAAACATTAAGATTGACAAAAGGAAATTTTGAGGCTATTCCAAGCCTACTGCAGGCCGAAACATCCAGCCGTATTTTCATTGCCGGGCAAGTGAGGCAACAAGGAATTTACAGCTTAGTAAAAGGTGATATGTTGCTTGCAAATTACGCCTTTAACGACAGCCGTTCAGAGTCGAACCTTAGTTATGCCAGCGAAGATGAGCTAAAAAGCTACTTTAAAGACTATAAACCAGAGTTTTTTAGTCCGGGTGGCGAGTCTGTGCAAGAAGCGATAAAAGCAGTAAATAATGGTGTGCAGTTGTGGAAACTTTGCCTAATTTTGGCGCTGGTTTTTCTGGCAGCCGAAATTCTTATAATTAAGTTTTACAAGCCGCAGAACTTAAATCAAAATATTTAATGAAAGCTATACTTTTCCGTTCAGCAACAATAGTACATCCACAATCGAGTTTTAATGGCAAAAAAGCCGACGTATTAATTAAGGAAGGTAAAATTGCTGAAATATCAGAAAAAGTAAATCTTCAGAATGAAGATGTTGTATTGATAGATGCCGAAGGCAAGTATTTAGCACCAGGCTTTTTTGACCTGAACGTAAACTTTGGCGAGCCCGGCTTTGAAACCAAAGAAGGCTTGATAAGTGGTATGGCAGCTGCGGCAGCAGGTGGTTTTACTGGTGTAGCGATGCAGCCAAGTACCCAACCCCCGGTTCATTCAAAATCAGAAGTTTCATACATTGTAAACCGTACCAAGGAAGCCCTGGTAGATGTTTTCCCGGTAGGCTGCATTAGCCAGAAAAGGGAAGGAGTAGACCTTGCTGAATTGTATGATATGCGTTTAGCAGGTGCGGTTGCATTTTCCGACGGCACAAAACCAGTAACCGATTCTGGATTAATGAGCCGTGCATTAATGTATGCTAAAGGTTTTGATGGCCTGGTATTTTCGTATCCTGAAGACAAATCAATAGCAGGAAAAGGGAAGATGAATGAAGGAATTGTAAGCACCTATCTGGGAATGAAAGGAATCCCTTCATTAGCAGAGGAAGTACATATCTCCCGCGACCTTTACCTTGCTGAATACAATGATTCGCCAATCCACTTTAGCACCATTTCATCAGCCAACAGCGTTGCACTTATCCGCGAAGCCAAGAAAAAGGGTTTGAAAGTAACCTGCGATGTGGCAGTGCACCATCTGGTATTGACGGAGAAGGAACTTGAGGGATTTGACAGCAATTATAAAGTAAAGCCTCCATTGCGTACACAAAGTGATTTGGAAGCATTAATTGCAGGCTTAAAAGATGGAACCATTGATGCTATCGTTTCTCAACACACGCCACACGAAATTGAATTCAAGGATGTTGAATTTGAAATTGCTTCATTCGGTATTATCGGTTTGCAAACAGTTTTGCCTCTGGCACTCAAAGCCGGATTATCTGTACAGGAGGTAGTCGAGAAACTGGCCGTAAACCCAAGGCAAATACTCAACCTGGAGGTGCCCGCATTCGAGGTAGGCGAACCTGCCAACTTTGTACTGTTCGATACCGAAACAGAATGGCATTTTGATAGCGAGAGCAACAAATCGAGATCGTCAAACTCCCCATTTTTAAATACTATACAAAAAGGAAAAGTAATAGTAAGTGGCAACAACAGCCAGTTATATAACAACGCATAACTATGGACAAACAGGTAGAAAACGCAATATCAGCCGCCCTTAAAGAATTTGAAGGTGTGCCAGCCGATTTCAGTGCTCGAATCAGCACCGTTTTTAATTCCGACCGGGAATTTATGGATAAGGTTTCTCTGCTGGACGAGGCCTTTGACGATAGTGAGGATTTAGAGCCTTTACGCGAAATTTTCTTCGACTTACTAATGATCAACTTCTTTGTAGAAGACGTAAAAAAGTTGGAGGAAGACTACCTGGATTCGCCGGAATGGGAAGCAATAGAAGAAGAAACCATAGACCGCGGAACTGAGCTTCTAAATGTATTGCTGTATATCCGAGAATGCAAAGATGAAGATATCGAGCCAGAGTTGGAGGATTTCCTTAAAGAGTTCTTGCTGGTTGATGAAGATGAGTTTCAGGATGAACACCGCATTTATGAAGATATTATCTCTAACCAGATTTTAATGGAAAGCTCTATTGAAGAGATCGCCCGGGTTTCTAACCAGCTTCCTGATTCTTCTGAAATGAAAGAATTATTTTATCCGATTATGGGATTCTTCCACGAGTGCGATCCATCTGATGGTGAATTCAGTAAGTTTAAGAAGAACAGTGAAGATCCCGAATATGATGGGGCTATTTACGCACTTCTAACAGCATTCAACCGCTAATAAAAATGAATGTTGAGCAACGCGAAATGCAAAAGAAAGCAGCCCTGAGCGGACTGCTTTTCGGCGTTATATTACTATGCATCGGCATTCCGGCACTTTATGTAATCGCCCAGGCATCTTCAATGGCTGTGGTAATAGGCTCGCCTGTGCTTCTTTCTTTTATCGTACCGGTACTATTAGCAGTATTTTTCTGCATTAGCCTGAGAAAACAAGTTGGCGGTTACTGGTCTTTCAGGGAAGCCACAGGAGGTATTTTCGTATTGTTTATCACTGCTTACCTTTTATATTCTGCCGGTAGTCATGTACATACCCATTACATCGATAAAACAATTGCCCAGGACGTAAAAGAAAATGTGCTTAATGTAACCACAGCGTTTGCAAGTAAGCAAAATATCCCTGCAGAGGAGCTCGATGAAAAGATTGAAGAAATGAAGGAAAACATGGAGGAAGAAAAAAATCCAAGTACAGGCAAGTTAATTCAAAGCGTGTTATTTTCTATCATCATCCTTTTTGTTGGAGCTTTGTTGTTTGCAGCAATCTTTAAAAAAGAAGAGCCACTATTTAACGAACCAACCTCAAATCCTTAATTAATTCCTGATTCTGTCTAAATGGATATTTCCGTAGTTGTACCTCTTTTTAACGAAGCCGAATCATTACCCGAACTTATCGAATGGAATTCCAGAGTAATGGAAACTAATGGCTTTTCCTACGAAATAATTTTGGTAGACGATGGAAGTAATGATGAATCATGGGAAGTAATTGAAAAACTTCAGCTAAGCAATCCCAATCTAAGAGGAATCAAGTTTAGGCGCAATTATGGCAAATCGGCGGCTTTAAACGTTGGCTTTGCAGCGGCTAAAGGCAATGTGATCATCACCATGGACGCCGATCTACAAGATAGCCCCGATGAAATTCCTGAATTATATCGCCGCATTACCGAAGAAAAGTACGACCTGATTTCTGGTTGGAAAAAGAAACGCCATGATCCCTTAAGCAAAACGATACCTACCAAGCTGTTCAATTCTGCTACCCGTAAAATGTCGGGCATACCCAATCTGCATGATTTTAACTGTGGTTTAAAAGCTTACCGAAAAGATGTAATTAAAAGCATCGAGGTTTATGGCGAAATGCATCGTTATATCCCGGTACTGGCAAAATGGGCAGGATTTCGCAAAATAGGCGAGCAGGTAGTAGAGCATCGCCCGAGAAAATACGGAGTAACTAAGTTCGGCTTAAGCAGGTTTATAAATGGCTTTCTGGATCTGTTATCGATATTTTTTGTAGGGAAGTTTGGCAAACGCCCAATGCACTTTTTTGGTTCTTTAGGCGTTTTAAGTTTTTTTGCCGGATTAATTATAACTATTTGGTTAATAGTTGATAAACTCTTACAAATAGCACATGGCTTGAAGTACCGTAATGTAACCGACCAGCCACTTTTCTACATTGCTTTAGTTGCAATAATCGTTGGTTTTCAGCTATTCCTAACGGGGTTCGTTGCCGAGCTGGTAACGAGAAATGCCTCAGAAAGAAATCATTACCAAATTGAGAAAGAGATATAGTGGAGGTTAACCGGATATATAAAATATAACAACAGAACTCAACTCCAGTCTCTATCACCAATAACCAAATGTTCTTTAGCATCATCATTCCATTATATAACCGTCCGCAGGAAATTGACGAGCTGCTACAGTCGCTTACATTGCAAACGTATAAGCATTTTGAAGTTTTGGTAATTGAAGATGGCTCAAAGATCCCGGCGAAAGATATAGTAGAGAAATACAATAATTGTCTTAATATAAAATATTATGTTAAGCAGAATGAAGGGCAGGGCTTTACAAGGAACTATGCCTTTGCGAGAGCAAGCGGTGATTACTTTATTGTTTTTGACTCCGATTGCCTGATTCCGCCGGATTACCTTGAAAATGTGCTAAATCACTTAAAGAAAGAACCATTGGATGCGTTTGGAGGCCCCGATGCAGCTCATGATTCTTTCACGCCAGTGCAAAAGGCAATCAGTTATTCCATGACTTCCCCCTTTACAACAGGAGGGATCCGTGGAAGCAAGAAAAATATGGGAGGCCAGTTTCATCCGCGTAGTTTTAACATGGGTATATCCCGCAAAGTATGGGAAACTACGGGCGGTTTTATCTTAACCCGCCTTGGTGAAGATATTGAATTCAGTATCCGCATACATTCGCTTGGCTTTAAAATTGGCTTAATACCTAATGCTATTGTCTACCATAAACGAAGGACCAACTTCAAGCAGTTTTACAAGCAAATACACTTTTTCGGCAGGGCCAGGATCAATATTTACAAGCATTTTCCCAGGGAATTGAAACTAGTTCACTTTTTTCCCGCATTTGTAACTTTGGGACTCCTTTTTACACTTATTCTTAATATTTTTAGGCACCCGTTAGCAGGCTTGTGCAATTTACTGATAGCTGTTTATGTGATATTGCTTTTCCTCCATTCGTGGGGCGTAAACAAATCAGTTAAAGTTGCATTTTTAAGTATTATTGCAGCGTTTGTTCAGCTCAATGCGTATGGATTAGGCTTTATGCAAGACTTCGGGAAACGAATTATTCTAAAACGTTCATGATAGATTTTCTAAAGGAAAGTACCTTCGCTGTTAATGATGTAATTAACAAATCCTGGGTTATTTTATATAAGAATTATAAAAACATTGCAGGGCTTTGTTTAACGATGTTTTTTTTGTTGTGGATGTCAACCTTCCTTTCCTCGTTTACAGCTAAGGGCGTAAATGTAATTAACGTTACAGCGGTTCTAATTTTTATCGTTATCTATCTCGGACTTCAGCTTACATTATTTAATTATATCCTTCACGCCATACGTACTGAAGAAAAAAGAGAAGATGACTCGTTTGTGGGCGTATTTATGGAATTTTTAAAAGAAAACTGGAAGGTGATCCTAACTAATGTACTTGTACCGTTTCTGTTCATATACATAATGTCTATTGTCGGCGTAATCTTTAACATCGATAATATTTGGACTTCAATACTTTCGGTATTGCTCGGGCTGTTATTTGTTATTGTGAGATTGTGGAACCAGATTAAACCATTCTTTTTTACAATTTTAGAGTTCTGGCCTACAAAACAATCATTTGGACGTTTTTTAGCCGCATTTTTGATTTCTCTATGTCTGTTTGTATTGGTAATGGTAGCAATTATGCTGATTTTACTGCCAGGCGTTTATATGGGGATATCTGACAAGACGCTGGCACCAATTGCTTTGGCTCTTGGCGCTTTTATCGGCTTTGTAATATTAGTAAGAGTTTCCTTTTTTCCCTTCTTTATTCTTGACCAGGATTGTCAAACGCTTCGGTCAATCAGATTGAGCTTTGCCGTAACGCGAGGTAACTTTACCAAGTTAATCATTTTGATGTTGATGATTGTTGTATGTGGCCTTATAGCTCAGTATCTGCAGGCTATCGGAAAGTACTTTTTGTCATTGTCTATTAGCTTGATATATTCATTGATAATCGTCCCGCTATCAAGTGTTGCGATCGCTGTTGCATACCGCCAGATGATGAGCGAGTATGAGGGCGACCAGGATCCGGACATTTTAGACAATATCATCTAAGAACACCTATGGGATTAAAATCGGCTTTAAGTAAGCCATTTGCTTTTTTTGCGGTAAGGCAGGTAAATAAATGGAAGTTTGATGCTGTTAACGCACAACAAAGAGTTTTCGAAAAGCTAATCAGCAAAGCCAGGAATACGGCGTTCGGAAAAGATCATAAATTTTCAGAAATAAGAACCTACGAGGACTTTAAAAAGAAAGTTCCGGTACGCGACTATGAGGATTTAAAACCTTACATAGAGCGAATGGTAAAAGGCGAAGAAAATGTGCTCTGGCCGGGCATACCAGCATATTTTGCAAAAACCTCGGGCACCACCTCTGGCGTAAAATATATTCCTATCTCAAAAGAATCAATGCCTGAACATATAAAAGCTGCCCGCAATGCACTTTTAACCTATATCTACGAAACAGGCAAAGCCGATTTTATTAATGGAAAGATGATTTTCCTGCAAGGAAGTCCCATTCTGGATACCAAATATAAAGTTCCAACCGGAAGGCTTTCGGGTATTACTGCCCATCATGTGCCGCAATATCTTCAGAAAAACCGCCTGCCATCCTATGAGACAAATTGCATAGAAGATTGGGAGCAAAAAGTAGACGCCATTGTGGAAGAAACCTTTAATGAGGACATGCGGCTTATTTCAGGTATTCCACCATGGGTGCAGATGTATTTTGACCGTTTATCCGAAAAAGCCAATGGCAAAAAGATAAAAGATATCTTTAAGAACTTCAGCCTGTTTGTTTACGGAGGAGTAAACTTTGAGCCATACAGAGCCCGAATGGAAGAATCCATCGGAAAAAAAATAGACTCGATAGAAACCTACCCAGCTTCTGAAGGCTTTATCGCATATCAGGATTCACAAATAGAAAAAGGACTTTTGCTTTTAGCAGATTCAGGGATTTTCTATGAGTTCATCCCAACGGAAGAGTATTTTAACGAAAATCCAACACGACTTTGTTTAAAGGATGTTGAACTGGGGAAAAATTATGCAATCATCCTGAATACGAATGCCGGATTATGGGGATACAGTATTGGCGATACCGTTAAATTTGTCTCAAAAAATCCTTATAAAATCATAGTATCTGGTAGGATAAAGCATTATATATCAGCCTTTGGAGAACATGTTATTGGAGAAGAAGTTGAACACGCCTTGCTATCTGTAGCTAAGAACGAAGGTGTTGAAATAACCGAATTTACAGTAGCTCCACAGGTAAGCCCATCAGAAGGCGGACTTCCATATCACGAATGGTTTGTAGAATTCACAAAGGCTCCAAAAGATATCAACTCGTTCAGGTTAAAGGTGGATGCAGCACTTCAGAAGAAAAATATTTACTATTTCGACTTAATCGAAGGGAAGATCCTTCAGCCTTTAGTTATTCGCTCGTTGCAGCCTGATTCATTCATAAATTATATGAAATCAGAAGGAAAGCTTGGCGGACAAAACAAAGTTCCGCGCTTATCAAACGACAGAAAAATAGCCGATGCTTTAGGCAAGTACACAGTCTTACAGTTTTAATTCAGTCAAAGTAATTCAACTCAATATTTCCCATTGAAACACTTAGCAATATTAGGGTCTAGCGGTAGTATAGGCACACAAGCCTTAGAAGTAGTGAGAGAAAATCCAGGCCTATTTAAAGTCACGGTGCTCACTGCTAACCACAATGCAGATTTGCTGATTCAGCAGGCATTGGAATTTCAGCCCGAATATGTAGTTATCGTAGATTATACTAAATACGAAAAGGTTAGGGCTGCTTTAGCTGGCACCAGGATAACCGTATTAGCAGGAGAGGAGGCCTTATGTGAGGTGGTACAGCTGCCCTCATTAAACATCGTTTTAACGGCGCTGGTTGGATTTTGCGGCTTAAAACCTACCATCGCGGCAGTTAATGCCGGTAAAGACATCGCATTGGCGAATAAAGAAACCCTTGTTGTTGCGGGAGACATTGTTACGTCGTTAGCCAGAGAGAAAGGGGTAAGGATCTTACCTGTAGATTCTGAGCATTCGGCAATTTATCAGTGTCTGGTTGGGGAAGAAGGTAACGAAATTGAAAAGATCTATTTAACTGCCTCCGGAGGGCCATTTAGAGGGAAGAACCGGGCTTTTTTGGATACTGTAACCAAGGCTCAGGCGCTTAAACACCCCAACTGGGTTATGGGTGCCAAAATCACTATTGATTCGGCTACCCTAATGAACAAGGGACTGGAAGTAATTGAAGCAAAATGGTTGTTTGGGTTAGATGCCGGCCAGATCGATGTAATAGTGCATCCTCAGTCGATAATTCATTCAATTGTGCAATTTACAGATGGCTCTATGAAGGCGCAAATGGGATTACCAGATATGAAACTGCCTATTCAATATGCAATAGCTTATCCAGATAGAATAAAAAGCAGTTTTCCGCGTTTTGATTTCTTAAATTATTCGCAGTTAACTTTCGAGCAGCCTGACAAATCTACATTCAGGAATCTTGCGCTTGCCTATAAGGCGCTCGAAGAAGGCGGAAATATGCCATGTGTTATTAACGCTGCCAACGAAATTGTAGTGGCTGAATTTTTGAAAGATAATATTGGCTTCCTGCAGATGAGTGATGTAATTGAATCCTGTATGAGTAAAATCGCTTATATTCGCCAACCGTCACTACAGGATTATCTGGAAACTGACAAAGAAACCAGACTTTTGGCGAGGGAACTTGTAACAAATTTTAAGGAAGTTAAATCCAAATTCTAACTAAAAATATATAATGGACGGATTGGTTATGGCCGGCCAGCTTTTGCTAGGCTTATCAATATTAATTGTTTTACACGAACTGGGACACTTTGTTGCTGCCCGTGCTTTTGGTATTAAAGTAGAAAAATTCTATTTGTTTTTTGATGCCTGGGGCATTAAGCTATTTAGTTTTAAATATAAAGATTGCGAATACGGAATTGGCTGGCTCCCGCTTGGAGGCTATGTGAAAATTGCCGGTATGATAGACGAGTCGATGGACACAGATCAATTATCTGGCCCGCCTCAACCGTGGGAGTTTCGCTCCAAACCAGCCTGGCAACGCCTTATTGTGATGTTAGGTGGTATAGCCGTTAACGTCGTTTTGGGTATCATCATTTTCTGGATGATCACGTTCAAAGTAGGAGAAAGCTATATTCCTAATGATAAATTAGTTAATGGAATTGCGCCTGGGAAAATTGGCAAGGAGATCGGCCTGCAAACCGGTGACAGGATCACTGCGGTAAATGGCAGAAACATTGTACGGTTTGAAGAGATTTCCAGCTCTAAAGTCCTGCTGGGAAATAGTGAACTAACTATTCAACGCGGACCTTCTACAATTGCTATCCCGGTACCCGGAAACATTATCGAGTCTATATCGGATTATGGATTGGCGGAATTTATCGAGCCCCGTTCAACCCTGGGAAGAATTTCTGAAGTGGTGAATAATGAAAAAGTTGAATCATCTGGCGGGCTTTTCTCAAAGATTTTTCCAAAGAAACAAGTATTAAAGCCTGATGGTGCTTATAAAGCAGGTATTAAAAAAGGGGATAGCATTCTGGCTGTAAATGGCACTCCGGTTCGTTTTACGGATGAGTTACTAGCTGTCGTTGGGAATAATAAAGGGAAAGTTATCGACCTAACCGTATACCGTAACGGGCAGGAATTACATTTAAAACCTAAAGTTTCCAATGAAGGCACAATAGGGGTAATGTTTTCCAGATATGGGATACCTGTAGAAACTATTCAGTACGGTTTCTTCGAATCCCTCCCTGTAGGCGCGGCAAAAGCCTGGGGATCTTTTGCTGACAATGCAAAAGGTATTGGCAAAGTAGTAACAGGGCAGGTTAAGGCTCAAAAGGCATTTACGGGGCCAGTAGGTATTGCCAATATGTTTGGCAGCGAGGTAAACTGGTTGAAATTCTGGAGCTTGGTTGGCTTATTGTCAATGGCACTCGCTTTGATGAACTTATTGCCAATTCCGGCATTGGATGGTGGCCATGCCACTTTCCTGGTTATTGAGATTATAAAAGGCAAGCCTTTAAGTGATAAGTTTATGGAGAAGGCACAGATTGTGGGCTTCTTTATCCTTGTAAGCTTAATGGTATTTGTGTTAGGTAACGACATCTTTAAATATTTCATTAAGTAAGATGAATTACTTTGAATTTTATGGTATCCCTGAGGGATTTCATGTTGATGAGGCTGCAGTAAAGCGCAAGTTTTATCAATTGAGCAAGGAATACCATCCAGACTTTTATATCAACGATACTACCGAAAAACAACAGGAAATACTGGAACTTTCTACTGTTAATAATAAGGCCTTTCAGGTTCTTTCCAATTCAAAAAAAAGGGTGGAACATATCCTCCAGTTGAATAATCAAATTGCTGAGGGAGATAAATACCAGCTTCCTCAGTCGTTTTTAATGGAGATGATGGAGGTGAACGAAACTTTAATGGAATTGGAGTTTGAGCCGGACGAACAAGTCCTTGTAAACACATTAAAGCAGGTTGATTCTATAGAGGACGAGCTTAATGTTGAGCTTAATTCGCTAACAAAACTTTACGATAAGGAGGGAAATAGCAGCGAAAAAGAATTATTCCTCCTGAAAATCAAAGACCTATACTATAGGCAAAAATATTTGTTGCGAATTCGCGAGAGTTTAAATACTTTTGCACACCGCTAAGGAAAAAAGCCCAGATGGCGGAATTGGTAGACGCGCTGGTCTCAAACACCTGTGGGAAACCGTGCCGGTTCGACTCCGGCTCTGGGTACTGGAAAAACCTGATACGAAAGTGTCAGGTTTTTTTGTTTATGTGCGCCGGGCATGGCGATCGACTATAGGGTGGAAGTCCCGAACACGCTT
>CBIHNR010000166.1:0-12611 GCA_966211215.1 uncultured Pedobacter sp.
AGCGTGTTCGGGACTTCCACCCTATAGTCGATCGCCATGCCCGGCGCACATAAAAAACGGGAATTAATTTGTTCTATTAATTCCCGTTAAACTTTAACAGCCTTAACTCTTAAAGCCTATTCAAACCATTTCATTAACATTTTTCGGTTTCTAAGAACCATTACTTGCTAACTTACTATTGTTCCATAGAACAACTTTAAATAACTAGCTGATCACCTGAGGACAGCTTGTGTTTCCGGAGACCCGGATTGGTCTGCACCTTTAAAAACTTGGAAGTTCTTCCATTTGGGCATCTTAACCCGAAAAAAAATCCAGAGGTTAATCAGGCTGTCAATGAACTCCTGTTTGAAGTATCTAAATTACTAATAATCTGCGAATTAACAAAACAAATTACATTCTTTTTTCAACATATTTTGCACCTTTTTATCTTGCTTTTAAACACTTAAAACTCGATAGAATAGCGTCAATATTGTTGAAAGCCAGTTTTTCCCTCCTATGTCATGACTTACCAACATAAAGCTTTCTAACAAAACAAATTAAGGTATAAATTGTAAAATGCCCGGTGCGAACACTAATGCTATTAAGTTAAGATTGGAAGTTGCAGGTGGGGACACCTGCAACGGCAAGCATCCCGCTGTTGGTGTCCCCAGCAATAGCTTAACTTAATAAACTAATGTCGCTGGTGCTGATGTGAACGAACCCCTCTCTTTTTACATTTCTGAACACTTGCTTTAAACTATAATTTATAAATTGCCCAAAGAGTAGTATTGGTGGCTTTTTGATATGAAGCAAAGCAAAGAACTTAAGAACTTTATTTTTAGTCAGTATTTTACCGATGGGCTGCGAATTACTTTCGGAGTTCTTCTGCCCCCCTTATTATTTGCCCAGGCAGGACATCTCGAAACTGGTATCATTGTTTCGCTGGGAGCTATTACCACAAGTATTCCTGACAATCCCGGTCCTGTAATTCACAAGCGAAACGGAATGCTGGCCAGTATCTTTTTTATGATACTGACTGCTTTTTTAACTGGGCTTATCAATCAGCACCCTACCCTGTTGGTTATTGAAATTTTTCTGCTTTGTTTCTTTTTTTCGATGTTTACCGTCTTCGGTAACCGGGCCTCGTCGATAGGAACGGGGGTTTTAATCATCATGATTTTAACGATAGACCGCAATTTTGAATTTCTCGAATTGTTAACCTACCTGGGATTATTATTGGTTGGAGGCTTGTGGTACTTAGGGCTAAGCGTTGCTATTTCGCAGTTGCAGCCCTATCGCATGGCGCAGCAATCACTTGGCGAGTGTATTGAAAAGGTGGCTGACTATCTTAGGCTTAAAGCTAATTTCTATAACCCTAAAGTGAGCTTGGACCAAAACTATAAAAAGCTTATTGACCAGCAAATTACTGTGCACCAGCAACAGGATGTAGTTAGGGAAATCCTCTTTAAAACCAAAATGATCACCAAAGAGCCGACCAATACTGCCAGATTGTTGATGCTTATTTTTTCGGATGTGATTGACCTGTTTGAACAAAGCATGGCTACGCATTACGATTATCAGGAGATACGCAATAATTTTAAAGGAGCCTCAGTTTTACGAGAGTTTAATACCATCATTCAAAATATTGGAAATGAATTGGAGAACCTGGGACATGATATTACTGCTAACGAGCGCCCCAGGCCTTTATATAACTTTCAGCCACAGCTGGAGCAACTTAAATATCATATCGATATGGTGGATAACAATATGGTGTTGAAGAAAATCCTGATAAACCTCCGCAATATTGTCAACCGAATTCAAACCATATATAGCTATTTTAAGCAGCAACAACTTGAAGGCGTTGGTACCAGCACCGAAAAAGACCTTGGACGCTTTGTTTCACATCAAACCATAGACCATAAAACGTTTGTCGAAAATCTAAGCTTCGACTCATCTATTTTCAGACACTCGGTGCGAGTGGCTATTGTATGTGTTATTGGTTACCTGGTTTCAAAGTTTTCAACCGGAAGCCATAGTTACTGGATATTACTTACCATCCTGGTGATATTAAAACCTGCCTTTAGTTTAACCAAGGAGCGCAATTACCAAAGGCTAATTGGAACTTTTGTGGGGGGCATTGCAGGAGCTCTTGTAATTATGTATGTTGATGACACTACCATACGATTTGTTTTCATGCTGTGCTTCATGATCCTTGCCTACAGCTACCAGCGTTTAAATTATGTAGTGAGTGTGCTCTTCATGACTCCCTTTATTTTGATTATGTTGAGTTTTATTGGCTACGGTAGTATCAGCATTGTTAAAGAACGCATCATTGATACCTTCATAGGCTCTTTTATCGCACTTATTGCCAGCTATTTTATTTTCCCGTCCTGGGAATACCGGCAGTTGAAAAAAAACATGCGCAAGCTCTTGGTTGCAAATTATAACTACCTGGCAGAAGTAGCTAAAACGCTAACCGGAAACAGCCTGAATGTAGTAGAATATAAGCTTGCGCGAAAAGAGGTATATGTGCAGTCTGCTAATATGGCATCGGCTTTGCAAAGAATGATGTCTGAACCGAAAAACAAGCAACGTGATGTTAGAGAGGTAAATAAGTTTATTGTGTTAAACCATACACTGACCTCATACATTGCCACTCTTATTGCTTCGATTAAAAGCGGCGAAACCAAACAGGTAAACCCTCAGCATGTTAAAACGCTAAGAAAAGCATTATATCAGCTTTGCGACTCTATTGCTAAACTTAATACGGATAAGGACAGGTTTACTGAAGTTGAGCTTCGAGTTTCAGAATCCACCATAAAAATTGCTGAAGATAGTTTTGATAACCGGCTGATTACCGAGCAGTTGGATTTTATTAATACGGTATCAAGGGATCTATTAAAAATTGTTCAGAGGATGAAGGGCGAAGAGGATGAATCTACTCCGGTTAATTCAGAAAGTGGAGCAGAGGCGAGCGTCTAGCAAAAAAAACAGATAAATACCTGTCAGGTTTTGAAAACCTGACAGGTATTTATGCCTTTAATTCAATTCTGCCATCACATTTTTTATGCGTAGTTCCATCGTTTCCAGGGTTGCAAAGCCTTTGGCTATCATGTAGAATTGCCTGTCTGAAGACTGTATAAATGCGGCAGGATAGCCGGTTACCTGTAATTGTTTTGCCAGTGCAAAATCGTAATAAGCGGCTTGTTTAAACTCTTCCAGATGCATTTTATGAATAAACTCATCTGGATTTATCCCGAAATTAACTGCAAGGTATTTATACCAATGATAATCATTAGGTTCCCTCCCATCATAATGAATGCACTGCTGTATATCATGAGCGAATAAGAGGGCTTTGTCGGGCTGATAAGATTTGAATACGGAGAGGGCTATAGACGGCTTTTCCGAATCGAGAATCATTTCACCTTTTTCCACGTGTTGTAAATAAGCCTCACCGAATTTCACACCAGTGGTTTCTTCAACTGACTTGTATGCGCTTAATATGTAAGGAGCAACGGCTGAGACCGGGCCTGTTCGAGCGCCAATCATCATCCCCCCACTAATAACTTCAAAATCGAAAGTATCTTTGTATACCTCATTTAGCGCCATCATTACGGGACTAAAGCCATAGCACCATCCGCACAAGGCATCATAAACATAGATTATTTTGGGGCGCATTCTGTTCCAGTTAATAAAATGATATCCTTTATAACCTTACGAGTGCTATACGGTTTTAACGTCTTTTTCGTCGTAACTTTCTATGTTGCTTATGTACTTGTTATTTACCAGAAACTCGAACAAAGGCTTGGCTTCGGGCGAAACTGGCATATTGCGAGTAGTAATGATCTGGTTATTTTTCTTGTCAAGATAAGGATAAGCGTATAGCTTAACGTTTCGACTGAAAAGGTCGCTGGCGTAAGCCAATAGTTCATCGGTATAGTTTTCGCTGAAGCTGGCAGAATCGAAGATACGCTTAAGGTTAGCGATGTTAGTAGAAATACCCACACTGTGCGGGTTTACCCTCGATAAATACTGGGCGATTTTATGATTTCGGGTGAAGTTAGATACAATTACATTGTTGCCGGTAGCACAAAGCTCTTCGGCACGTTTTGCAAAGTCTTCCAACTCTGCAGTGCTCAGTTCGCGATGTTGCTCCAATCCTAATTCGTTACTCATCAACACCTCAATCATCACAATCAGGTTTTCTTCCTTCACGTTAGGCGAACGCTTAAACTGCTCTACAGCACGATTAAACAGATCAAAGTTAGGTGTTGACTTTTGCCTGTACTTGGTACGCAAAATCATGATATCTTTTTTGTAAAGCAAATCTTTCGACTGGCAAGCATTTGCATTTTTATCGAAAATTGCAGCTCCCGAAAAGCCTTTTGCTATCAAATATAGGTTAACAAGGCGGTCGTTAGCGTTTTTAAATACCGGGCCACGCAAATTGATTAGGTCTATTTCCACCGAGCCGACAGAAAGGTTATCCACCAGCGATTCAATCATTAACTGTGTATCATGACTATGGAAGTAGGCGGCATATACCAAATTTACTCCAATAACACCTAAAACATTTTGTTGCAGGCTACTATCGCTATCTAAAAGCCTTACATGCAGAATTATATCATTTGGCTCGCCACCCGGAGTTGCCTGAAATCTTAGCCCCAGCCATCCATGAGGGTCGTTGGTTTTGCTAAAATTAAGCATACTTACCGTATCGGCAAATGCAAAAAACTTATGTCCAACATATTTATCGCCAATTAAGCGTTCAGAAAGCAAGTCAAATTCATGGGCAAGCATTTTTTCAAGCCTCGATTTACTTACATACCTCCCCGACTTCTCGGTTCCGTAAATAGAATTGCTAAAAACCATGTCATAAGCTGACATTGACTTAGCGATGGTTCCCGAAGCCGCCCCTGCGGTAAAAAAATTACGTGCAACTTCCTGTCCTGCTCCAATCTCGGCGAACGTTCCGTAAATAGCAGGGTCAAGATTTATTCTAAGGGCTTTTCGTTTGGTTTCGGGAATTTCTCTTTGCATATCGCCAAATTTATAGCTTTTTAGCGATTAGGGAATGAAAAATGGAGAATTGTTGGGGATAGATCTGAAGTCTGAGGACTTTAAATTCGCTAATAACTGTCAGAATCACCTAATTTTTAGCTTCTGAACTGCTGAAATTCAACCGAAAGCGGTGGGAAAGTCTATTTTTTGCTAAATAAAGCTCAAAAGGTATCTTGTTACTGGTTCTGAATTTTCGCTTACCTCCTCGCTGTTGAGAGTTCAATATAGCAAGCCTGGTCTTTTTTTCATAGAATTTGATTTTTGCTCATTACTGCTTCCTAACCTTGTTGTACTTATATTTCATTTCTGACTGTTTTTGAAACATCAAATTCCTATCCACTTTAAATTTAACGATAATTGAATCGACTTCTGTTTCGGTCGAATCTGGGGCATCTATTATTGTTTCTTCTTCAACAGTTGTTAGTTGATATGTGAACTTTGATAAAAATGTACCATAGGCTCTTAGCCCCCAACCTCCGTCGCCTCCAGATCCAGCCACAATGTTGTCGCTTATCAATTTATTGTTTTTATTGTATGTGAGCAGATGTAAGTTACAGCAACAGGACTCGTCCGTTTCAAGTATAGTAATGGATTTTCTTTCAGAGGTATTTTCTTGAATAGTAAAATAGAAATAAACATTGTGAGGACTTTTATTTACGGCCGAATCCTGAAAGAATTGCTTCACTTCATTTTTAGAGAGCTTTATCAAATTGGCATTTGTCTCCTCATATCCCCATTTCTCAATATCGAAGAATCTTAATCGCCTCACCTTAAACTTGTTTATATCGATAAAGGGACGCTCGGATTTAATGGGCCTAATATTTTGCCTGGCCGTATTTTTCGCTTCATTTCGTGTATTACTTGTACAGGCAGCTAAAAATGTAGCTAAAATAAATGCTGAGAAGGTGGTTTTCACTTATTATAATGTGGTTTGATAAAGTTGGATATCATTGCAAGGTTCATTTTTTTATAATCTCATATTTTCACATATGCTTTACTCATCTTTTTTGCTTACTATAATTCATAATTAACTCGTAATAATCCTTCAGAGGCTCTAAATTATATGCTTTTCTTAGTTTGTCAACGTTAGCTGAATCAATAAGTCCGTTTTTGGGAAATGGGTGCCCTTTTATATCATAACTGACTTGTGTTCCAAACAATTGCTTTTTTCCGGCGTTCACTTTAACCCTGTCGTATAAGTAGGCGTAGTCGCCAGCAATTGCATTTCCATTCTTAACTTCTCTTTTCATTGATTTTAGTACTTTCCTTTGAAAATCCGGGTATTTATCAGAATGCTGAACTATCAGCCAAAAATGTTTTGAGCCTTCTTTTCCAACCTTGTCAACCCCTAAAAATCCGTATTCATTAAACATTGCCTCCGCATACATTTTATTTTTAGCTAACACACTATCCTGGTATTGATGCCATTGCTCTGAAGTAAAATCTTTGCCTCGCCTGTTGAGCGCAATTTGGTCAATCTCAACCATATCTTTTAACTGTCTGACAAGGCTATTTTTCTGGTCCTCTGAGAGTTTGACAGCACAGCTTGCCAGAGTAAGGGAAAGTAAAAAAATTGAGATTACGCTTTTCATTGCAATTGTCGGTTAACTTGCGAGTAACATTCAATGGTTGTAATGTGCGGGATTATATTCTTAACACCACCTTTTATTAGGCTAGCCTTTGCCCAAACCTTTCAATCTACTTAATCTTCTTCCATTCATATTTTTTCTCCTGGGTAGCGATTAATTTTACCGTTTTACCATTTTCTCTTACGAATTCAAAAGTGGTTCGGATACGTCTGACATCCGGTAGAAAAAATATTGTCTCAGATTCAGCAACCAACAGCATATTACGTCCGGTACCATTAGAAAGGTCTGCATATAATTTATCATTCTTTTTATAAATTGTCAGCGTTCCATAAGGTTTAGTGGTCCCTTCATATATTCCAGTATAAGTGTTCAGAATAGAATCACTTACAGCCACTTCCTTTACATGTTGTTTGCCCAAAGCCATTACAGAAATGCGTTCAAACAATCGGAACCGTCTGTCGCTAAAACTGGTTGTATCCTCTCCTGACTGAACATTTGTTAATATCGCAACGTAGGTATCTTCTGCGGGGAAATACTTTTCTGCGGCTATAAAACCATTTATCTGCCCTTCATGATGGATACATTTACTTCCATCCAATCTATCTATAAACCATCCATAACCATACCTGGTATATTGGCTGTTCTTTAGTTTAAAAGGAGTAAAGGCTTTATCCAAAGTTTCTTTTTTTACCAGTTTATATTCCAGTAACGCCTTGTTCCATTTATATAAATCTTCAACAGTAGACATTAAATCGCCACAGCCATAAGCAATTGAGATAGATTGATACTCACAATTTTCATAAAATCCTCTGTCCCTGGTATAACCTGTAACTCTTCCGGGAACAATAGTGTGTTCATTTGCATATAATGTATTAGTTAAGCCAGCTGGTATAATCACATTTTTTTTCATGTAACTATGATAGCTTTCCCCTGTTACTTTTTCGATGATATAGGCCAATAGCACATAACCTGAATTGGAGTAGTTGTATTTGGTGCCCGGCTTAAACTCCAGAGGTTGATAATTGAAATATTTAATTAACTGTTTCGGCGTAAAGTCGTGTCTTTCTATATAAGGGTTACGCGTGGTATCTGCATTTGAATAATCGATAACCCCGGATGTATGTGTTAATAGATTTTCAATAGTTATTGTAAAACCTTTTGATGGGAAATCTTTAATATACCGTTGTACACTATCCTGCAGGGAAATTTTCCCTTGTTCAACCAGCTGCAAAATGCCTATTGCCGTAAACTGTTTAGTTACAGAACCAATCCTGAAAATCATGTTTGGTTGTAAAGGGGCATTTAGCTCCACATTAGCACTGCCAAATGCTTTCTTATAAACTATTTGTCCTTTTTTGGCTATCAATATTGAAACTCCAGGCTCGCGGGGTTTAAACTCTTGCGATACTAAGCTATCAAGGGAACTTTCCAAATTTTTCTCTTGCTGCATTTGTCCATAAGTATAATTGAGCGATAGCAACAAAATGTAAAAAAGTAAAAATGATTTATTCATAGTTAGATGAGTTAGCAGGTGCAAATTATTATGACGTACAATGTTCTGGTATTATTAGAACTGCCGCATTTGGGCGTCAAAACATTTACCTATTAAAAGTACTATAAATAACTGAATTTGAGGATGGCACGGGGGGATACCATTTTGTTTGCTGCCATTATTGCCACACTAAATTAATTAAGCTGTCAAGTTTAAAATGTGGCAGTGGTGCACATAACACCCGCGTTGTTTATAAGCAAATGTAACGGTCTGCCCGAATCCAAAAACTTCTCAGCAAAAGCATCAATGGAAACAGGATCTGTCAAGTTTAATATTTCTACTTCTACACTGGCAATTCCTTTTAGATTTTCCTTTGCTTTTTCCGCATCTCTAGCGGGAAGGATAACCGTTGCTCCTGCTGAAGTCAATGTTTTGGTGATTTCTAAACCAAGTCCACCGTCACCACCTGTTACGATGGCGGCCTTACCTGCAAGGCCGATTCCCTGATTACGTCTGTAGTTGTTGATGTGGCGTTGAAGTCAGAACCTACTGGTTTTTGTAATTTCCCGTTGTAATTAGTTTGTACCATTTTTTTTAAATTTTAATGAGACAAACGTAGAAAGCCCTTTGCTAGGGAGCTTTGTTTTAAAGTCCTTTTTACTTTGTTTATAGGGCCGGCCGTTTTACTTGCCGGTAACGGGTTTGTATTGTATTGTGCGGAATTAGTACCTGGTCACTTCGCCTAGCACTAAAGTAATAGAATCCACCTCACTTGATTCGTATAATTCAATACTTTGTTAGGCGGCGGCTTTATTTTATACAATCTCCGAGTCCGTCTTTCCACGAATAATAAAGCCCCTGAGATAAAATTCTTTTTAGATTGTCGTTACTTAACCATGGAAACTTACTTATCATTTCATTTATCAGCGCGCTTTTCAAATCTGTTTCCTTAATCGTTGCTCTCCTGTCACATACGTCCTCTAAAGTCGTTGAAATAAATCCAAACCCGACTTTTAAAACCTCTTGGCTTAAGGCGTTATATTCATCTAAATCGGAAGAAGATAGTGAGTCTACTTTTGCTGTTAATCTTGATTGTATTGGTTTCAGCCAGTCTTGCCCCCAAGCCAATGCAAGATCAACTGATATATTTGAAATTTCATCTCTGGTTAGAGTCTTCATTTATAAGTGGTTCAATAGCTTATGTGGTCTTGTTAAATTGCCCCTAACGGTTTGGGCTTGGCGTTGTAGGGATTATCAAGCACTAAACTTATTAGAAGCACAGAACTTGGATTTAGCACTTCACTGTCATAGAAGCACGAACCCTTACTTTTGCAAAACGGATGTTATGAGCTGTTATTTTTCAATATACGGACATATCAAGTTCGTCAAAGTCTTTGATTTCCGATAATTTGATAAATTTATTTACTGTTATGTTTTTCCACGTTTCTATAAACACCTCATCGTCTCCCTTGGCATTTTCGTTCGTATTCACTTTTTCCTGTTTCTTTTTGCTTAAAAAGTTAATGCTCGTTTGGCTATTAGTAATTGGGCCTCTATTGTCGCTTTGGTCATAACCGAGTAACTCAAAATCTGATTTTTGAAATCTAAACGTGTATCTCCAATATCCGTATCTGCCATGTCCATAGTGAACACACAAATTTCCCTTTTTAATTTCAATAGATAGTTCTGGTGCAAAATAAACGCCACCGTCTTCATTTTCGGAAGAGAAGCAATTGTAGTTTTTTACTGCTAATTCGTAATGGCCTTTTTTATTGAGCAAAACGATAATACCTCTTCGGTTGCGGTCTAACTTTCCACGATATTCATCTGTTGCGATTTTACCTTTGTCTGTTCCCTTGATGATAAGAACACAGTCCTCAATCCCGTCTTTATTTAAGTCGCCATTTATTCTTTCAAAAACCAAATATCCTTTTGGTAAAAAGGCAGATTGCTTTTGTTTTAGGTCAACTTGTCCGAAAACCGATGTTGTCAAAGTCGTTATTAGAAATATCAGCAGGTTTTTCATTGTGTGTCGCTATAATAGCCCGTAACAGTTAAGGTTTGCGCTGTGCGTTTCAAATATTTGGCCTTTACCTAAATCTGCATTTTGTTCGTACCTATGATCCTTGTTATGAGAAAAGACACCTACTCGCGAGTAAACCAAACAATCAGTTGTCTTTTGAAACGAAAGTTGTGATTCTTTATTCCATGCTATTCTTTGAATTCCAGAGTTGTAGAATCCGAAATTAAAAGTAAAGCTTACGTTGGAGTCATATGCATTCCATTGGCTTTTCTGGACATTGAAGCTTTGAGTTACGTCGCTCGTCACCCTCGCAAAATTCTGGCCTTTGCTTTTTAAAACCCAAATTCTCAAAGAAAGGTGCTATTGTGTCCCATAATATTAAATCAAAATCTGATTTCAGGTCGATTGGTGGCATTGTTGGCTTTTATGCTTTCATGTAACGGTTAAGCTTGTAGCTTTGTGGCATTAATTGTACGTCGCTTTCAAGTCAGCGCTAATATAATAGAAAGCAGCGGAATGACATTACACCACCGAAGCTACAGAGCCGATGTTATACATGGACAATCTATCCTCACCCTCAAAGCTCCTATAAGCATCAATAAGATACTCATCAAAAAAGTTGCCTTTAAAAATCTTTTGTGTCAGCCCCCCTTTTTGCAATACCATGTTGTACGAAACCTTCGGTAGTTTTTCCAATCGCCGACCTTTCCATCTCGTAAATTAGCAGACCCAACATGATAATTATGAATAAAAAAAGCCAACTCAAGTTGATTCTGCTTGTGCTAATATAGCCGGATTTGCAGAACTCTATGCATCCTTACAGCAAAAAGTGTCCCTTTCGGGCAAGAGCGAAAGTACCCTAAAGAACTATGCCTTGCACCTGGCGCATATAGCCCTTCATTTCAACGAGCTACCCACCCAGCTGGACATCGACCAGATCAACGATTATCTCTACCTCTGCCAGCAGAGACACAACACCCCGTCGGATTCCTACTTCAAGTTTACCGTTTACGGACTCCGCTTTGCTTTCCGGCTGGCAGGTTTGAACGACAAGCGGATCGAGCTGCCCTCCATTAAGCATGACAAAAAACTTCCAGTAGTACTTTCCAGGGAAGAAATGCGGCGTTTGCTGAAAGCACCCAAATTGCTCAAACACCGCATCCTGATCGGCCTGCTTTACGGTTGCGGGTTGCGCTGTGCCGAAGCCCGGGCGGTCCAGCTTTCCCATCTTGACTTTGACCGCCAAATGCTCCACGTATACCAGGGCAAAGGCAAGAAAGACCGCTACCTGCCTCTTTCACCGATGCTTGTCCGGGGCTTAAAACAGTACATCCACGCAGAAAACCCGCAATTGTGGCTTTTTAATGGCAAGCCCGAAGGGCAAAAAGGAGGCGATTTCGACAGCCGATATTCCCAGCGCGGGGTGCAATGGGCCATCAACCAGGCCTGTAAGGCAGCCAATATCCGCAAAGACGTAAGTGTGCATACCCTTCGCCATACCTATGCCACTCATCTGTTGGAAGATGGACTGGACATCGTTTCGGTAAAAGATCTTTTGGGGCATGAATGTATTGAAACGGCCATGATCTACCTGCATGTGGCAGCCAGCGGCAGAAGAAAGCCATTCAGTCCACTGGATACCCTTTACGCTAAGTAGTGGCAGGGATAGAACTGGCCGGAATCCTGAAAGAGCATTGGCCTGCGGCCGTAAAACATCCTGCTATCAACTCCTGGCAACTGCGGGTATTATCGGCCATTAAAGCTTGCCGAACAGCAGCATTGGGAGGGCATATCGATGCCTGTACTTCCTGCGGCACTTTGCGTATCAGCTACAACTCCTGCCGTAACCGCCATTGTCCCAAATGCCAGGGCAACAAGCGGGAAGAATGGATCGCCAAACGGGAAGAGGAACTCTTACCGGTACCGTATTTTCATGTAGTGTTCACCCTGCCGGACCTGCTGAACCCGCTGGCTGTTCATAAGCCCAAAGAGGTTTACGACACCCTATTTGAAGCTGCATGGAAAACCATCGAAACTATGGGCTGGGACCATAAACATCTGGGCGCTCAAACCGGCATGATTGCCGTTTTGCGTACCTGGGGACAAACCCTTACCCTCCATCCACACCTGCATTGTATTATTCCCGGTGGCGGGTTGACCCGAAAAGGAAAATGGAAAATCGCCAAAAGCGATGGTAAATATCTTTTCCCGGTAGAAGCCATGGGCAAACTTTTTAAAGGCAAGTTCATGGCGCTTTTAAAAAAGAAGGCACTTCCTGTAGAGAAACCCCTGATGAGCGCTTTATACAAAAAGGATTGGGTGGTGTATGCCAAACGCCCCTTTGCCCGCCCTCATTCGGTGCTGGAGTACCTGGGGCGCTACACCCATAAGATCGCTATCAGTAACCATCGGATCCTGGCAATGGAAGACGGTAAGGTAACTTTCGGCTACAAAGATTACCGGCATG